>CACWMM010000126.1:0-2212 GCA_902761955.1 uncultured Olsenella sp. | reverse complement strand
GGGCCTGGTGGTGATAGACGAGGAGCAGCGCTTTGGCGTGCAGCACAAGGAGCAGCTGAAGAACATGCGCGAGCAGGTGGACGTGCTGACGCTTTCTGCTACGCCCATCCCGCGCACCATGCAGATGGCCATGAGCGGCGTGCGCGACATGAGCCTGATCATGACGCCGCCGCCCGGGCGCCTTCCCGTGAAGGTGAAGGTGGGCGAGTGGGACCCGGACGTGGTGTCTGCCGCCATCCGCGCGGAGCTGGCGCGCGGCGGCCAGGTGTACTACGTGAGCAACCGCGTGACCACCATAGACGACGCCGTGGACCGCGTGCACGAGGCCGCGCCGGAGGCTCGCGTGGGCGTGGCGCACGGCAAGATGAGCGCGCAGCAGGTTGAGGACGTGATGCTGGAGT
The DNA here is from genome assembly GCA_902761955.1 of uncultured Olsenella sp. Classification (GTDB taxonomy): domain Bacteria; phylum Actinomycetota; class Coriobacteriia; order Coriobacteriales; family Atopobiaceae; genus Parafannyhessea. Next base: position 1,811 of record CACWMM010000126.1, on the reverse strand, counting down.
TTGACGAGCACGAGATAGACGTGCTTGTGGCGACGACCATCATCGAGAGCGGCATCGACAATTCGCACACCAACACGCTGATAATAGAGGACGCGCAGCGCCTTGGTCTGGCGCAGCTGTACCAGTTGAAGGGTCGTGTGGTGGGACGCGGCAGGACGCAGGCGTACGCGTACTTCATGTTCCCGGGGGAGCTTCCGCTGACGCCGGAGGCGACGGACCGTCTGATGGCCATAAACGAGAACCAGGACCTGGGCAGCGGCATGCGCATTGCCATGCGCGACCTTGAGATTCGCGGCGCCGGATCCTTGGTGGGCGCGGAGCAGCACGGCAACCTGAGCAGCGTGGGCTTTGACCTGTTTACGCAGATGCTGGGAGAGGCCGTGAGCGAGGCGAAGGGCGAGGCCACGCCGGACGCGGCACCCGAGGTGAACATCAACCTGCCGGCGGACTTCTATCTTGCGGAGGAGTACCTGCCCGAGGTGGACAAGCGCGTGCTGGCGTACCGCCGCCTGGCGAGCGCGACGGAGCTCACGGACGTGGATCGCCTGCAGCAGGACCTGGAGAACAGCTATGGCGCCCTGCCGCTTGCCGGCCGCAACCTGCTGGACCGCGCGCGGATCCGCATACGCTGCCAGCGCCTGGGCGTGACCTCCGTCAGCCTGACGAGCGGGCGGATTGCGTATGTGGGCATACAGGTGCCGCGCGCCGTGGCCGCCGTGGCGCTGAAGCTGAAGGAGCGCCGCGCGGTGATCTATCCCAAGACGCGCAAGATGAGCTACCCCTTCCACACCGGGCGCGAGGAGCTTTTGCCCGCAGCGCTGGGCGTGCTTGAGGAAGTTGGCGGCGACGACGAGGGCGAGGAGTAGGCCATGGAGAAAGGCGAGGCGCGGGGCAAGGACGACGTGGCTGGCGCGGGCGACGAGGTGTGGGGCGCGGCGGCTGCCGGCGCGGCAGGTGATGCTGCGGAGCTGGCGGACGAGCTGAGCCGCTCGCGGGCGGATGCGCCGGGTACGCACCCGGAGTTTGACCGACTGGTGCGTACGGTGTGGCGCCGCGCAGACGCACGAGTCGCTGCGCCGCGACATGGTGGAGGAGGCGTACGAGGCCGCGGACGCCGCGCTGGAGGGCGGCGCGCACCTGGCGGAGGAGCTGGGCGACGTGCTGATGCAGGTGCTGTTGAACGCGCAGGTGGCGGCAGACGCCGGCGAATTCACGATCGACGACGTGTGCCGGCAGATAAACGCGAAGCTCGTGCGGCGCCATCCGCACGTGTTTGGCGACGCAGCGGCCGCGGACGCCGGCGCGGTGGGTGCGATATGGGACGACGTGAAGCGCCGCGAGCGGGAGGGGCGCGCCGACGCGGGTGCGCCCGAGGGGCTGCTGGACTCCGTGCCGCGGTCGCTGCCCGCTCTGCTGCAGTGCCAGAAGATATCCACGCGCGCGGCTCGCGCCGGCTTCGAGTGGGCGAGCGTGGACGACGTGTGGGACCAGGTGGCCTCCGAGCGGCGGGAGTTTGAGGACGAGGAACGCGGGAGCGAGGAGGCGGCCGAGGAGTTTGGCGACGTGCTCTTCTCGCTTGTGAACGTAGCCCGCTGGGAGGGCATCGACGCGGAGGCGGCTCTGGACGCAAGCAACCGCAAGTTTAGGCGGCGGTGGTCCGCGATGGAGCGGATGGCTCGCGAGGAGGGCCTGGAGCTGGACGGCCTGGGCGCCGAGCGGCTGAACGAGCTGTGGCGTCGCGCGAAGTTGGAGGAGCGGGCGGGCGACGGCGAGTCCGGCGCGGGTAGGGCCGAGTGACGCGGCGCGCGCCG
>CACWMM010000125.1:0-2858 GCA_902761955.1 uncultured Olsenella sp. | reverse complement strand
GGTAGTGTCGGGAATGTTGGTGTAACGGCCTCATTGCTCTGAGGGGCGGACGCCGTCCTGGACCTGAGATCAGTTGCCTATCCTATGCCGCCTCCAGCTCGTCGGCAAGCTCCAAGCTCGCCTCAATGGCTTTCTTGGCGATGAGACGCAGCTCCTCTTCCTGTTCAGGGGTTGGTGGCTGCGGTTTCTGCTTTGCTCTCTTCTCGTCGTATAGCTCGGCGATCTTTGACTCTGCGAAGTAGCGCTTGTCGCTCCACAGCTCGTCTTCCTCGCACATCACGGCCCCTGCCAGGCGCACGTTGTTGGTCCTGAGCCTCTTCCAGTGGGAACAGGGGAAGTCCAGGTAGGCCAAGGCATCCACCTCGGCCTCTTCCATGATGGCGGCTGCCTTGGGACAGCACTCCTCGAGCATCTCGCATGCCAGGTGGTAGGCACAACGCACCACACCCGCGTCCTTGGCCCGGAAGACCGGGGCGACGATCTTGGCGACCCGCCTCTTCAGCTGCCACGTCTTGGCCTCGCGGACGCAGTCGCGCGTGAGGTGCACGACGCACCTCTGCCAGGCGGCTCCCTGGAACTCCTCGGCTATGGCGCGCTTGAGGCCCTCGTGGGCGTCCGAGACGACGAGCTCGGCCCCGTGGACGCCACGCTTCCTGATCGTGGCGAGGAAGCCCTTCCAGGAGTCGTAGGACTCGGTGTCCACGACCGATATCCCCAGCACGCGCCTCCAGCCCTCTTCGTCTGAGCCGATGGCCGTGACGACGGCGGTTGAGGCAACACGCCCGTCCCTTCTGCACTTCACGTAGGTGGCGTCGAGCCAGAGGTAGGGCATTCTGATGGCCGAGAGGTCGCGGGAGAGCAGCTCGTCCACGTCGGCGTCCAGGCTCTGGGCAATGGCGCTCACCTGGTCCTTGGAGAGCCTGTCGACGCCCAGCTTCTCGGCTATCTTCTGGACCTTTCTGGTGCTGGTGCCCGTGGCGTACATCTCGGCCACGGCGGCCACGAGCGCTCGGTCGACCCTCTGGTAGCGCTCTATCACGTCCTCGGGGAAGAAGCTGCCGCTTCTCAGCTTGGGAACCTTGAGCGTGAGCGTGCCCACGCAGGTCTTGAGCTTGCGCTCGCGGTAGCCGTTCCTCGTGTTCTTCTGCGCCGCGCACATCTGGTCCGCCTCGGCGTCCATGATCTCGTTCACCACCGACTCGGCGAGCTGCCTGATCAGCTCTTGCAGGTTGATGCAGCCGTCCTCGAAGCGCGGCATGCGCATCGCCTCGAACCTGACTTGTCGCGATTTCAGATTCTAGGACGGCGGCCGCTTCCTTTCAGCCCGCCTGGTTTAGGCGCTTACACCAACTTTTACGACACGATCTATTTCAAACAGGCAAAACCCATTCTTGATCTTTTGTTGAGCAGCACGAGAGAGATTGCCGCACTAGAGCAGCTTCGCGACACACTATTGCCAAAGCTGATGTCAGGTGAGATTAATGTTTCCGAAATCGAGCTGCCTATGCAGCCAAATAGCCATTTATCAGGCTTTAAGAATGTCTACTACAGAGATTCGTTGGCACGCTTGTTCTACTGTCGCCAGGCACCTCACACATCGGAGAGAACTACCGTAGTTCGGAAAAGACGCTCGTCACCTTTACGTCCCACCTTTACGTCCCGCATGAGTCCACTTACTCCCCCGCGTAGCTTGCGGCCTGCTTCACGAACGTGCCGTCCTCAAGCTCGCCAAACGCGTCGAGGAGCTCCTCCTTCGTGTTCATGACGATGGGGCCGTACCACGCAACCGGCTCGTCCAGCCGCACGGACGACATAAACAGCACCTCCGCCGGCTCGTCCAGGGCCTCTATGGTCACGGTGTCGCCGTCACCCAGCTTGACGGCGTTCTTCTCGGCCACTTTGTGGCCAGATATCGCCGCGCCGCCCAGCAGCGTGAACGCCATGGCGGAGCGCGCGCCCGGCACGTCCAGCGTGATTGCGGCATGCGGGTCCAGATGGATGTCGTAGTAGTCCAGCGGCAGGTATTTGCCCTGGTAGCCATGGGCGTCGCCGTAGGAGCCTGCCACAAGGCGCAGCGTGCCGCCCTCAAACGGGAACTCGCGAATCTCTTCGCGCGTGATGCCGTGGTAGCTGGGCGGCGCGGTGAGCTTGTCCTTTGCGGGCAGGTTCAGCCATAGCTGGACGCCCAGCAGGCGCTCCGTCGCCTGCGGCATCTCGGAGTGGAACGCGCCGGAGCCCGCGGTGAGCCACTGCGCCTCGCCGTCGGTCACCGTGGCCTTCGTGCCCAGGTGGTCCTCGTGCACCATGGCACCGCGCGCGATGAACGTGACGGTCTCGATGCCGCGGTGCGGGTGCATGGGAAAGCCGGCACGGTAGTCGTCGGGGTCGGTCGAGTCAAACGAGTCGAGCATGAGGAACGGGTCGTAGGTGTCGGTGGTGTTCGCGCCGAGCACGCGCACGAGGCTGACGCCGGCGCCGTCCGTGGCACGGACTCCCTTGAGCGTGTGGGTTACCTTCCTGAGCTGCATGTTCTTCTCCCCTCAGCCCCTCGCGGGGCGGTTTGCGCGCCGAGCGGGCGCGCCGGTTGGTCTTGTTTAGGGTCAGTCTCCCCTGCGCGGTACGTATTTGATACCTAGTGCATAGCATTTACATACGCCGCGCACTTACATACGCCACGGGCGGTCCGACGCAGGCTCACGGGCGAGAAGAACGTGGCGCCGGTCGCGGGCGCTCTGCGGGCGCCCCTGCGCTACCATGAATGCGACGCCTTCGACGAGAGGAGAGGCCAATGGAGGCCTACAAGCAGGAGTTCATCGATTTCATGGTCCAGAGCGACGTGCTGAAGTTTGGCGACTTCA
>CACWMM010000124.1:1731-3430 GCA_902761955.1 uncultured Olsenella sp. | reverse complement strand
GCCCTGGAACTTGACGTTGTGGACCGTGAACACGGTCTTCACGTGGCGGCACGCCTCGGAGCCCTGGTAGAACTCGCGCAGGAACACCGTGGCGAGCGCGGTCTGCCAGTCGTTGCAGTGCAGCACGTCGCACTGGAGCTCGGGCAGCTTCTCGATGGCCTCGCAGATCGCCTTCGAGAAGAACGCGAAGCGCTCGTCGTCGTCGTACGAAGTAGAAGTCGACACCCTGGTAGGTGAGCTTCTCGATGCCGCAGTAGACGCTACGCCACGCAAGGGGAACGTAGAAGTCTGCTATGTGGGTCATCTTCTCCTGGTACTCCTCGGGAATCGAGGCGTACTTCGGGAGGATGACGGAGCATTCCGCCCCTGCGGCATTAAGTGAGCGGGGCAGCGAACCAGCGACGTCACCCAGGCCGCCCGTCTTGACGAACGGGACGGCCTCCGTGGCGGCGAACAGGATCTTTATCTTGCGTGTGACCTGATCACTCATGGGCTAAATCCCTACTCTACCGATGCCTTTTCCTTGATGAACGGGGCCTCGGGCGTTCCCTTGAGCTCGGTGCCGGCGGGGACGACGTTGTCGCGGTCGACAATCGCGTTCTCGACGCGCGCGCCGGTCTTGATCACGCACGACTGCATCACGATGGAGTTGTTGACGACGGCGCCCGTCTCCACCACGACGTTGCGGCCGAGGATGGAGTTGGACACGGTGCCCTTGATGCGGCAGCTGCCGGAGACGCGGCTGTTGCTCACGCGGGAGCCGGTCTCGAACTTCGCGGGAGCGTTGTCGTGCGCCTTCGTCTTGATGGTGCGGCCGACGGGGAACAGCTCGGCGGAGATGCTCGGGTCGAGCATGTCCATGTTGGACTTGAAGTAGTTGTCCTTGTTGAAGATCGGCGCGACGTAGCCGTCGAAGTCGTACGTCTGGACGTTCACGCGCTCGTAGTCGGCCGACATGGCCTCGAAGAGGTCGAGGTAGTCGGTCTGCTCGTACCAGTTGAGCAGCTGGAGCAGGAACTCGCGGCCGATGACGAAGCAGTCGAGGAACGAGACCTCGCCACGCTCGACGCCGTGCTTGATGCCGTGGACGCGCGTGCCGTCGACGGACAGGCCAGTGACGTCGGCGTCCTTGCCCCTCGCGGGCTGCGAGAGGACCGTGATGTCAGCGCCGGAGGCCTTGTGGGCCTCGATGAGCTTGTCGTAGTCCATGTTGTAGACGAAGCTTGCGGAGGAGAGGACCACGAGCTCGGCGTCGCTGCGCTTCAGGAAGACCTTGTTGTACTCGAGGTCGCGGAGCAGGAAGCGGGAGCCGGTGCGGGAGGTGCCGAACGCGGAGCCGGGCAGGATGAACAGGCCGCCCTTCTTGCGGTTCAGGTCCCAGTCACGGCCGGAGCCGATGTGGTCGATCAGCGAGCGGTAGTTGTACGGCATGATCATGCCGACGGTGCGGATGCCGGCGTTGACCATGTTGGAGAGCGCGAAGTCGACGACGCGGTAGCGGCCGAGGTAGGGCAGGGACGCGACCGGGCGCGTCTCGGAGAGGACGCTCGGATACTTTGTGGAGTAGTTGGCGGTAATGACACCCAGGAGCTTTTCCATCTCTACTCCGCCTCCTTTGCAACGACTGCGTCATTTCCAATGACGGCGATATCAACGGACTGGTCAGAGCTGCCGAGGGTCGCCTCCGCCTCGACGACGG
>CACWMM010000124.1:0-1603 GCA_902761955.1 uncultured Olsenella sp. | reverse complement strand
GGGGCCTCGGTGTCGAACAGGTCGAAGTCGGGCTTGGTGCCAAGCAGGTCCATGCTCGTCTCGTGGTAGCTGGCGATGGTGCCGACGTCACGCCAGAAGCCGTTGTACTCGTAGGTGTACAGGCGCTTGCCGTCGGCGAGGAGCTTCGGGATGATGTCGTTGCCGAAGTCGTGCTCGGAGTTCTCGTCGGCCGCGTCCTCCTCCAGCGTCTTGACCAGGAGGTCTGCGTTGAAGATGTAGATGCCCATGGACGCGAGGTTCGAGTCTGGCTCCGCGGGCTTCTCGGTGAACTTGAGGATCTTCTCGTCCTCGTCGGTCGTCAGGATGCCGAAGCGGGACGCCTCCTCCCAGGGCACGGGCATGACCGCGATGGTCAGGTCCGCGTTGTGGCGCTTGTGGTTGTCGAGCATCTTCTGGTAGTCCATGTTGTACAGCTGGTCACCAGAGAGGATGAGGACGTACTCGGGGTCGTTCTGCTTGATGAAGCCCAGGTTCTGCGTCACGGCGTCAGCGGTGCCCGCGTACCACGCGCCACCGGTCTGGGTGGCGTACGGCGGCAGGATGAACAGGCCTCCGTCGCTTTCGTCCAGGTTCCAGGCGCTGCCGGAGCCCAGGTAGTTGTGCAGGAGATACGGCCTGTACTGAGTCAGGACGCCAACGGTGTCGATGCCGGAGTTGGCGCAGTTGGACAGCGCAAAGTCGATGATGCGATACTTCCCGCCGAACGAGACGGCGGGCTTGGCGACTTCCTTCGTGAGGACGCCGAGCCTGCTGCCCTGGCCGCCGGCAAGAAGCATTGCAATGCATTCCCTCTTGCTCATTGAACTTCTCCCCTTTCGAGCTTCACATGCCGTATACCGGAGCCCCTCGCCCCGATCATTACCTATGCATCAATATGCCAAATGTCGTGGGCATATTCGCGAATGGTTCGGTCGCTGGAGAAATATCCCGACCTGGCCGTGTTGTGGACGGCGGCGCGGTTCCACCTTGCGCGGTCGCCGTAGGCCTGGGTCAGCTCCTCCCACGCGTCCACGTACGAATAGAAGTCCTTCAGCACGAGGTCGTGGTCGTTGCCGACCATGAGCTCGTCGTAGATGCTGTCGAAGTTGCTGGACAGGCGCGCGAACGTGCCGTCCTTCAGCTGGTTCACGATGCGGCCCAGACGGTTGGGGTCCTTCTTAAGAAGGTCGTACGCCCAGTAGTTGCCGCTCGCGCGGAGTGCGTCCACCTCCTCGGTCCTCAGGCCGAAGATCTTGATGTTCTCCTCGCCCACGAGCTTCGCGATCTCGACGTTCGCGCCGTCGTAGGTGCCGAGTGTGATGGCGCCGTTCATCATGAGCTTCATGTTCGACGTGCCGGACGCCTCGGAGCCCGCCCACGAGATCTGCTCGGAGATCTCTGCCGCCGGGTAGATGAGCTCGGCGCTCGAGACGGCGAAGTTGGGCACGAACGCGACGCGGATGACGTCGTTCACGCGCTTGTCGTTGTTGATGACGTCCGCGACGGAGTTGATGAGACGTATGACCTCCTTGGCGAAGGTGTAGCTCTGCGCCGCCTTGCCAGAGAAGATGAACGCCGTCGGGCGCGGCTTGAAGGACGGGTC
>CACWMM010000123.1:0-2583 GCA_902761955.1 uncultured Olsenella sp. | reverse complement strand
CGCAGGGGGGCGAGTGACATGTTCGAGTTCGAGCGGTTCTACAACCTGGCGTTCAACCCGTTCGCCAAGACGGTGGCCGCCAAGGACGCGTGCGCCACCGAGGACATGCGCCAGGTCCACGCCCGGCTCGACCACCTCGCCCGCACGGGCGGCATAGGCCTGATCACGGCCGACCCGGGCATGGGCAAGACGTTCGCCGTGCGCACGTGGGCGGCGCGGCTCAACCCCAACACCGCCAGGGTCGTCTACACGTGCCTCTCCACGGTCTCCGGGGTGGAGTTCTACCGGCAGCTGTGCCTGGAGCTGGGGATCGCCGCCCCGTTCAAGAAGGTCGACATGTTCCGCGACCTGCAGGCGTGCCTGCGCCACCTCGCCGACGAGAAGCGCGTGAGGGTCACCGTCGTGCTCGACGAGGCGCAGTACCTCTCGCCCCAGGTCCTGCAGGACCTCAAGATGCTCACCAACTTCGACATGGACTCGCGCGACTGCTTCTCCATGCTGCTCGTCGGCCAGTCGACGCTCGTCCAGCAGCTCTCGCGCCAGCCCTACGAGGCGCTGCGCCAGCGCATCGTCGTCCACTACCGGATGTCGGGGCTCGACGAGGCCGCGTCCGCCGCCTACGTGCGGGAGATGCTCGCCAAGGCCGGCGGCGACCCGGACATCTTCGACGACGCGGCGCTCGCGTCCGCGCACGGGGCCTCCGGCGGCTCGGTGCGCCGCCTGAACTCGGTCGTCGTGAACTCGCTCATGATCGGCGCGCAGCAGCAGGCCCGCGCGGTCACGGCCGAGATGGTGCGCTCGGCGGCCGAGCAGGCGTGGCTGTCGTGACGTGCCCCATCGACGCGCTCCCCGAGTTCGACTGCGGGCACTGGGACGTCTACGAGCTCTGCTCGCTCATGCGCTCTGACAATGGCGAAGGCGGCCTTGCGCCGCCTTCGAAAGTCGCGTCACATTAATTAGCGTGACTACGAATCAGGTTTAGAAAGTGATGCTCAACAGCATGGGCTCGGCCGCCTCGGCGCGCCTGCGCGCGTTCTCGGCGAACCCGCTCGCTCGCTTGAGCGCGGCGATCTCCTCTGGCTTGGTGTTGAACAGGTCGTAGAGCGACCCCTTCGGGAAGTCGTCCTTGATGGGGATGCGCGCGCCGCCCGCGATGAGCAGGCCCTCGCCGGCCTTCACCGACTCGTCGATGTAGCCCGCCTCCTGCGCCGAGAGGTCCATGAGGTCGACCCATGCCTTGCGGTCGACGGGCGACTGCTTGTGCAGGAGGATGAAGTCGGAGTTGAGCACCATGTTGCGGGCCTCCTCGTGCTCGAGCATGTAGACGCTGTTCTGCGTGATGCCCGTGCAGATGAGGTTGAACTTGCGGCCCTCGGCCCAGAACTTGGAGAAGTAGCTGATGATGGCGGGGTGCCCGAACAGGCTCTGCACCTCGTCGATGTAGAGCCAGGTCGTGACGCCTCTCTCGAAGTTGTAGTACATGCGGTTGCGTACCGTCTCCAGCACCGCGATGATGCCGAAGGCGCGCATGTTCTCCGACAGGTCCTTGAAGTCGATGTTTGTGATGCGCTTGTCGAAGGTGACGTTGGACTCGTGGTTGAAGAACGACAGCGCGCCCCTCACGTAGCGCTCGTAGCGGAGCGCTATGTCGCGCGCCTCGGGCTCGGGCTGCTCGCGCAGTATCGCGTGGAAGTCGCCGAGGAGCGGCAGGCGTCCCTCGTCGGCGCAGCGTGCGTACGCGAGCTCCACGCATCTGGAGATGATGGACTTGTCCGCCTCGGGAAGCCCCTGGCTGCCCTCGGCCATCGTCGCCGAGGAGAGCGCCAGGAACGCGTCGATCTTGAAGGCCATCTGGGCCGCCGTCGACTGGTGCGCCACGTCGGACAGGTCGAAGGGGTTCAGGTGCGTGCCCGAATCCGGTGCGAAGCGTATCGACTCGCCGCCGTTGCCGGTGACGACGGGGCTGTACTCGCCAGCCGGGTCGAGGATGATGATCTCGTCCTCGGGGTAGGCCAGGATGGTGTTCTCGATCTCGCGCTTGACGCTGAAGGACTTGCCGGATCCCGGCTTGCCTGCCACGAACCCCATGGGGCTCGCGAGGTGCTTGCGGTTGCACAGCACCAGGTTGGAGCTCTGCTTGTTCTGGCCGTAGTAGCCGCCTCCCTCCTGCGCGAGCTCCTGGGTGGCGAACGGCATCTGGATGGCGACCTGGGCGGTCGTCATCATGCGCGAGACCTCCACGTGGTTGTGCCCGAGCGGCAGCACCGAGTTCATGCCCTGGCGCTGGCGGTAGTCGAGCGTCCCGATCTCGATCGAGTTGCGCCTGCCCGTCGACACGATCTGGAGCACCTGGTCGTCGAGCTCCTTGCGCGTCTCCGCCCACGTGAACACGAGGCCCGTGTACACGAACAGGCGCTGGTTCTTGTTCTGGAGGTGGTCGAGCAGGTCCTCGGCCTCCTCCTTGGAGTACTTGAGCTCCGAGGGCAGGATCTGGAAGTCGTAGCCCTTCTTCACGGCGCTCATCTGCTCGTCGATGATCTCCTTGTCCATCCACGCCAGGCGCTTCTTCACGAACGCGACGGC
>CACWMM010000122.1:0-3071 GCA_902761955.1 uncultured Olsenella sp. | reverse complement strand
GCACGCTGTCGAAGGTGCTCATGGGCCGCTACGGGGTGGAGCCGCTGTGGTTTGCGTGCGTGAGGGAGCTCACGGCGTGCTGGCTGTTTCTGGGCATGGCCTTCGCCACGTCGCCCAACCGGCTCAGGGGCGTGCTGCACGACGGCCGGTCGCTCCTGTCCATCGCGGGCATCGCCATCGGGTCCATCCTGTTCTCGCAGGTGGCGTACCTCGAGGCGATCGACTGGACCAACTCCGCCACCGCGACCATCCTGCAGAGCCTGTGCACCGTGATCGTGATGGCGTACGTGTGCGTCGTCAACAGGCGCGGCCCGCGCCGCAGGGAGGTCGCGGGCCTGGTGCTTGCCATCGCCGGCACCTACCTGGTGGCCACGGGCGGAAACCCCGCCGCGCTCGCGCTGCCGCCCCAGGGCCTGGCGTGGGGCCTTGGCTGCGCGCTCGCCGCGGCGATCCTTGCCATACAGCCCATCAAGATGATCGCGCGCTGGGGCAACTTCGCCGTGAACGGCCTGGCGTTCCTCATGTCCGGCCTCGTGCTGAGCGTCGTGTACCAGCCGTGGAACCACATGCCCGCGCTGGACGCGTTTGGCGTGCTGCTCCTTGCGGCGTCCGTCGTGTTCGGCACGTTCGGCGCGTACGCGCTCTACCTGCAGGGCGTGAAGGAGGTCGGCTCCGTGCGCGGCGCGATGCTCGGGACCATGGAGCCGGTCATGGCCACGGTCACGTCCGTCGCGTTCCTGGGGGCGCACTTCTCGCCCATGGACCTCCTGGGCTTCGCCATGATCATCGTGATGGTGTTCCTCACGGCATAGCTGTGCGTTGCGCGCGCAAAAAAGGGTCGGGGTCCGCTGGGATCCCGACCCTTGTTGTGCGTGGTGTATGCGTCGCGCTAGATGCTGTTCATGTTGCTCAGCACCGCGGAGTACCAGAACTGCCAGTTGGGTGGGCAGTACTTCTTCGCGACGGAGACGCTCACGGTGTAGCCGTAGCCAGACGCGAGCCCGGCCACGTGGTCGCGGATGGCGGAGTCCCAGTCGCCCCAGCCCGAGCTGCCCCAGCCCCATGCGTTGTGCGGCTTGAAGCAGTACAGGCCCTTGCTCGACTCCACGTTCGCGATGGCGGGCGAGAAGCGCGGGTCAACGCCGTTGTCATAGGCTGCCTCGGCAAACGTCTTGCCGTGCCCGGCCATGGGCGAGCCCGCGAGGTACGCGTCGATGCGGCCGGACCACTTCTTCACGAACTCGTCGCGCGCGGACCACGTCACGGCGCCCGTGCTCGTGCGTTGTCGTCGCTCTTCTGCGGGGCCTCTGGGGTAGAGATGGTCGCCGTGTTCCCGGACTCGGTCTTGAACGTGGTCTGCCCGTCCTTCTCGGCCTTCTCCGCGTCCTCCACGGCCTTCTGCGCCTCGGCCTGCTGCGCCGCAAGCTCCTTCGCGGCCCTCTGCTGCGCCTCCTTGCGCGCCGCGATGGCGTCGTTCATGGCATCCTCGGCCTTCGCCTGCGCGTTCTGGGCCTCGGTCTTCTGCGCGGCGAGCTTGTCCTGCGTCTCCTGCGCCTGCTCGCGCGCCTCCACCAGGCGGTCGATCGCCTGGTAGTTCTTGCCCGCGATGATGTCCAGGTAGTTCATGGCGCTAACGAGGTCGTTGAAGCTCTCTGCGGACAGCAGCATGTCGATGAGGCCGTTGCTCGACTGCGAGAGCTTGTAGGACGAGTTGATGGAGCTCGCGGCCTCGCGCTTCAGCTCCGGCATCTGCGCGTTCAGGTCGTCCAGCTTCTGCTGGTTCGCGTCGATGTCCGCCTGCACGTCCTCGAGGTGCTTCGTTGCGGCGTTGTAGTCCTTGCTGGTCTGCTCTACCTTCGCCTGCAGGTCAGAGGCCTCGCCCGCTTGCGCGGCCACGGGAAGCGCGTTCGTCCCGACGCCAAACAGCAGTCCGGCAACCAGGACGGTCGCCGCAAGTCGCATCGGCCTTCGTGTCATGAATCCCCCAACTTTCGTCAGTCGTCGCGTCGCGTCATAACTGCTCTATTTTACCTAGGCAACGCGTTTTACATGCTCCCTTCATAACCGCGTTCGGCAAACGCGCCGCAACGGGTGCCCCCTGCGCCACGCGCCGTGCTCCGCCCGCGCGTCCGCGGGGGAGAAAAGCGTCCCGCCCGGGGCGCACCCCAGGCGGGACGAGTCGCATCCGTCGTCAAGGTCACGGCCGCCAGCCGCGACGGCATGCCGTGGACGGCCGCTACTTAAGCACCAGCGTGTCGCACTTGGCGTTCCTGGTCAAAAACGTGCTGATCGACCCCAGCAGCGCGTACTTGATGGAAGAGAGCCCGCGCGCCCCGCAGATGATGAGGTCCGGCTCGATCACGTCGATCATGTCGTCCTTCAGCGTCTCGCGAATGCGACCGGCCTTCACGATCACCTCGACCTTCTTGATGCTCTCGATCTTGCGTGCGGCCTCCACCTGGTCCTCGATGGAGTCGCGGAAGTCCTTCTCGAGGCTCGCCACCAGGTCCACGGGGTAGGTCCCGGCGGTCTCCAGCGCCGTGGAGTCGATCACGTGCCCAATGTAGAGCTCGGAGTTGTTGTTCGCCGCGACCACGATCGCGCGGTGCAGGACCTCGTCCTGCTGCTCCGTCCCGTCCAGCGCCACAAGAATCCTGTTGTAGCCCAGATCCTGATACTTGGTAACCATGAGGCACCTCCCGTGCTCTAAGACCTGTCAGCCCGCGGGCGCCCGGGCTCGCCGGCGCGCGGCCCCCGCATGAGTCGAGTCTACCCATGCGCGCCGCGATCGTTCGCACGCGCCCGCCGAGCGGCACATGATTCTCTTGTGGCGTTGCGTCGCGCACCTGCACAAAACGTCATGATAGAGTCCGCTTCGTCCGCGCCGCCCCGGGGAGGGGCGCGTCCACGCGGCCGAGAAGGGCGCGGGCACGTCGCCGGGACGGGCCCGCCGTACGCGAGGGGAGATTGCGCTTGAACATCGTCGAACTTCTGAAGGCGGCCCTGTACGGGCTCGTCGAGGGCATCACGGAGTGGCTGCCCGTCTCGAGCACGGGACACATGCTCCTGCT
>CACWMM010000121.1:0-2474 GCA_902761955.1 uncultured Olsenella sp. | reverse complement strand
GCGCGGGTCGGCCTCCGCGCAGCGCATCATGGAGGTGCTGGACGCGAGGCCGGCCCTTGCGCAGACGGCGACGGACGACGCGCAGCTCCCCGCCCGCGGAGCTGCGCCGGCCGTGGACATGAGGGACGCCACGTTCTGCTATGCGGGCTCCTCGCAGCCGGCGCTCGCGCACGTGACGCTCGACGTGCGCGAGGGGGAGACCCTGGGCGTCATAGGCGGCACGGGCTCGGGCAAGTCGACGCTGGCGCAGCTTCTGCCGCGCCTGTACGACACCACGTCCGGCAGCGTGAGCGTGCTCGGGCGCGACGTGCGCGAGTGGCCGCTCGACCAGCTGCGCTCCACCGTGGCCATCGTGCCGCAGCGGGCATCGCTCATGACGGGGACGATCCGCTCGAACCTGACGTGGAGAAAGCCTGACGCGACGGACGAGGAGCTGTGGGAAGCGCTCGCGCTTGCCCAGGCGGACGACTTCGTGAGGGCGAAGCCGGCGGGACTCGACGAGCCGGTGGAGGCCGACGGCAAGAACTTCAGCGGCGGCCAGCGCCAGCGCCTCACCATCGCGCGCGCCCTCGTGGGGTCGCCGCGCATCGTGGTGCTGGACGACTCCGCCTCCGCGCTCGACTTCGCGACGGACGCGCACCTGAGGCAGGCCCTGGCCTCGCTTTCGGGCACGACGACGAGCGTCGTCGTTTCTCAGCGCGTGAGCGCGGTCATGGGTGCCACGAAGGTGCTCGTGCTCGATCACGGCCGCGTGGCCGGCATCGACACGCACGCGGAGCTGCTGCGCACGTGCGCGCTGTACCGCGAGATCTGCCTGTCGCAGCTCTCGCCGGAGGAGGTGTCCGCATAATGGCAAATCCGTATGCAGCCGGCGGATCTGCCGCCGCAACCATATCCACGGTCCGTGGCAACGCGGGCGCGGGGGAAGGTCCCAACCAGGGGATGGACGTCTCCGGCTACCGCGTGGGCACGGTGTTGCGCCGCGTCATGCGCTACGTGGGGCCGCACCTGCCGCTTCTGGTGGTCGCGTTCGTGACGGCCGCCGCGTCCGTCGTGCTGCAGCTGTACGTGCCGGTGCTCATAGGCAACGCCATCGACTGCATGGTCGCCGCCGGCCGCGTTGACTTTGCGCGTCTTGCACCCATCCTGCAGAGGCTCGCCATCGTTGTCGCCGCCGCGGGCGCGTGCCAGTGGGTGCAGGGCTACTGCACAAACCGCCTCTCGTACAACACGGCGCGCGACCTGCGCGTGGACGCGTACGGAAAGCTCGACCGCCTGCCGCTCTCGTTCGTGGACTCGCACTCCCACGGCGACCTCCTGTCCCGCGTTATAAACGACGTGGACCAGGTGAGCGACGGCCTGCTGCAGGGCTTCACGCAGCTGTTCAACGGCGTGGCCACCATCGTGGGCACCATCGCGTTCATGCTCTCGATCTCCGTGCCCGTAGCGCTCGTGGTCATCCTGCTCACGCCGCTCTCCGTGCTGGCGGCGGGCCTCATCACGCGCCGGTCCGCGGCGTCGTTCGCGGCGCAGCAGGCGCTCCAGGGCGAGCTCGGCGGCTTTGCGGAGGAGGTCATCGGCAACCAGAAGCTCGTGACGGCGTTCGCGCACGCGCCGGCGGACGTCAAAACGTTCGGCCGCGTGAACGCCCAGCTGTACGAGAAGGGCGTGCATGCGCAGTTCGTGAGCAGCCTCAGCAACCCCTCCACCAGGCTCGTGAACAACATCACGTATGCCGCGGTCGCCATCGCCGGCTGCGCGAGCGTCATAACGTGGGCCAGGTGCAGAGCTTCCTCTCGTACGCGAACCAGTACATGAAGCCGTTCAACGAGATCTCCGCCGTCGTGACGCAGGTCCAGACCGCGTTCGCGTCTGCCCGGCGCCTGCTCGCGCTCATGGACGCGGCGGAGGAGGAGCCAGACGCCCCGGGCGCGAAGGCGCTTGGCGCCCCGCGGGGCGAGCTCGAGCTGGACCACGTGTGCTTCTCGTACACGAAGGACCACCCGCTTCTGCAGGACGTGTGCATCCACGTGCCTGCCGGCAAGCGCTTTGCGCTGGTGGGTCCCACGGGCTGCGGCAAGACGACGCTCATCAACCTGCTGCTGCGCTTCTACGACGTGGACAGCGGCACCATCACGCTCGACGGGGCGGACACGCGCGGCCTCACGCGGCAGAGCCTGCGCTCCGCGTTTGGCATGGTGCTGCAAGAGACGTGGCTGTTCGAGGGCACGGTGCGCGACAACATCGCCTACGGCGTGCCAAACGCCACGGACGATGAGGTCGTGGCTGCCGCGAAGCGCGCCCACGCGCACAAGTTCATCATGCAGCTGCCCCAGGGCTACCAGACGCTGGTGGGCGAGGGCGGGGGCGCCCTCTCGCAGGGGCAGCGCCAGCTGCTGTGCATCGCCCGCGTGATGATGTGCGACCCGGCGGTGCTGCTTCTGGACGAGGCGACGAGCTCCATCGACACCCGC
>CACWMM010000120.1:0-2802 GCA_902761955.1 uncultured Olsenella sp. | reverse complement strand
TCGAAGTGTTCGATCCCGCGATGTGCTGCCCCACCGGCGTCTGCGGTCCAAGCGTCGACCCCGAGGTCCTGCGGATCGCCGGCCTGCTCGAGGCGCTGGCGGGCGCGGGGTATGACGTCACGCGGCACAACCTCTCTTCCGAGCCGCAGGCGTTTGTGCAGAACGCGGAGGTCGCAGCCATCCTAAAGGAGAAGGGCGTCGGCGCGCTTCCCATCACGTACGTGGACGGCAAGATCCTGAGCTCGGGGGCCTACCCCTTGAACGACGAGCTTGGCGACGCGCTGGGGGTGACGTTTGTGGAGCAGCCAGCTGCAAGCGGGTGCTGCTGCGGGTCCGGCGGCGACGCGGACGGCTCCGCGGACGGCGGATGCTGCTGCGGCTCTGGCTGCTGTTAGAGAAAGGACGTGGCCACCATGGACACCTCGAGCGCAACAATCGCGGCCGCGGGCGGCGTTGGCGCGGGCGGCGACGCCCCGCTGAGCGCGGGCGAGCTCGCGCCGTACCAGTACCTCTTCCTCACGGGCAAGGGCGGCGTGGGCAAGACCAGCGTGTCGTGCGCGGTGGCGTGCGCCCTCGCGGACGCGGGGCGGCGCGTGCTGCTGGTGACGACGGACCCGGCGTCGAACCTGGGCGACGTGTTTGGGCAGGTCATCGGCATGGACCCCACGCCCATCCCCGCGTGCCCGGGGCTCGAGGCCGAGGAGGTGGACCCGGTGCAGCTGGCAGCCCAGTACCGCGAGAGCGTTGTCGGGCCGTACCGTGGCGTGCGGCCGGACGACGCCATCGCCAACATAGAGGAGCAGCTCAGCGGCTCGTGCACGGTCGAGATTGCCGCGTTCGACCGGTTCGCCTCGCTCCTCTCGTCCGACGAGATAGCCCAGACGTACGATAACGTCATCTTCGACACGGCGCCCACGGGCCACACGCTCAGGATGCTGGAGCTGCCCAGCGCGTGGACGTCGTACCTCAACCAGAACACGACCGGGACCTCGTGCCTGGGCCAGCTTGCGGGCCTGGGCCCAAAGCGCGACGCGTACCGGCGCGCCATGGAGGTGCTGCGCGACGGCAACTCCACCGCGCTCGTGCTGGTGTCGCGCGCGCAGACGCTTGCGCTGGGCGAGGCGGCGCGCGCGGCCGCGGAGCTTTCCGGCGTGGGCATACGGCCGCGGCTGCTGGTGGTGAACGGCGTGCTGGGCCGGCCCGGCGACGGCGTTGCACGCCAGATGTTCCGCGCGCAGCAAGAGGCGCTCGCCGCCATGCCGCCCGAGCTGGCCGGCGTGCCGCGCCGCGCCGTGCCGCTGCGCGCGAGCGACGTGACGGGCGTGGAGCGCCTGCGCGCGCTGCTGGGCGCACCCGTCGCCACGCCGTACGCGTCGGACGCAGCACCACAGACGCCCGCTGGCGCGGCGCCCGCGGGCGAGAAGTACCACGCCCCCAACCTGCCAGGCCTTGACGCGCTGGTAGACGACCTGTTCCGTCGCGACGTGCACGTGGTCATGACCATGGGCAAGGGCGGCGTGGGCAAGACGACCGTGGCCGTGCACGTTGCCCAGGCGCTTAGGGCGCGCGGGCGGCGCGTCCGCCTTACCACGACGGACCCCGCGGACCACCTGGGGCAGTTTGACCTTGCGGGCCTTGCCGTATCGCACATAGACCAGGCGGCGGAGCTCGCCTCCTACCAGGACGAGGTGCTGCAGAAAGCCCGCAGAACCATGGGCGAGGCGGACGTGCGCTATGTGGAGGAGGACCTTCGCTCTCCCTGCACACAGGAAATCGCAACGTTTCGCGCGTTTGCCAACATCGTGGCGCGCGCACGCGACGAGGTCGTCGTAATCGACACCGCCCCCACCGGCCACACGCGCGCCAGACCGAGGTCGTGATCGTGACGCTGCCCGAGAACACGCCCGTGCGCGAGGCGGAGCGCCTGTCCGCCGACCTCGACCGCGCGCGCATCCCGCACGGCTGGTGGGTGGTGAACCGCTGCCTGTCCATGTCCGGCACCACGGACCCCACGCTCTCCGCCCGCGCGCAGGCCGAGGCGCGCTGGATAGACCACGCGCGCGCCGCATCTGCCGGCAAGGTGGCCGCCGTCGCATGGCAGGCGCCGGACGCCGCCCCGGATGCCGCGCCCGCGCCAGGCGCCGCGCCCGTACCGGACGCGCCCACCGTCGCCTTCGTGTGCACGCACAACGCGTGCCGCAGCCAGATGGCGGAGGCGCTTGCGAGGCAGCTGCTGCCCCACGGCACCAAGACCTTCTCCGCGGGAACGAACCCCGCCAGCCACGTGGACGCAGGCGCCCTTGCGGAGCTTACGCGCCGCGGCGTCAGCACAAACGGCCTGCGCCCCAAGCCAATTTTCCAGCTACCGCGCGTGGACTGGCTTGTTACCATGGGGTGCGGGGTCTCGTGCCCCAGCCTGCCGTGCGCGCACCGCGAGGACTGGGGCCTGGACGACCCCATGGGCGGCTCGCCCCGCGCCTACCAGGACTGCGCGGATGCCATCGTGCGGCACCTGCGCCAGCTGGGCGAGAAGATCGCACGCGCCTAGCCCGCGGCACCGCGCGGGGCGCAACGGAGGTATGAATGGGAAGCCAAATGACTGACGACCAGCTGAGGACAATCTTCAAGGCGCTCGCGGACGCGCGGCGCCTCGCGATCGTGCACATGCTCGAGCGCGACGGCGAGGTGTGCGCCTGCAACCTGCTGGACGGTCTGGACATTAGCCAACCCACGCTGTCGCACCACATGAAGGTGCTGTGCGACAGCGGCCTCGTGCGGTGCCGCAAGGACAGCCGTTGGTGC
>CACWMM010000119.1:0-2997 GCA_902761955.1 uncultured Olsenella sp. | reverse complement strand
TACGCTCGCGTCGCAATCCATTGCCGCTCGCCCCCAAAATCTGCCGATGGCCGAATTTCTCAGCCCGTTGCATATTCTCCGCCCCTACTCTACACTCATCAGCAAACAAAAAAGGTGGAAGCCAAACAAAAAAGAAGTTTGGCAAAGCCCGACCCAGAACAGAGGAGAAGAACATGGCAGAGGCCCAAGGTTCATCCGCACTGTTTAGTCGAGACGGAAAGCTCTCGGCGCAGGAACTCGTCCCCATGGCGCTGCAGCACGTGGTCGCAGCGGTCGTGGGCATCATCACGCCCGCAATCATCGTGGCAAACCTGTGCCACCTGCCGGCAGACCAGAAGACCCTGCTCATCCAGGTGTCCCTCGTGATGTCCGGCCTGGTCACGCTCGTACAGGCGCACCCGCTGTTCGGCGGCCGCTTCGGCTCGGGCCTGCCCGTGATCATGGGCACGTCGTTCGCGTACGTGCCCACGCTCTCCGCCGTCGGCGTCCAGTTCGGCATCGGCGCCATCCTCGGAGCAGAGATCATCGGCGGCGCCGTCGCGGTCGTGTTCGCGCTGTGCTTCCGCAAGATCAAGTCGCTGTTTCCCAGCGTCGTCACCGGCACCGTCGTCCTGTGCATCGGCATCTCGCTCTACACCGTCGCCGTGGGCTACATGGCCGGCGGCTCCAGCTCGCCCACGTTCGGCAGCGCGCAGAACTGGCTCGTCGCGCTCGTAACGCTCGTGGCGTGCGTGTACTTCGCCAACTTCGGCAAGGGCGTCTTCAAGCTCGGCTCGCTCCTGTTCGGCATGCTCGTGGGCTACGTGCTCGCCCTCGCGCTCGGCATGGTCAGCTACGACGCCGTCGTCGCGTCCAGCTGGTTCGAGCTCCCGCACTTCATGCCGTTCGCCATCAAGTTCGTCCCCGCGTCCATCGCCAGCATCACCATCGTGTTCATCGTCGCCTCGCTCGAGACCATCGGCAACTTCACCGGCGCCACCGTCGGCGGCATGGACCGCGAGCCCAACGTGCAGGAGCTCACGGGCGGCCTGGTTTCCCAGGGCATCATGACCATGGTCGGCGCGTTCTTCGGCGCCATGCCCACGTCGTCCTTCGGCCAGAACGTCGGCATCGTCACCCAGACCCGCGTCATCAACCGCCGCGTGTTCTCCACCGCCGCCATCATCCTCATCGCCGCCGGCCTCATGCCCAAGCTCGCCGCGGTGCTCTCCGGCATCCCGCAGGCCGTCATCGGCGGCGCCACCATCAACGTGTTCGGCACCATCAGCATGACCGGCATCCGCATGCTCACGAAGGACGGCCTCACGCCGCGCCGCGCGTCCATCGCGGGACTCTCCGTCGCGCTCGGCATGGGCGTGTCCCTCACGAGCGGCGCCCTCACCGGCCCCGGCATGCCCGGCTGGGTCAACCAGGTCTTCGGCGGCTCCGCCATCGTGATCGCGGCCATCACGGCCATCATCCTCAATCTCGTGCTGCCCAAGGGTGGCCCCGACCAGGATGTCGTGGAGGCCATCGAGGGCGCGTCCGAGATCGCGGCCGAGGGCGTGAGCGCGCTGTACCAGAGCGCCGCGACCGGCGTCCCCGCAGTCGAGCACGTCGCCGACGCGGACATCCACGTCGCCGCTCCCGCCAACGCCGCGCAGGATGGCGAGAAGAACGACAACGCCTAGTCGCCGCCCAAAGCCAGGCGCAGGCGGTGCGGTCGCGCAACAACGCGGCCGCACCGCTTTTCTGTCTCGCGCCTGCGCCGTCGCCCGCACTCCGCTCCCGTGCCGCCGCCAGCCGCCAGCCGCCCGCGGCCGCCCGCTACTCCTGGCCCGCGGCGCGCTTCGCCTCGTCCATGTAGCTGTACAGCGTGTACTTCGAAATCCCAAAGTAGTTGCAGACCTTCTGCCCGCTCTTCGTAACCAGGAACGCGCCGGAGTCGTTCAAGAAGCCAATGGCCCTCACCTTGTCTTCCTTGCTCATCAGCGCCACGGGCTTTCCCACGATGCGCACGCTCTGCTCGATGAGCTCGTCCAGAAGGTCGGTCACGTTGTGCGGGATGGTCTCGGGGTTCGGGTCCGGCGCGTCCGTCAGCGCCGTGAACCCCTTCAGGACCTCCTGCATCGCCATGAACAGCGTCGTGTCATAGTTGATCGCGAAGATCGCGGACGGCTCGCCGTCCTCGTCGCGAAAGAAGATCGTGCTCGACTTCAGGACCTTGCCGTCCTCGGTCTTCGTCAGGTACGCAAGCTTGTCGTGAAGCTTGCCCGGGTCCGTGAGCAGCGCCTTCAGCACCACGTTCGAGGGGCCGTCGCCCACCTTGCGACCGGTAATCTGGCCGTTCTCTATCGCCACGATGGTGCTGTCCGGGTCGCTCGACTTCAGGTCGTGCACAACCACCTCGCAGTTGTCGCCAAACTGCGCGGCCACGCCGCGCGCCAGGCGCTTCAAGAAGTCAATCTGCTGCTGATGCATGGTCTGTTGCATATAAATGTCTCACGTTCTTCTCGCCGTCCGCGGCGCGTCTCGCTGGGCGAGAAGGGCGGCGGCCTTAGCTGCTAACAAAAATTAATACCATCATAGCATTTTGTTTGGAGGCACTGCCGCCGGCGCCGCGCGCACATGCCGCTCGCGCGGCAAATCGACCGTACGACGACAGCCGGCCGCGCCGCGCCCGCGCTGTGACACTATGGAAACTAACGATTTGTTAGGTAGCCAACTAATGATTTGTTAGAATCGTTACGAAGCCGCGGCGCACGCGGCGGGGCGGCCGGGGCCCGCGTTGGCAAAGTCCGGCCGGCGCGGTAATAGAGGCCGCGTCCGTACTCATACGACGTCGTAGCTGATCTTCGACACGTGCCAGGGAGCAGCCATGCTACTTGTGGAGAACGGGCGCGTGGTCACGCGCAGCAACGCAAACCCCTACATCGAGGACGGCGCCGTCGCGATCGACGGCACCAAGATCGTCGCGGTCGGCGGGCGAGAAGAGCTTCGCCGCGCATACCCCGAGGC
>CACWMM010000118.1:0-2524 GCA_902761955.1 uncultured Olsenella sp. | reverse complement strand
CGCTGGCGCGGTGGGCGTGGCCGCGGGCGCCGTGGACACGGCAGGCGTGCCGGCAGCGGCGCGCTCGCGGCGCTCCGGGCGCGCAGGCTTCTCGGCCGTGAGCTCGCTCACGGCGCGGCGGGTGTCCGCACCCAGAAGCTCCGCCAAGCTGGGGCCGGGCTTCACCATATGGCTCGCAAACAGCGGGCAGGCCGCGTCCTTCTCGCCCACGCGACGGCCCGACTGGCTGGGCTCCAGGCACTCGCAGTGCGTGCGCAGGACGCCCATGCGCTCCGTCATGAAGCGGCAGTCGCCGCAGGTGCGGGCGTGCGTGCGGTTGTTGCGCAGCATGGCGTCGCCCCTAGCGGTACGACTCGGCGAGCTTCTGCCACGCGGGCATGGAGCCCACGATGGTCTCGTACGAGACGCAGTAGCCCAGGCGCACCCAGCCCTCGCAGCCGAAGCTGTTTGACGGCACGGGCAGGAGCTCCAGGTCGCGGGCGCGCCTGAAGAACGCCTCCGCGTCGGGCTCCAGCGACTTGACCCACAGGTAGAACGCGCCCTCTGGCTCGATGCAGGTGTAGCCGAGCTTGCGCAGGCCGCCGGCGAGCGCCTCGCGGTTGCGCGCGTACGCCTCCACGTTGGTGGGCTCGTCGACGCAGTCGATCAGCACGCGCTGGAACAGCGCCGGCGCGCACACGAAGCCGAGCTTGCGGCCCGCGCCCGCGATGGCAAGCACCAGCTCGTCGTGGTCGGGGTTGGTGTCCGGCACCAGCACCCAGCCGATGCGCTCGCCCGGCAGGCTGAGCGACTTGGAGTACGAGTAGCACACGATGGTGCGGTCGTAGATCGCCGGTACCCACGGCACGTCCGCGCCGTATGTGATCTCGCGGTAGGGCTCGTCGGACACCAGGTAGATGGGGTGGCCCAGCTCCTCGCCGCGGCCGGAGAGCACCGAGGCGAGCGAGAGGAGCGTCTCTCTGGTGTAGACGGCGCCCACGGGGTTGTTCGGCGAGTCGATGATGACGGCCTTGGTGTTGGGCGTGATTGCCGCGTCCACCGCGGCCGTGTCAACCTGGAACGTGGTGGCGTCCGCCATGACCTCCACGCACGTGGCGCCCGCGGTCTCGATCCAGACGCGGTACTCCGGGAAGTACGGCGCTATCACGATGACCTCGTCGCCGGGGTTCACGATCGCGTGCAGCGTGATGCTGATGGCCGCGGCCGCGCCGCAGGTGAGGTACAGGTCGCCCGGCTCGTACGATGTCTGGAACCTGCGGTTGAGCGAGTCCGCGACCGCCTGGCGCGCCGCGGGCAGGCCGGCGGCCGGCGTGTAGCCGTGCAGCTGCGACGCCGGGAGCGCCGCGTTCCTGACGATGGAGGCGCGCACCGCGTCCGGCGCGGGGACGGACGGGTTGCCCAGGCTGAAGTCGAACACGTTCTGCGCGCCGATCTGGGCCTTGCGCGCCGCGCC
Source organism: uncultured Olsenella sp. (assembly GCA_902761955.1). Classification (GTDB taxonomy): domain Bacteria; phylum Actinomycetota; class Coriobacteriia; order Coriobacteriales; family Atopobiaceae; genus Parafannyhessea. The sequence continues at coordinate 1,071 of CACWMM010000118.1, read as the reverse complement.
GTACGCCGCGATCTCGCGGATGGAGGACTTCGCCGCGCCGTAGTCGTAGCTCTTCTGGTTGATGGCCATTAGCTCTCCTCACTCTGGGCGGGCGCCTGCGCGTCCGCGGCATTCGTCTTGTCTTCCTCCGGGTGGGCGGCAAGGTAGGCGTCCCACTTGTCGTCCAGAAGCGCGTTCACGGCGTCGCCCTCGACGGTCTCGCGGTCAAGCAGCACGCTCGCCATCGTGCGCATCTGGTCGGCGCGGGCCTCGAGCACCTCGCGCGCGCGGACGTGGGCCTGGCGCATGATGCGCTCCACCTCGTCGTCGATGCGCTTGGAGGGCGCCCAGCTCGTCGCTCATGCCGTACACCGTGACCATGGAGCGGGCGATCTTCGTGGCGCGCTCCAGGTCGTTGCTCGCGCCCGTCGTGATGTCGTCGCAGAACAGCTCCTCCGCGGTGCGGCCGCCCAGGAGCACGGCGATCTGGTCGAGCATGCCGTCGCGGGTCTCCAGGAAGTGGTCCTCCTCCGGCAGCTGCATGGTGTAGCCCAGCGCGCGGCCGCGGCTGATGATGCTGATCTTGTGCACGGGGTCGCTGTTCTCCAGCACGTGGCCCACGAGGGCGTGGCCGCTCTCGTGGAACGCGATCGTGGTGCGCTCCTTCTGGCTCATCACGCGGCCCTTCTTTTCTGGCCCGGCGATGACGCGCTCCATGGACTCCTCTATCTCGGGCATGCCGACGATGTCCTTGTGGCGCCGCGCGGCCAGAAGTGCGGCCTCGTTCATGAGGTTCGCGAGGTCCGCGCCCGTGAAGCCCGGCGTGAGCTTCGCGATGCGGGCGAGGTCGATGTCCGTGCCCAGGGGCTTGTTCTTGGAGTGGACCGTCAGGATCTTCTCGCGCCCCTTGACGTCCGGGCAGTCGACCGTGACCTGCCGGTCAAAGCGGCCGGGGCGCAGGAGCGCCGGGTCCAGGATGTCCGGACGGTTCGTGGCGGCGATCAGGATGACGGCGGAGTTGTCGTCGAAGCCGTCCATCTCGACCAGCAGCTGGTTCAGGGTCTGCTCGCGCTCGTCGTGCCCGCCGCCGAG
>CACWMM010000117.1:0-2457 GCA_902761955.1 uncultured Olsenella sp. | reverse complement strand
GCCGTGGCCGCGATGGTCTTCCTGCAGAAGGCCAAGGACCCCATCGCCACGCTGCAGGCGCTTGAGGACGCGGCGACCCCGCGCTGGAACCAGGCATAGCACACGGCCGGCGCACGCCGGCAGGCGGCGGGACGCGTGGCCGATTTGCGGCAGCGTCCCGCCGCCGACGTGTCACACTGGTGACGTTGCGCCGCGGCAAGGCGCCGCGGTTATAGCGTCGCGACAAGGCGCCGCAGCACGAGAGGAGGCGACCGACATGGACCGTACGCGCGTGGGCGAGAAGGGCGACGCGGGCGAGAAGTGCGGTCGCCTTGGCTGCGTGGTCATGGCCAACGGCGAGGCGCGGCGCTTCGGCCGGCAGAAGCTGCTGGAGCCGCTGCACGGCAAGGCCGTGGTGCTGCACGCGCTGGACGCGCTCTTCTCGCCTGCGCTGGACGTGGTCGTCGTGAGCCGCTGGCCGGAGGTCAGGCGCGTGTGCGCGGAGAGCGGCGCCGCCGTGGCGGAGCCCGCGGGGGCGCTCCAGAGCGACACCGTGCGCGCGGGCGTGCGTGCGCTGGGCCCACGCGCGGGCTTCCTGTTTGCCCAGGGTGATCAGCCGCTGCTTTCCGCCCAGAGCGTGGACGCGCTCGTGCGGGAGTTCTGGGCGCACCCGGGGTGCGTGACGCGGCTGGCGTGGCATGGCGAGGCGGGAAGCCCCGTGGTGTTTCCCGGTGCGCTGGCGAGCGCACTGTGCGCGCTTTCCGGCGACGTGGGCGGCGGCGCGCTGCTGCGCCGGGGCGCGGAGCTGGCGCGTGGCGTGCGCCTGGTAGAGGCGCGGTGTGCCGCAGAGCTTATGGACGTTGACACCCCGGAGGACCTCGCACGAGTGGCGGGGGAGCTGGGGCGTCTTGCAAGGTCCTTGTGAGGGGGATGATGGCATGGCTGCCGTAACGAAGGTGCTGAGGGGCGGAAGCCTGGTGACGCCTGAGGGCGTGTTCGCGGGTGACGTGGTGCTTGAGGGCCAGCGCATCGCGGACGTGGTGCCGGGCGGCCTGGACGCGGCGCAGCTGGACGGCTGCGAGGTGTTCGACGTGGCCGGGTGCTGGGTGTTCCCGGGCTTTATCGACGCACACACCCACCTGCAGTGCTGGACCGGAATGGATTGGACGGCGGACAGCTTCGAGACGGGCACGCGCGCGGCTGCGTGTGGAGGCACCACCACGATCGTGGACTACGCCACGCAGGACCGCGGCATGACCCTGACGCAGGCGCTGGACGCGTGGCACGAGCGCGCGGACGGCACGTGCACCGCGAACTACGCGTTCCACATGGCGATCGCGGACTGGAACGAGCACACGCGCCAGGAGATTGACCTCATGCGCGACGCGGGCATCACCTCGTTCAAGACGTACTTTGCCTACGACCACCTGCGCCTGGACGATGCCCAGACCATGGAGGTGCTCGAGGCGATCAAGCCGTTCGACGGCATCCTGTGCGTGCACTGCGAGAACGGCACCCTGGTGAACGAGCTGCAGCGCCGCGTGTTCGAGCGCGGCATCACGGGGCCGGAGGGGCACCCGCTCAGCCGTCCTGCGGAGTGCGAGGCGGAGGCCATCGGGCGTCTGATGTACCTCTCGCACCTGACGGGGGCCCGCGTGAACGTGGTGCACTGCTCCACGGAGCTGGGGCTTGAGGAGGTGCGTGCCGCCCGCGAGCACGGCGTGCGCGCGATGCTGGAGACCTGCCCGCAGTACCTGCTGCTGGACGATACTCGCTACCTGGAGCGCGGCGAGGACGGCTTCGCGGGTGCGAAGTACGTGATGAGCCCGCCTTTGCGCAAGCCCACGGACGTGGCAGCGCTGCGCCGGGCCGTGCTTGCCGGCGAGGCGGCGAGGTTGACCAGATTTCCACGGACCACTGCAGCTTCAACCTGCACGGCCAGAAGGACCGGGGCCGCGCAGACTTCCGCAAGATCCCTAACGGCGGCCCCGGTGTGGAGCACCGTCCCGCGCTGGTGATGACCACGTTCGAGGACGACCTGGGCCCCATGGAGTTCTGCCGGCTGCTTTCGACCGGGGCGGCGCGGGAGTTTGGCATGTACCCGCGCAAGGGCGCGCTTGCGGCGGGCTCCGACGCGGACGTGTGCGTGTGGGAGCCGTCGGCGCGCTGGACCATAGGTGCCGCCACCCAGCACCAGGCCGTGGACTACACGCCGTACGAGGGCTTTGAGGCGCACGGCCGCGCGCGGCTGGTCTTCGTGGGCGGCGAGCTCGTTGCGCGCGACGGCGAGCCCACGGGCGCAAGGCCCGGCACGTACGTGGCGCGCTCGTAGCGAGCTCGCGCCGCACGCCGGAGGGGGCCGCAAAGGCCACGAGGGACGTGGGGGCTGCAACCAGGCACCAAGGCTCTTCTCGGCCGCAAGGTCGTTGGAGGGCAGACATACCAAAGGGTGCGCCGCCGCGCGTGGCGCATCGCGAT
>CACWMM010000116.1:0-2017 GCA_902761955.1 uncultured Olsenella sp. | reverse complement strand
CATAGACGACCTGAGCTTCAGCCTCCCGCGCAACGGCATCGTGGGCGTCATCGGCCCCAACGGCGTGGGCAAGTCGACCCTGTTCAAGATGATCGTGGGACAGGAGCCCGTCACCTCCGGCTCGCTCGAGCTGGGCGAGACGGTGAAGCTTTCCTACGTGGACCAGAACCGCGAGGGACTCGACCCACAGAAGACGGTGTGGGAGGTCGTGAGCGGCGGCAACGACTACATCACCGTCGGCAAGCAGGAGATCCCGAGCCGCGCGTACGTGAGCGCGTTTGGCTTCAAGGGCACCGACCAGCAGAAGCGCGCCGGCGTGCTCTCTGGCGGCGAGAGGAACAGGCTGAACCTGGCCCTGACCCTGCGCCAGGGCGGGAACCTGGTGCTTCTGGACGAGCCGACGAACGACCTGGACACCGAGACCCTGGAGAGCCTGGAGGAGGCGCTTCTGGAGTTTCCGGGCTGCTGCGTGATCACGAGCCACGACCGCTGGTTCATGGACCGCATCTGCACGCACATCCTTGCGTGGGAGGGAACGGACGAGAACCCCGGCGCGTGGCACTGGTTCGAGGGCAACTTCGAGGACTACCAGAAGGACCGCGTGAAGCGCCTGGGACCCGACCTCTCCAAGCCGCACCGCCTGCACCGCAAGCTGACGCGCGACTAGGGGGCGCCAGCGGCGCGGCCGCTTGGAATATTGCATAGACCTGCTGTTTAGGACCTGCCTCGCAAGCACGCGCGGCAGGTTCTTCTCGTTAAACTATTTAATGTTTCCGCTTACCGTCCGTATTGCGTCGCACGCGTTTAAGCCGCTTTACAGGTAGTTCGTGCCGTGGGACGATACGTCTTCTGGTTATAACGTCTGGCGCGATGCCGTATCGTGCCACAAGAATCGGGGAGGCTTTATGAGAAAGACCCATCCAGGGTTGCTCGGCCGCTTCACGCGCTTCGGGCGTGCGATGACCGTGGCCGCCGCCATCGTGATGGCAATGCCCACGGGCGCGCTTGCGTGCACCCAGATCTACATGGGCAAGGGCGTCACGGACACCGGCGACACCTACGTCGGCCGCTCGGAGGACTACGCGAGCCGCCATCCCAAGGCGTTCGGCATCCAGGAGCCGCGCGAGAACCCCACGTTCAGCTCGGACGAGTCAAACTTCGAGTGGACGTTCAAGGGCACGACGTATCGATACACGTACGTGCGTGACCTCCCTTCCGGCTGGGACAACCGCGATGACGCGTACTCCGAGGCCGGCACCAACGAGAAGGGCGTGAGCGTCTCTGCCACGCTGACCACGGGCTACAAAGAACAGATCAGCTACAACAAGCAGACCAAGAAAGCAGTCGATCCCTGCGGTGCTTATTATGACGAGGATGGCTATGCTGTTGCCGAAAAGTCAACCGGTCTCGGCGAGTACAACATCGCCGATATCGTGCTGGGTTGCGCCGATACCGCGCGCAATGGCGTGAAGCTGCTGGGCCAGATTATCGACGAGAAGGGCAGCTACGACTGCAACCAGATCATCATCGCGGACAGCGCCGAGACCTGGGTCTTCATGCAGCTCTCCGGACACCAGTGGTGCGCCCTCAACCTGACGGCCGTCGCGCCGGACAAGGTCTCCGTGAACCCGAACATGAGCAACCTCAAGTTCGACGTGGACCTTGGTAACGAGCTCGTCTGCCTGCACTCTGCCGACCTGGAGGAGGTTGCGAAGGATGCCGGCACCGCCGAGTACTTCGACGACGGCCGGCTGGACGTCGCCACGTCCTACGGCCAGGACGAGGGCGTCGCGCAGGACACCCGCTACGCACAGGGCCGCGCCTACTTTGGCAACCCCCTCGCGGAGGGCACGTACACGAAGGACCTCACCACCACCTCTGGTTGGCAGGGCGTGACCTCGATCTCTGACCCGGAGCTGCTCTTCGCTCCGTCCGGCCAGGTGAGCCTGTTCCAGGCGCTGCGCTCCTACGCCGCCCGCGGCGAGCAGACGAGCGACCTCAACGCCAACACCAACTC
>CACWMM010000115.1:0-2457 GCA_902761955.1 uncultured Olsenella sp. | reverse complement strand
AACTCGCGCCGCCGCAGCCAGTCAAGCAGCAGCCCCGCAAGCACGCACGCGCACACCACGCACGCCACCTCGGCAAACGCGCGCACGTCCACGCCGTGGGCGAGAAGTGCCAGCCCCGATAGCAGCACCCCCACCACAAGTCCCACGACTATCGCGAACCTGTCGACGAGATACGACCAGAAGCCCATGTGCCATCAGTCCTTTCTGCCGCAGCGTCGCGCGACGCCACGCGACGCCGCAGGCTCGCGCCGCGCTACAAGACGAGGTAGCCCAGCCCGCGGCGTGTCTGCACAAAGTCGCGCGCCCCTATGGAGGCGAGCGTCTGGCGCAGGTGGCTCACGTTCACGGTCAGCGTGTTGTCGTCCACGAACTCGTCCGTCTGCCACAGCTCCTCCTGGATGCGCTGGCGGCTCACCACCTTGCCGGCGTTGCGCATCAAAAGCGAAAGGATCCTGAGCTCGTTCTTCGTGAGCTCCACGGAGCATCCGCCGTGCTCGGCCACGCAGCGGTCGCAGTCCAGGCGCACGCCGCCGCGCTCCAACACGGCAGAGCGGCTGGTGCTCCCATATGCGCGCTCAAGCAGGCGCGCAATGCGCGCAAGCAGCACGGGGGCGTTGTACGGCTTCGCCACGAAGTCGTCGGCGCCAAAGCTCATGCTCAGAAGCTCGTCCATCTGCCCGTCCCGGCTCGTCACCACGATGATGGGCACGTCGGACTCGCGTCGCACCTCGCGGCACACGTACTGGCCGTCCACGCCCGGCAGGTTCAGGTCCAGAAGCACCAGGTCCGCCCCGGCGGCAAGCACCTGCCCCACCACGTCGTCAAACGCCTCGAGGGCGCACGGCTGGTATCCGTTGTTCCCCAGGAGCGCCACGAGCTCCTCCCTCAGCTTTGGGTCGTCCTCGACCACAAGCAGCCTGTCGTGCATTTGCAAGACCGGAGCGCCTCCTCTAAAGCGTCGCCAACGGGTCGAATCAGTGTACCATCATGGGTTGTCGCTAACCTGCACACGGCAGAAGGACGGAAGGCGGGCGCTCTTGAAGAACATACTTGTCATGGCCACGGGAGGCACCATCGCGTCGCTGCCCCAGGAAGACGGCCTCGCGCCCGGCCTCACCGGCGAGGAGCTGGTGGAACGCGTGCCTCTCATCGACAGCCTCTGCCACATAGACGTGGTGCAGCCCATGAACATCGACAGCACCAACATGCGCCCGCGCGACTGGATGCAGATCGCAGACGGCCTCGCCCGGCACTACGACGACTACGACGGCTTCGTGGTGCTGCACGGAACGGACACCATGGCGTACACGGCGGCCGCGCTCAGCTACCTTTTGCAGGGCGGCTCCAAGCCCATCGTGCTCACGGGCTCGCAGCAGCCCATGGCCGCGCCGTTCACCGATGCGAAGCTCAACCTGTACCAGAGCCTGCTCGTGGCCACGGACGACGCCGCGCGCGACGTGTGCGTCGTGTTCGGCGGCAAGGTCATCGCCGGCACGCGCGCCCACAAGCAGCGCACCATGAGCTACAACGCGTTCGTGAGCATGAACTTCCCCACCCTGGCCTACGTCAGGGGCGACCGCGTGCTCTGGAGCGGCGGGCGCCCGCCAAGGGAGAAGGACCTCCCGTGGCGTCGCTTCCGCGCCATGGACGACCGCGTCATCGTGCTGAGGCTGACCCCGGAGTTCAGGCCGCAGATCTTCTCGCTGCTAAAGGACGACTACGACGCCATCATCCTCGAGACGTTTGGCATCGGCGGCATCCCGGACTACGACGGCGACGCGTTCAGGCGCGCGATCTTCGACTGGGTTGACTCCGGCCGCACGCTCGTGCTGACGACGCAGGTGCCGGAGGAGGGGCTCGACCTGGGCGTGTACGAGGTCGGGCGCGCGTACTCCAACCACCCCGGCATCCTGAAGGGGGCGGACATGTCCACGGAGGCGCTCGTCGCGAAGACCATGTGGGCGCTGGGCCAGTCCAAGGACCCAGACAGCGTGCGCGAGCTGTTCCTGCGTCCCGTGAACCACGACCGCGCCGAGCCGTAGCACCCGCACAGCTCCCCGCCCGCGCAGCTCCCCGCCCGCGCAGCAGGCGGCGCCGTCTATATGCAGTTGGTGTCCCGTGGCCGATCTTCCCGCCCACGCAGGGAACTTGTGCCATGATGATGAGTCACGCATAAGGAAATGAACACGGTTCGGTGTTCATTTAACGTTAAGGAGTCCAACAATGCCCGAGGCCATCCGCAAGGTCAACGTCATCGGTCACCTGCATCCCGACACAGACAGCATCTGCTCTGCCATCGCGTATGCGTACCTCAAGAACCAGATCAGCGACATCGAGTACGAGCCCCGCCGCGCCGGCGCCATCAACCGCGAGACCGCGTTCGCGCTCAAGACCTTCGGCTTCGAGGAGCCCGAGCTCATCACGAGCGTCGCCCCGCAGATCAAGGACACCCAGATC
>CACWMM010000114.1:0-2253 GCA_902761955.1 uncultured Olsenella sp. | reverse complement strand
ACCCCGGACGCGCCGGAAGCGGCGGGCGGGGCTTCGGGCGCGGAGCCCACGTTCCTCTCGGCGGATTCGCCCGATCCGCTGAACGTGCAGCTTTCCGAGATCATGCGCGGCAAGATTCGCAACCGCGAGTGGCGGCGGGGGCGCTACATTCCCTCCGAGGCGGACCTGATGGCGCAGTACGGCGTGAGCCGCGGGACCGTGCGCAAGGCGATCGGGACGCTGGTGGCGGAGGGACTCCTGGTGAGCCGCAAGGGGAGCGGGACCGTGGTGGCGGACGGAGGAATCTCTCGGCCGGGAAACGCGCGGTCGTTTAGCTTTGCGGCGTCGCTTCGCGACGGCGGCGTGCGGTACACGACGCAGGTGCTTCAGAAGGACGTGCTGCCGGCTCCGGCAGAGGTGGCGGAGAGCCTTCAGGTGGAGCCCGGCGAGCCGGCGCTGTTTATGCGGCGCGTGCGATCGGTGGGCGGACGGCCCGTGGTGTGCCAGGAGAGCTGGTCGAACCTGGAGGCGTGCCCGGGGCTGGAGCAGGCGGACTTCACGACGGAGTCGCTGTTTGACGCGGTGGAGCGGTGCTCCGGGCGCAAGATCGCGCTTTCGCACATGCACTACTCGTCGTGCCGCGCGGGGGCCCAGCACGCCGCGTGCCTGGCGTGCGGCGCGTCTGACCCGGTGATGGTGCTTGAGCAGAACATCGAGCTTGCGGACAGCACGCCCATAGAGTGGAGCCTCACGTGGCTGGGGCCCAACCAGTCCATCGTGGGCGTGTCCATGCAGAGCGACGGCTTCCCCGGCCCGCTTGAGCTGGACGGCATCCGCACGCGCACGCGCCCGCGTGAGGGCGCCGCGGTGGAGGACGATGCCACGCGCGCCCTGCGCCGCCGGCTTGACCTGGACGCGCTTGCGGTGCGCCGCGACGTGGTGGAGTGGGGCCGCCGCTACATGGGAAGCCCTCTGCACTTTGGCGGCGCGCTCTCCATGGCCGAGATTGTGGCCGTGCTTCTGGACGAGGTCATGCATACCGGCCGGGACGGCACGCCGTGGGACGAGCGCGACCGGCTGATCGTGAGCAAGGCGCACGCGTCCGTGGCGCTGTATCCCATGATGCTGAAGCGAGGCCTCATAAGCCAGGACGACGTGGACCGCGGCCTGTTTGGGCCGGACGCGCGCATCTTCAAGCACCCGGAGCGCGACCCGCAGCGCGGGTTCGAGATCTCTGGCGGCAGCCTGGGCATGGGCTTGGGCTACGCCGCGGGCCTTGCGCTGTCGCTGCGCCGCAAGCGCCTGCCCGGGCGCGTGTTCTGCGTGGTGGGAGACGGCGAGTGCGACGAGGGATCGGTGTGGGAGTCCGCCGCGCTCATAGGCCACAAGCGGCTGGCCAACCTGACCGTGGTGGTGGACGCCAACGGCATGCAGCTGGACGGCCCCACGGCGCAGATACTTGACAACGGGCCCATCAACAGAAAGTTCACCGCGTTTGGCTTTGACGTGGTAGAGGTGGACGGACACGACGTGATCCAGCTGGCGGATGCCTTGCGCAACCCCGGCGACCGCCCGCGGGCCGTGGTGGCGCGCACGCGCAAGGGGCACGGGCTCTCGTTTGCGGAGGGGCATGCGGAGTGGCACGACAAGGCCCTGACGGAGGAGCTGTACCAGCAGGCCATGCGCGAGCTGGACGCCCGGGAGGAGGCGATTCGCAATGAGTAGCGCGTGCGCGCGGGGCGAGAAGAACGCAGCCGCCACGGCCGCTTCCGCGGACGGGAGGGGCGCCCTTGCCGGAGCCGTCACCGCCGAGGAGTCCGCGCGCTTCTCGGCCATGAACCCGAAGCAGGTGTTTGGCGAGGTCATGGGCGAGCTTGCCGAGCGGGATGGCGGGCTTTCCGTCGTGGTTTCCGACTATGGGCGCCGCCTGAACCTGGACCACATGCGCGAGGTGCTGCCCGAGGGCTTTGTGCAGTGCGGCATCGCGGAGCAGAACCAGGTGGAGGTGGCGGCCGCGCTCGCGAACGAGGGACTGACCACGTTTGCGCCGAGCTACGCCACGTTCATCACCGGTCGCGTGTACGACCAGGTCCGCGTGAACCTGGGGATGATGCGCTCTCCGGTGGCGCTGGTGGGGGTTTCCGCCGGGTGCGAGTCTGGCATGTTGGGCGCGAGCCACATGGCGCTGGAGGACATATCGCTCATGCGCGGCGTGCCGAACGTGGAGGTGTTCTGCCCGGCGGACAACGCGGAGCTCGCGAGCGTGCTGCGGCT
>CACWMM010000113.1:0-4313 GCA_902761955.1 uncultured Olsenella sp. | reverse complement strand
CTGTTAGCGTCGGGCTAATTTGACCACATCCAGTCAAGCGATAATCGCCAATCCCAGTCAGCCGACTTTGGCCAATGCGCCGGCAACCGGTTTCCTAACTTATGTTCTCGCTACACTCCCTTGGGCTGCATGCCCCTCACCTTGGTGGCCTGCGGGACGGCCTCGACGGAGTAGGTGTCCAGCTCGCGCCCGCGGTAGCTCGGGCCGCGCATCATGAAGACGGAGGCCTTGTCGAACACCCTGTCGAGCGCGCACAGCAGCGCGTCGTCGCCCGTGAAGAACTCGTCCCAGGCGCTCGGCGCCACGTTGCTGGTCAATATCATGGTGTTGGGCCCCTCCTTCTCATATCGGCGGTCGATCACATCGAAGAAGAGGTCCGTGCACGCCCTGTCGAAGGTGCACCTGCCCACCTCGTCCACGATCAGGCAGGTCGGCTTCACCAGCGTCGCGACGACGCGCGAGGCGCTCCCGCGCTCCGCCGCCCTCTGGAACCTGTCCCTGAGCTCGCTCGCCTTCACGTAGTAGGTCTTCAGGCCGCGCATGCAGCACTCCCGGCCGTACGCCTGGGCCAGGTGGGTCTTGCCTATGCCGCCCGGGCCTATGAACGCGACGTTGCGGTGCGCGTAGAGGTCGGCGAGCGCGGGAAGCTTCGCCAGCGCCGACGCGTCGCGGCCCTGTATCCTCGAGAAGTCGAATCCGTCGAAGGTCTTGGGCTCCCTCCTCGGCAGCCGGCTCAGCCTGAGCAGCGTCTCTATCGACGCCTGCCTCCTCTTCTCCGCGAGGTAGTCGAACGTGACGGCGAGCGCGCCGACCTCCGCGTCGCCCATGTCGTGGTCGGACGCCAGCGTCGCGAGCTCGGAGGCCGCGAGGGCGATCCCGAGCCTGGCGGCCGCCTCGCTGGCGAGCTCGTAGGGGCTCTTCGCGGCGTTTCCCATCACGCCCACCTCCCGAAGTCGAACTTTGCGAACGCGGGCTTGCCGGGCGCGAGCTCGACCTGCGAGATCGACGTGGTGACGGGCTGGCTGGGAAGCTCCTCGGGCTGCGCGTCGGCCCACTGCCCCTCGCACCAGCTGTCGCGCCGGTCCCAGGTCACGGCGTGCACGGCCAGCTCCAGGGCCAGGTCGTCGCTGTATATGTGCAGGTAGCCACCCTCGCGGCTCACGCGGCAGTCCCGCCGCTCGTACCAGTATGGGACCCCGAACCTCCGGCCCTCGTAGCTGACGAAGCCGTCGAAGGTGATCCTGCGCCTGGGGCACAGCCAGAGCGCGACCTCGTCGGTCACCTCGAGCGGGCGCGCCGCCGGGAGGCAAGCGGACGCGTGCTCCTCGGACGGCACGCAGGCCACGGCGCGCCTCCACCTGCCAGCCTGCTCCGCGCACCACAGCAGCGCCTCCCCGTTGAGCGTGGTGATGTCGGTGAAGTCGCGGCCGGCGAGGAAGTTGCCCTTCACGAAGCGGATCAGCCGCTCGACCTTGCCCTTAGTGAAGGGGTGGCGCGGCTTGCAGAGCCTGGTGCGGAAGCCGACGCACCCCATGAAGGCGGCGTAGTCGCGCTGCCAGACGGGCCTGCCGTCGAGGTCGCGCCCGGTCACGACCGACTTCATGTTGTCCGTGAGCACCTCGCCGGGGACGCCCATGGCCATGAAGGCGTGGAGCATCCCTATGAGCAGGTTCTCCTGCCGCGCGTTGGGGAAGAACTCCACGTAGAAGCTGCCGCAGTGGTGGCAGACCATCGCGAAGCACGCGATCCTGTACTCCGTGCCGCCCGGGTCGACGACCGTGACGAAGCCCCAGTCCATCTGATACGCCTCGCCGGGCCCCGTCCTGAACCTCTGGCCGCGGCTCCCCTGTGGTGCCACGGTCCTCCGCTTTGCGGGGACGAGGTCCCTGTGGCCGGATATGTACACCTTCACGGCGGTGAGGCCGCCCTCGTAGCCCTGGCCGAGCAGCCGCTCGTAGATCACCTGCGAGTTGGTGACTCCCCTGCGGAGCTGGTCGTCGACGAGCCCGGTGTGCCCCGTGAGCACCGTCACCTCGGCTCTCCGGCCGCTGTTGCCGTGCGGGAGCGCCCTGAAGCCGTGCTTCCTGATCGTCCTGGCCTTCGACCTCGTGAGGCCCGTCCTGCGGCAGAACTCCGCCAGGTTGCACGCCTGGGGGTCGAACCCGTCGCCCGCCTCGGCGGCCATCTCCTCCATCTCCTGTAGGTCATCGCGTCTCTCGTTCACCTCTATAGTCCTCCTAACGCCGGCGCATTGGCAACACCAGGTTAGGGGTCGTGAGGGGGCGCGATGGCCGTTTTTCGTTGACTGGGATTGGCTAAATTGTTCCGACTATTTGTGGCTAAAGTCGCCCGGCGCTAACACCATAGATCAGTTCCTCGAGACGATTGCACACAAGCGCGATGTTCACACACCGTTGAATGTCGGGAGAGAGGTGTGAGGGGTAGTCACTGCTATTTAAGGGGCTGTGGTGAAACCTTACGATTGCGTCGACAATCTCATTGCCAAATCCACTAATGACCTTTAGCCCGAGAATGGCATGCTCTTTCGATGCCGGGTCATTGTCATCCGCTTGAGCGGCCGCATCGCTGCACGCAAAACCTTGCCATTCAGGACCATGGCCCCAGTCGAAATCATGTTGAGAATCATCTTCTCGGCAGTACCAGCCTTAAGGCGTGTAGAGCCAGTCAGAACTTCGGGACCCGTCACTGGCTCAATTGCCAGCTGGGCTTCGTGACCAATCTCTGAGTTCGAATTGCAGGCAATAGCGATGGTTCTAGACCCGATTTTACGCGCATGTCGCAGAGCACCGATTACGTACGGCGTGCGTCCACTTGCAGCAAGGCCGATGACTAGATCTCTCTCGCAAACATCAACCTCATCGAGTTCTTTAGCACCGAGGGTAGAGCTATCCTCCGCACCTTCCTTGGCACAAACGAAGGCGCTATTCCCCCCTGCAATCAGTCCTACGACAAACCGCATCCAAGACGCCTAGACGTTCTGAAGTCCCTGCTCCAACATAAAGGATTCGGCCACCATTAGAAATAGCTTCAGCGGCCCACGATACGGCAGCTGCGATGTGCTTTCGTTCTGCATGAACCGCCATGACGACACGATTGTCCTCAGAGTTCATCACATCAACAATTTCCTAGGGAGACATTTGATCCAAGTTCATGGTGTTTGGATTTCTGGCCTCAGTTGTCAAGTTGCCAAGATCGATCATCAGGGGCCGCCTTTCTCGATAGAGACCTTCCGTCATCCGAATTACATGGCTTGATAATGCGATTGGAAGTAAGCAAACGCATACATCTCTCGTAGTTGCTTGCCACATAAGAGGCGAATAAGACATCGACAACGTTGAGTTGAGCGATTCTGGATGACATTGCTCCGCTTCTAACAAGTAGCTCTGTCGCTGCAACGCCTAATACATAGTCTGAAATCCGGGCAAGGGGAGAATCAAATGCGCCACAAGTTATTGCGACAACCTTTGTACCATTATTCTTCGCAGTACGAGCACAACCCACAATCTCGGGAGTAGTACCGGAGTAACTAATAACAATGGCAAGGTCACTGGAAGTAGTGTTCTGGGCATACACTCTCTGCGAGTGCAAGTCATCGCAGCAAAGACACGGCAACCCAATACGAAGCAGTTTGAGCTGTAGGTCTTTAGCAACAAGAAGAGATGCTCCAGCGCCAAACAGAGTGATGCAACTTGGAGAACCCATGAGGGAGATAACGGCCTCCACAGATACAGGATCTAACAGTCTGACAGTGAGCGAGAGTGAAGATATGTTCCTATCAGTAACCTTTTGTAGAATGGTCTCAGTACAATCTCCTTTTTCAACGCCAGAAAGCGAAGCAACAGCGCTTCTATCCTTGGTGACAACTTCGACGAGAATACCCGACCTGAAGTCTTTATAACCCCTGCAGCCAACCTTATGACAGAGCCTAACGATAGTTGAGGGAGACACGCCAGCGGCATCAGCCAATTCACGAACAGACATCTCGGAAGCAGCATCCAAATTTGAAGAAAGCCAACGAATGAGCATGTCTTCGGAATGCGTAGCGCGTGGAAGGTATTCTTCAAGGCGATGCTTAAGTCCTCGCATTGCTGCACCCCCCATCGAAGAGGATTACCAAAAAAACAAATAAGATGATAAGGAGTACGCAATAGAATTATAGAAAATGATTATTTTGTTTCAGATAAAGACAAAAGGAGGGGCCCCGCGCTCGGCGCGGGGCCCCTCCTGGCGAAAACGCCCCCAGTCGGCCAGCGGCGTCCTGGTCTCCCACGGGCTTACCCCGCAGTACAATC
>CACWMM010000112.1:0-2360 GCA_902761955.1 uncultured Olsenella sp. | reverse complement strand
CGCAGGGGGGCGAGTGACATGTTCGAGTTCGAGCGGTTCTACAACCTGGCGTTCAACCCGTTCGCCAAGACGGTGGCCGCCAAGGACGCGTGCGCCACCTGATAAAGTCAATATAAGAATCGACGATTGCGCTACCGTTTCATGCGCATCAGCGTTACCGCAGATTGATCAGTCACGTCACCGTTCTTTCACCGATTTTGGCTAGTCTTCTTTCCTCCTTTCCGCCGGAAGGTCCTTCAGCCTGTACGACCTTCCCGTTATCTTGATGAGCGTGCAGTGGTGGCATACCCTGTCCGCGATGGCGCTGGCCGCCACGTCGTCGCCGAACACGTTGGCCCAGCCGCCGATGCCGACGTTCGTGGTGATGATCGTCGAACGCTTCTCGTAGCGCGTGGAGATCAGCTGGAACATGAGGTTGGCACCCTGCTCGTCGATGGCGAGGTAGCCCAGCTCGTCGATTATCATCAGCTTGGAGTGCGCGTAGTACTTCAGCCTCTTCTCCAGTATTCCCCGGGAAGACGCATCCTTCAGGTCGTCGACCAGGCGGGCGCAGTCGGTGAAGCGCACCTCCCGGCCGGCCTTGACCGCCTCGATGCCGATGGCGACCGCCAGATGCGTCTTTCCCACTCCCGGGCTGCCCACCAGCAGGATGTTCTCGGCCTCGTCCATGAACCGCAGGGTCGCAAGTTCCTCCACCTTGGCCCTCGGCACGCTCGGCTGGAACGACCAGTCGAAGTCCGCGAGCGTCTTGGCATAGGGGAACCCCGACGAACGTATCCGCTGCCGCATGATCCTCTCGCGCCTGGCTGCGACCTCCGACGCCGTCATCTCCGCCATCGCTTGCGCAAAGTCGCGCTCGCCATCGGCCACCATGCGGATGTAGTCGGGCATCGCCGCGCATATCTGGTCGAGTTTGAGCTCGGACAGGTTGGCCTGGGCCCGCATGTAGGGGCTCGATTCGCTCAGCGCCGTCACGCTACTCGCCTCCCAGCTTGTCGAGGAGGTCGAGGTTGGCGCGCGCCGCCTCGCGTATGTCGGAGTCGCCGAACCACGATTTGCCCGACATCGCCTCGACGTAGTGGTCCTCGGCGTAGTTGATGGGGCCGGCCGCGGCCGACGCGTCGTGGACGGCGACGGTCTCGCCGTCGAGGGTGATCCTGACCTGGCCGGACGGCATGGCGATGACGTGGACGTCCTTGCCGATGCAGGCGCGCGGCACGGACCACTGCCTGCCGGCGGCGCGCACGAGCATGGTCGCCGGCACCCTCTGCACGCTCACGTTTCCGACCATGTCCTGCAGGAGGCGCATGTTGCCTATGGGGCGCAGGTGCTCTTTCTCCTTCATGAACAGCACCGCGGGCGGCAGCCCCGTCGTCTCGTTGGGCTCGGAGTTCGAGCGGGCCTCGATCCTGGCTATGGCGTCCATCAGGCCCCGCTCGCCCTCGAAGTCGTGGTCGTAGGCGCGCAGCCTGTTGACGAAGCGGTTGGCGCTCTCGTCCTTGCCCTTGGTCTGCGGCGTGGAGACCCTGCAGAGCTTCAGCTCGAAGCCCGCCTCCTTTGCGAAGCGCCATGCCCGCTCCGACCTCGTCCGCCTGCCCCCGGAGAAGGTGACGAGCGCGCCCATGTTGTCGGTTATGGCCTCCTCCGGCACCCCGCCGAACCTGACGAACGTCGCGAGCAGGCAGGCCAGCAGGTCGTCCTCGGTGCGCGTCCGCGAGTATATGAAGCGGTGGGCGCGCGAGTAGCCGAGCACGGCGGAGAAGACGTTGAACTCGAACACCTCGCCGTTCACGTCGACCATCTCCAGGCCCTCCTTCCAGTCGAACTGCAGCTGGCGGCCCGGCGGCGTCTCGAAGCGCGGGTGCGCGTCGACCTCGGCCGTCGGCGCGCATTCGATCCCCCGGTTGCGGCAGTACTTCGTGAACGACCCGTACTTCGGCAGGCCGGCATCGGGGTGGCGGTGGAGCAGGAACTCGTATATCGCCCTCTTCGTGACTCCGGGCAACGAGGCTTTCTGCTCGATCACGTCCCTGAACTCGTCGAACGCGCTTGCCTTGTCCCTCCTATGGTCCTCGACCTCGTCGCCGTTCCTCCAGTACTTCGCGACGGTCCGCCTGTCGAGTCCGTGTTTCCTGCCGATCTCGGTGAAGTTCGGCCTTATGCCGAGTTGGCGGTACATGTTCAGCTCTCCCATGACGTTCCTCTCCAATCGCGCTCCTTCCAACGGTTGCCCTGCTGGAAGCAAGCTTATTCCCGGTAGCACGATTGGCGAAAGTACGGTAGCGCGCCTGTCGCATTTACGGTAGCGCGGTCGTCAATATTGAGTAGCCGAAGTGGCCGTTCTTATGGTAGCGGTATCA
>CACWMM010000111.1:0-2369 GCA_902761955.1 uncultured Olsenella sp. | reverse complement strand
GGGGCGGCGCGGGAGTTTGGCATGTACCCGCGCAAGGGCGCGCTTGCGGCGGGCTCCGACGCGGACGTGTGCGTGTGGGACCCGGCGGCGCGCTGGACCATAGGCGCAGCCACCCAGCACCAGGCCGTGGACTACACACCGTACGAGGGCTTTGAGGCGCACGGCCGTGCGCGGCTGGTCTTCGTGGGCGGCGAGCTCGTTGCGCGCGACGGCGAGCCCACGGGCGCAAAGCCCGGCGCGTACGTGGCGCGCTCGTAGCGAGCTCGCGCCGCACGCCGGAGTGGGCCGTAAAGGCCGCAAAGGCCGGGGCCAGGCGCCAAGGCTCTTCTCGGCCGCAAGGTCGTTGGAGGGCAGACATACCAAAGGGTGCGCCGCCGCGCGTGGCGCATCGCGATCACGTAAGGAGAAGAACATGAAGAAGGCAATCGTTACCGATAAGGCACCTGCGGCTCTTGGTCCCTACAGCGCGGGCGTGGAGTCGAACGGCTCCATCAACGTGAGCGGCCAGCTGGGCATCGACCCCGCAACCGGCAAGCTTGCGGGCGACGACATCCAGTCCCAGACGCGCCAGAGCCTCACGAACCTGAAGAACATCCTGGCCGCGGCCGGCGCCACCATGGCGGACGTTGTGGAGACCACCGTTCTTCTGGCAGACATCAGCGAGTTTGGCGCCATGAACGAGGTGTACGCCGAGTTCTTCGAGGCTCCGTATCCCGCGCGCGCCGCGTTCCAGGTGGCGGCGCTTCCCGGCGGCGGCAAGGTCGAGATCAAGGCCGTCGCGAGGGTCTAGCGCGAGTCTGGCACACGGGTTTTGGGGCGGCGTCGGCTGTGGCTGGCGCCGCTTTTTTGCATGCGAGGTGCCGTGCCGGCGCGGAAATCGACACCGCAGAACGCGGAAATCGAAAGTGAAACTCGCGGAAATCGACACTTAAACTCGCGGATTCTGACAAACATGCAGGTAAAACGCTTGTAGATGATGCTGCTATCATGGGTGTGCGGGGACCGCGGCGTTCCCGCGGTCGAACCCAAGGGGGGCTGTCCATGGGTGGCATTGCGTTTGAGCAGATGAGGCAGGGCCATTGGCTGATGGCGGCATGCTGCGCGCTGTACCTTACGTGGTGGGCGATATTCTTCTGGCCCAAGGTGTGCGGCGGGTCTGCCCACGGGGCGCTCAGG
Source organism: uncultured Olsenella sp. (assembly GCA_902761955.1). Taxonomy (GTDB): domain Bacteria; phylum Actinomycetota; class Coriobacteriia; order Coriobacteriales; family Atopobiaceae; genus Parafannyhessea. Next base: position 1,193 of record CACWMM010000111.1, on the reverse strand, counting down.
GTCGTGGGCATCGCGGCGATCCTGGGGGCCGTCGTCTGCGGCCTGTTGGGGGCGTCCGGCGTTTGCGGGGGAGCGGCAAGGCTCGTTCCCGCATGGGCGCCCTGGGGGTTTGCGCTGGGGTCTGCGGCTCTCTACTTTGTGCTGCTTGCGGTGACGCAGCGCGCGTTCCAGCGGCAGCCAACCACTGAGCTCGTGCTCTTCGTGGCATGGCTCGGCATGGAGGCGTTCTGCGCGCTGGCGCTGGGGTGCGCCGGAGAGGCGGGCGCGGCCACGCTGGTGGCTCTTCTCGCCGTGGCGGGCTTTGCCGTGAGCCTCGTGTGCTACGTGCTGTACTACCGGCTGGGCGCGCTGGCCTCGTTCGTGGACGGGTGCGTGCCGCTGGCACTTATCGGCGTGGTGAGCGCCGTCGTCGCGGGCTGCATCGCCGTCGTGGGGTGAGGCCTGGTCCCATCCCGGGCCCTTGTGGTCGAGTTGTGAGCGATTGGAACCGTCGCTGGACTTAAAGCTAGGTTTAGGTCCTATAACAGGCGTGTCGAACCATTCGAACGGAAGGAACGCGCATGCTTGGCGACTTTACCTACGAGAACCCTTGCCGGCTTCACTTTGGCCCCAACGCCCTGGACGAGCTTTCCGGCGAGCTGGCGAAGTTTGGCCCCAAGGTGCTGCTTACGTACGGCGGCGGCTCCATCAAGCGCAGCGGCCTGTACCAGAAGGTGATTGCGACGCTCGAGGCCGCCGGAAAGACCGTGGTCGAGGTGCCGGGCGTCATGTCCAACCCCACGGCAGACAAGCTCCGCGAGGGCGCCAAGGTCGCGCGCGAAAACGACGTGGACCTGATCCTGGCCGTGGGCGGCGGCTCCACCATCGACTACGCCAAGGGCGTGTCCGTCTCTGCCTGGACGGAGGGCGACCCCTGGGAGCACCTGTACCTCAACATGGAGCAGCCCACCGGCAAGATCATCCCCGTGGGCGACATCCTCACCATGAGCGGCACCGGCTCCGAGATGAACGCCGGCTCCGTCATCACCAACCACGAGGAGGGCCTCAAGATCGGTCACGTCTTCGGCAGCGACGTGATGCCCAAGTTCGCCATCGTGAACCCCGAGCTCACGTTCACCGTGCCCGACTACCAGATGCGCGCCGGCATCTTCGACGCGTTCAACCACATCCAGGAGCAGTACTTCTCGGGCACC
>CACWMM010000110.1:0-2533 GCA_902761955.1 uncultured Olsenella sp. | reverse complement strand
GCGTCGTGCACGTTCGCCTGCGTCGATATGTGGCACTCGATCCGGGGCCACAGGCGCCTCGCCTCCGCAAGCAGACCCCAGTCCTGGATGATGAACGCGTCCGCGCCCAGGAGCCATGCCTTGCGGAGAAGGGCGAGGGCCCGCGGCATCTCGTCGCCCTTTATCACCACGTTCTGCGTCACGTAGACGCGCGCGCCCAAGAGGTGCGCCTCGCGGCACGCCTGTGCAAACGTCTCGTACGTGAAGTTTCCCGCGCCGCGGCGCGCGTTGAAGTCGCTTCCCAGGCCGCAGAAGATCGCGTCCGCGCCCGCGGCAAGCGCGGCCCTAAACGGCTCTGGCCCCCCGGCGGGGGCCAGAAGCTCGGGTACGTCGTGCGTGTCCCTAAACGCCAACGGGACTACACCAGCCTCGCCCAGCGGCGCTTGCCAGACTGCAGCACGCAGCCGGCGTGCAGCAGCTCCGGGTCCACGTTGTAGCACTTGGCGGCGACGGGCTCACCGTCGATCCTCACGCCGCCACCGTCGATCAGGCGGCGCCCCTCGCCCGCGGACTTCGCGATGCCCACCTCGGCCAGAAGCTTCGCCAGGTACACCTTGCCGTCCTCGTTCGTCACGGCAAGGCTCATGGGATACTCCGCCACGTCGTCCGGGATCTGGTTCTTCTTGAACGTCGCGTCGAACGCGGCCTGGGCCTCGTTGCCGGCGCCCGCGCCGTGGTACAGGTCCACGATGTTGCGGGCCAGCTGGCGCTTCAGCGCGTACGGGTCCGCCGATCCGTCCGCGTACGCGGCGTCGATCTTGTCGACCTCCGCCACGGGCAGCGTGGAGCACAGGCGGAAGTACATGGGCACCAGCTCGTCCTTGATGGACATGAGCTTGCCAAACATGTCGTTCGCCTCGTCGGTCAGGCCGACGTAGTTGCCGTAGCTCTTCGACATCTTCTTCTGGCCGTCAAGGCCCACCAGAAGCGGCATCGTCAACGCCACCTGCGGCTCCATGCCCATGTCGCGCATGAGGTCGCGGCCGGCCAGCAGGTTGAAGATCTGGTCGTTGCCGCCCATCTCGAGGTCGGCCTCGATCATGACGGAGTCGTACGCCTGCAGCACGGGATAGATGAACTCGTGCAGGGCGATGGACTGGCCGTTGGTGTAGCGGTTGTGGAAGTCCTCGCGCTCCAGGATGCGGGCCACGTTGAACTTGCTCATCAGGCCCAGCATCTTGTCCAGCGTCATCGGCTTGATCCAGTCGCCGTTGTGCACCACCTTCGTGCGCGAGGGGTCCAGGATCTTCATGGCCTGTGCCACGTAGGTCTTTGCGTTGGCCTCGACCTGCTCCTCCGTCAGCGGCGGACGGGTGCTGTCACGCCCGGACGGGTCGCCTATGAGCGCGGTGCCGTTGCCGATGATGAGCGTCACGTTGTGCCCCAGGTCCTGGAACTGGCGCATCTTGCGCAGCGGGACGGCGTGTCCCAGGTGCAGATCCGGGCTCGTGGGGTCCACGCCCAGCTTGATGTTCAGGGGCACGCCCTTCTCGAGCTTCTTCTTGAGCTCGTCCAGGGGCACCACCTGCATGGTGCCGGAAAGAATTACCTTGAGCTGTTCGTCAACGGATAGCAATTTGGTCCCTCCTAGAGACGACGGCAGCACCCTCGAAGAGCGGGCGAGAAGAGCCGGCCATCGGTGCTTAGACATATACGGCATAGGATAGCGCAGTCTCGCTCGCCGCGCGCAGCTCTTTCTTAGCGGAACAGCTCGTCATGGCTCCCCGTACGCTGCATCAAAGCGATTCCATCAAATGTCCGCCAAATGAGAAGCCAGTCTCCTGCATTGCAGACATGGCACTCGCTACTCCCAGACCACCCTCCAGCAAGAGAGTGCATTCTGTGCCTTCTCCGCAGCTCTGCTAACGACTCTGGGGAATTCTCAATTATGAGGTCAATCACTTCTTCAAGCGGCCCATCGTCGACATGCCTTTTGTCAAGTCTCTTTAAGTCGCGTTTGAAAGTTGGGGTGAACTGTGCTTCGAGACGCGCCATGTCTACGCCCTTGCAGCGTCCAGAAGCGCGCGTGCGCTCCCATAGGACTCGCCGGTACCTCCCGCCGCCTCAATCTCATCGGCCTCCCGGATTGAGCGGAGGCTCTCGGCGTTAGGCTCCCTATTGCCAAAGTCGAGGGGGATGCTGTTTGTCCTGGCCATCTGCTTCCAGAATGCGCGGGTGACAGAGGATAGGTCAAGGCCGTAGTATTCGGCCACAGCAGCAGCCGCAGCCTTGTCACGCTCGTCGCAGCGAATTGTCATCGTAGTCATGTTGGACTCCTATTGTACATGCGTTGAAAGTATGTTGTAACACTTGTACCACATCCGAGGCGTTCTTATTCGAATGCAAGGAAATCGCGAGCTCGAGGGCCGCACCCGCTGCCTGTTTGCCTTTTTGTGGTTGATTGCCAAAGCTAGTGCAGCTTCGGCGGGGTAAGTGCGGCTGACAGAGTAGATGCAGGAAGACAGCGCCGTCCTTGGCGTTGTCGGATGCGATT
>CACWMM010000109.1:0-2552 GCA_902761955.1 uncultured Olsenella sp. | reverse complement strand
CAGGCGCACGCGGCGGGTGAGCGCCTCGACGCCGAGCGCGCTCAGGCGCTTGCCCCCCGTCTTGACGACGGCCTCGTGCGTGGAGCCGCCGCGTGTGTACGTCACGTCGAAGTCCCCGCCGGTCTCAAGCGCGGCGTCAATGGCAGACGCGAGGCTGTTCCAGTCCTCGCAAGGCCTGCCGCCGACGCTCGTGACGACGTCGCCTGCCCTGAGGCCCGCCGCCTGCGCGGCCGAGTCCGCCGTAACGGCGCCAAGGCGGTTGGAGTTCACCGCAACTTCGGCGCCTGCGATGGAGAGGCTTGCCGTCACGATGAGAAACGCGAGCGCGATGTTCACGAGCGGCCCCGCAACCAGCGTGAAAGTGCGTTTGAGGAAGCCCTTGCCCAGATAGGTACGGCTCTGCTCGCTCGCAAGCGCCTTGTTCGGGTCTTCGAGCGGTCGCGGCTCGCCTGCCTCCGTCGTGCCAGAAAGCGAGAAGTCGTGGCCCGCATCGTATTCCGTCAGCATGTTGGGGTCGCGGCGGAGGGTCTCGAACGCCTCGGGCAAGGTGCCCTGCGACGGGGCTTCGCCCTTCTCGGCATCGTAGTGCGGACGAATGGCCGCCCAGTCCGCAAGCGTCGCGAGCATGTCGTACGCGCGGTCGGCGTCCACGCCGAGCTCTGCGGCGACGTCCGTGGCAAGCACGCGACCCTCGCGCTGGACGATGCCGAAGCAGGCGGGCAGGAGATCGTCGTGCGTGCCCTCCATGCCGCAGATGCGCGTGTAGCCGCCGAGCAGAATGGGCGTGACGCCAAACTCCGTGCCGTACGTGCGGGACTTCCGCGCGATGTGGTGGCGGCACGGCATGCCCAGATAGAACTCCGTCACGCGCATGCCGCAGGCGCGAGCCGCGAGGAAGTGGCCCCCCTCGTGCAGGAACACGAGAAGCGACAGTACGACCACGCCCCAGAACACCGCGGACACGACGCCCATCAGCGGCATGTCCCGTCCAGGTAGGATGCGGCGAGCTCGCGAGAGCGAGCGTCGACTTCCTCAAGCTGCGGCAGGGACTCCACCGGGACGGCATCGGTCTTCCCCATCACGTGGGCGACCGTCGCCTCAACGTCCAGGAAGCCGCAACGGCCCTGCCTGAACGCGAGGTTCGCGACCTCGTTTGCCGCGTTCATCGCGCACGGCATGGTGCCGCCGTCGCGGCCGGCCTCCTTCGCGAGCCTGAGGCAGCCGAACGCGTCCTCGTCCGCGCGGCCGAACGTGAAGTCCGGCACCTCGCAGTAGTCCACGCGCGGCGCGGGCGTCTCCCAGCGCTCGGGGTAGCTGAGCGCGTATTGGATGGGTATGCGCATGTCAGAGGGGCCAAGCTGAGCCTTTACGACGCCGTCCTCGAACTCGACCATCGAGTGCACCATGCTCTGCGGGTGCACAAGCACGTTCACCATGTCGACGGGGACGTCGAACAGGTGATGAGCCTCGAGCACCTCGAGGCCCTTGTTCATGAGCGTCGCGGAGTCGATCGTAATCTTGGCGCCCATGGCCCACGTGGGATGCTTGAGTGCCATGGCGGCGGTCACGTGGGAGAGCTCTTCTCGGCCCATGCCAAAGAACGGGCCGCCGGAGCACGTGAGCCAGATTCTATGGACGTCCGAGCGGTGCTCCCCCACCAGACACTGGTATATGGCGCTGTGCTCCGAGTCGACCGGGATGAGCCGGCCGGGGCGTGCGAGCGGCATGAGAAGGTCGCCGCCGACGACGAGCGACTCCTTGTTTGCGTACATGAGCGCCTTGCCGGCCTTGAGCGCGGCGTATCCCGCATAGATGCCCGCGAACCCCACGACCGCGTCCACGACGCTGTCCACGTCGTCCGCGGAAGCGATGCGCGTGAGGCCCTCCTGGCCAAAGCTCACCTTGCAGGAAGCGGGAAGATCGGCAAGTGCCGGGTCGTCCCGGTGCGCCTCGTTAGCGATCACGACGTAGGCGCAGCCAAACTCGCGCGCGGCCTTCACGGCAAACGAGACGGAGTCGTTCACGGCAACGGCGACGACGCTCAGGCGGTCCGCATGCCTGCGGCAGACGTCGAGCGTCTGCGTCCCGATCGATCCCGACGCGCCCAGCACCGCGACGCGCTGCGGCTCGTGCCGCGTCACGCCAGACTTGAAGCCCTCGAATATGCTCACAGGATTCCTCCCAGCCTGAGCAGCAGGAACGCGGTCATGCCGCCAAAGAGGAGCGAGTCGGACCTGTCGAGCATGCCACCGTGGCCAGGCATGAGGTTTCCCGAGTCCTTCACGCCGACGCCGCGCTTGATGCGAGACTCGAAGAGGTCTCCCGCGACGGCGGCCGCGTCAACCAGCACGCCGCACGCGATGGCGTACGGCAGGTTGATGTTGTAGATGCCGAGCGCGAACACGACGGCCCACACGGCGACGCTGCCGACCATGCCGCCCCAGAAGCCCTCGACGCTCTTGTTGGGAGAGATCCTGGGCGCAAGCTTGTGCTTGCCGAGCTTTGATCCCACGAAGTACGCGCACGAGTCGCTGAGCCAGATGGACCCCATG
>CACWMM010000108.1:0-4842 GCA_902761955.1 uncultured Olsenella sp. | reverse complement strand
GGTGCGGATGCTCCGTCGAGCCGCAGACCGGGCACGCCATCCCCGGCGCAAGGGTGCTTGCCATGATACCGGCTTGACCGTCGAGAAACGCACGCTCCGTGGCTGCATAGCGTGCCTGGGCCTCGTCGAACACCTTCCGCGCGCCCAGGTGGAGCGACTTCTTTTTCTCCCACGTCGAACGTGCCTCGTCAGCCTCCCGCTCGCGCTTCCGCAAGTCCTGGCACGAGCGCTCGAGCTCCGCAAGGCGGCGCTTCACGTCCTCGCAAGCGGCGGTCGCGCGCGCAAGACGTTCCGGCGCGCCCGCGTGCCGCGCCTCCGCGGCCTCTAGGCCGGCAACCTCCTCGCGAGCCGCCGCCTGTGCCGACTCCGCCCGTTCGAGCGCAGCCGACGCGTCCGCCGCCTTCGCGGCAAGTTCCGCGACCGTCGCCGTGCGACGCTCCAGCTCCTCGCAGTCGTGCACCGCCTTCGCGGCGGCCTCCCGTGCGCGCTCCGCCTCGGCGCGTGACGCCTTCGCGCGCTCCAGCTCCGCCGGAGCACCGGCAAGCTCGCGCACCATGTCGCGCGCCCGGGCAAGGGAGTCGTCCTTCTCGCCCAGGGCGGCCTCCGTCTTCCCAAGCTCCACCCGCGCCTCGCGAGCCTTTCGCTCCGCCGCAGCCAGGTCCGCGTGTGCGCGCCCGAGCTCTTCGTAGGCAGGAAGCTCCGCGGCAAGCGCCGCGGCCTTCCGGGCAAGCTCCGGCGCGTCCTTCGCGGCGTCCTCCGCCCTCGCAAGCTCCGCCTTGCGCGTTGCCGTCGTGCCCGCAGCCGCGTCGACTTCTGCCGTTGCGGCCGCGAGGACCGTTTCGGCCTCGTCCGTCTGGGTCGCAAGGTCGAGCTGGGCCTTCAGCGAGTCCTCGCGCTCGCGAAGGCGCGTGGCATCTGCGTCCAGAACTCCGACCTCCGCCGCGTCGTCCCTCTCCTGGGCGTCCAGCAGGGCCACGAGGGCGTCCGCATCCGGTGCCGCAAGCGACTGCAGGCGCTCGAGCTCCGCCGCACGGGCCTCGCCCTCCACGCTGGCAAGCGACATGATGCCGCGAAGCTGGTCCGTGACGGACTGGCTGCTCTTCTCGAGCTCGCGCTGGCGCCTTGCGAGGGCGCGCTCGAAGGCGAGGTACGGCTCCGTGCCAAACAGCTTCCGCAGGATGGCGGAGCGCTCCTTGGTATCTGCGGAAAGCAGCCTGCGGAAGTCGCCCTGCGCGATCATCACGATTTGCGAGAACTGGTCGCGGTCGATGCCCAAAAGCTCCAGAACCCGCGCGTTCACCGCGGCGGTCCGCGTGACGGGCGGCTTCTCGGGGCTGTCGAGCTCCCACAGCGTCGCGTCCGCCCCCTCCGTCGTGGTGCCCTCGCCGCGGAGCTTCGGCCGCTCGTACGCGGGGTTGCGCAGCACGCGGTACCGACGCCCGCGGTGCTCGAACTCCAGCTCCACGTACGTCTTCACGTCCGGCGCCGCGAAGTCGCTCCTGAGCGTGCGCGCCTTGCGGAAGCTGCCGCTGGGCTCGCCGTACAGGGCAAACGATATCGCGTCGAATATGGTGGTCTTGCCGGCACCGGTGTCTCCGCAGATCAGGTAGATGCCCGACGTCCCCAGAAGCGAGAAGTCAATGCTTGCCTGGCCCGCGTACGGGCCGAAGGCGCTCATGGTGAGCCTTGTCGGCCTCATCTACATCACCCCTATCCCCTCGAGCTCCTCCTCCACGATGGCAAGCTGCCGCTCCGTGGGCGCGGTGCCGTTCTGGGCCTCGTAAAACTGCGAGAAGAGCTGAAGCGGGTCTTCCCGCGGCTCGTCCGTGGGAGCGTCCGCCTGCGCGCCGGCGGCACGCGTCCGTGCGTTGTCATACTCGATGCTCATGACGTTTGGGTAGGCGTCGCGCAGACGCGCCATGGCGTTGACCTGCGGGTCCTGGTCCGTCAGAATCACGTGCAGGTAGTCCTGCGCATCCGCCGCGGAAACGACGTCCGCGCTCACGAGCTTGGCAAGCGGGCCGCGAATGCGCCTGAGGTCGTGCGGCGGCGTGAGGGGCACGAGCTCGATGCCTGGCTCTTCTCCCTTGGCACCCAGCGTCACGAGGGGCGCGGACTTGTCGTAGTCCGCCTCTGACAGCGAGTACTTCAGGAGCGATCCCGCATAGCGCACGCAGTCGCGCCCGACGCGCTGCGCGCGATGGATGTGGCCGAGCGCAACGTAGTCGAACGGGTCGAACACGCTGGCGTCAACGTTGTCGAGACCGCCGACCGAGACCTCGGAGTCGCTGCGCTCCACCGTCACGCCCGCCGCCGTCACAAACTGGTGTGCCACCGCGACGTTCCGTACGGACGCGTCGAGCGGAAGCGACGCCACGAGCGCGCGGAACGCGTCCGTATACGTGTCCGCCTTCGCGTCTGGCAGGAAGTGGCGGATCTGCGCGGGATGCAGAAACGGGATGGGCCACACCGCGACGGGGCCGTGCTCGTCGGCGAGCATGACGGGCTCGATGCGGCCGTCGAACGCCGGCGCCATGTGGATGCCCTGCCGCGACAGGAACCAGTCCACAAGCGCCACAGCCTCCGAGCTGGGCTGTGACTTGTCGTACACGTCGCCCGCAACCAGAAGCGCGTCCGCCGTTCCCGCACGGAGCAGGCCCAGCATCTGCCCAAGGACGTGGCGCTGGTCGCCGATCATGGGAAAGTCGCACACGCGCTTGCCTATGTGAAGGTCCGCCAGGTGAAGTAGCCTCAATCGCACCGCCCCCAAAGCTCCCGGGCCCGCGCGGGTGCGCGAGCGAGTGTGAAAACCGATTCTAGCAATGCGAGTGGACATTAATTCGCCCGGAGTTGGCACGCGCCTCAGGGCGCCAAGCCCGCCACGTGGCGGCACGCCGGCGCACTTTGCGCGTAACGAGGGATTTACGGGGGCCGCGACGCATCGCGCACGGCTGCGGGCTATGATTGAGGGGCCAACCCCACACGTCCCCGAGGAAAGGGCAGCAAATGGTCTCACGTGTGTACGTAGAGAAGAAGCCGGGATTCGACGTAGAGGCGAAGCAGCTTGGGCACGAGCTGCGCCACACCCTGGGCGTGGGCGCCCTTACGGGCCTACGCATCGTCAACCGCTACGACGTGGAGGGGATCTCGAAGTCACTGTTCGAGAAGTGCATCCCCACGGTCTTCAGCGAGCCGCAGTCCGACGTCGCCACCACGCGCCGCCCCGCGGCAAAGGGTGCGAAGGTGTTCGCCGTCGAGTTCCTGCCCGGCCAGTTTGACCAGCGCGCGAACTCCGCAAGCGAGTGCATCCAGCTCATCAGCCAGGGTGAGCGCCCCACGGTTGCCTCCGCGAAGCTGTACTACCTTGAGGGCAAGCTGACCGAGGCGGACGTGGAGGCCATCAAGCACTACGTGATCAACCCCGTCGAGGCGCGCGAGGCCTCGCTCTCCACCCGCAAGACCCTGAAGGTCGACTACCCCAAGCCGCCGATGGTCGAGACCCTGACCGGCTTTGGGAAGCTCACGAAGAGGCAGCTGCAGGACTTCATCGACGAGCGCGGACTTGCCATGGACCTCGCGGACATCCAGTTCTGCCAGAAGTACTTCAAGGGCGAGAAGCGCGACCCCACGATCACCGAGATCAAGATGATCGACACGTACTGGTCCGACCACTGCCGCCACACCACGTTTGGCACGCAGCTTGAGAACGTCGCTATCGACGACGCCGTGGTGAAGGCCGCATTCGAGCGCTACCTGGAGGTCCGCCACGAGCTGGGCCGTGACGAGAAGCCCGTCTGCCTGATGGACATGGGCACCATTGGCGCGAAGTACCTGAAGAGCAAGGGCGTCCTCAAGAACCTGGACGAGTCCGAGGAGATAAACGCCTGCACCGTGAAGGTGAAGGTGGACGTCAACGGCAAGGACGAGGACTGGCTGTTCCTGTTCAAGAACGAGACTCACAACCACCCGACCGAGATCGAGCCGTTTGGCGGCGCGGCCACCTGCATCGGCGGCGCCATCCGCGACCCGCTGTCCGGCCGCAGCTACGTGTACCAGGCCATGCGCGTGACCGGCGCCGGCGACCCCACCGTGCCGGTGAGCGAGACGCTCAAGGGCAAGCTGCCGCAGCGCAAGATCGTGCGCACGGCCGCGGCGGGCTACAGCTCGTACGGCAACCAGATCGGCCTTGCGACCGGCCAGGTGGACGAGCTGTACCACCCCGGCTACGTCGCGAAGCGCATGGAGATCGGCGCCGTTGTGGGCGCGACGCCCGCGAGCCACGTGCGCCGCGAGTGCCCCGCGCCCGGCGACAAGATCGTGCTTCTGGGCGGTCGCACCGGCCGCGACGGCATCGGCGGCGCGACGGGCAGCTCGAAGGCGCACAACGTCGAGTCCCTCGAGAAGGACGGCGCGGAGGTGCAGAAGGGCAACGCCCCGACCGAGCGCAAGCTCCAGCGCCTGTTCCGCCGCGAGGACGCGTGCCGCCTCATCAAGCGCTGCAACGACTTTGGCGCGGGCGGCGTCTCCGTCGCGATCGGCGAGCTGGCCGACGGCCTGTACATCGACCTGAACAAGGTGCCGAAGAAGTACGAGGGCCTCGACGGCACGGAGCTCGCCATCAGCGAGTCCCAGGAGCGCATGGCCGTGGCCCTTGCGCCCGAGGACGTGGACGAGTTCATGCGCTACGCACGCGAGGAGAACCTCGAGGCCACCGTCGTTGCGGAGGTGACCAAGGAGCCGCGACTGCGCATGGTGTGGGACGGCGAGACGATCTGCGACGTGAGCCGCGAGTTCCTCTCGTCCAACGGCGCCCCGAAGCACCAGGACGTGCACGTTGAGGAG
>CACWMM010000107.1:0-3059 GCA_902761955.1 uncultured Olsenella sp. | reverse complement strand
GCGTACGCGCGGACCTCGCCCCACTGGCGCATGAACTCGAACTGCACGGCGCACTCGCGGCGCACGTCCGCGGCGAGCTCCTTGCTGTGGGCGAGCCTACCGGTGTACTCGCGGTAGCGCTCCGGCCACTCCTGCCAGCTCTTCTCGCCCATGCGGCGCTTGATGGCGCGGAACGTTGCGTATGGGATGAGCCACTCCTCGTTTTCTTGCAGGAAGTCGCGGTACTCGCGCGTGCCCTCGAAGTCCGCGGAGAAGGACGTGCCGCCGTCCTCGTCGTAGCCCCACATGAGCGTGACGTTGCCGGCGAACGCGGAGAGCCCCGCGTACGGGGAGCCGTAGTGGTCTGTGGGGTTGACGGGCAGGACCTGCCAGTAGCGCTGGCCGCCGGCGGCGAGGTAGTCGATGAAGCGGTACGCGGGGTCTCCCAGCGTGCCCGGCTTGCCGGGGCGGCCCGGGTTGGGAAGTGACGTGACGTGGCAGACCACGCCCATGCCGCGCTCCATGGGCTTCTGCAGGCGCTGGGCCTTGTGCAGGTTGAGCACGGCCGTGCCGAGCGGCCACAGGAACACGCTGGCGTTGCCGTCCTCCACCTTGGGCGCCTTGCCAGAGACGACGTCGTCCACCTCGAGGCCGTCCAGCGGGATGGTGACGGTGTGGTCGACGTCGAGGCTTGCGTTCACGAGCACGCAGACCTTGGAGTTGGCGTCCTCGCGCCAGAAGCCAAAGACGTCCCGACCGATCGCGAACGGGCGGTAGTCGCCGTCCGTGAACACGGGGAGGGACTTCCTGATGGCGACGGCGTTGCGATAGATGTCGAAGCAATCCTTGTTCTCGCGGCGCCACGGGAAGGCGGCGCGGTTGTACGGGTCGCCGTAGCCCTGCAGGCCGGCCTCGTCGCCGTAGTAGATGCTTGGGACGCCGGGCAGCGTCATCTGCAGCAGGGCCGCGACCCACAGGCGGCTGACGGCGAGGTTCGTGTGGTCCTTGTCCAGGCGGAACGCGTAGCGCTGGTAGTCGCCGAGGGAATCCGGCTCCGGCGAGTTGCCCAGGATGGTGAGAAGCCTGATCCGGTCGTGGCTGCCCAGCAGGTTGAGCTCGCTCGCGAACGCCTCCGGCGGGTAGTTCTCCATGAGGGACTGGGTGACGCGGCAGACCTCCGCAGCCTCGACGCGGTTGGTGAGGAAGTCCAGGAGCACCTGGCGCAGCGGGTAGTTCATGGTGCCGTCGAGCTCATGGCCCCAGAAGTAGTGGCGGAGCCTGTTGTACGCGAACTTGTTGGTCGCGTCCTCCCAGACCTCGCCGATCACGACGGCGTCGGGCTTCTCGGCCAGGGCCGCCGCCTTGATCTCTGAGATGAAGTCGTCGGAGAGCTCGTCGGCGACGTCGAGGCGCCAGCCGCGCGCGCCGAGGCGGAGCCACTTGCGGATGACGCCGTCGTGCCCGCAGATGAGCTCGCGGAAGTCGGGACTGTCCTCGTTCACGTCGGGCAGGTCGTCGACACCCCACCAGCTGCAGTAGCTGCCGTCGCTGCGGAACGTGAACCAGGTGTCGTACGCGGAGGCGCCGGGCTGGGCCGCGCCCTCCGAGCCGTAGTTGCCGTACTTGTTGAAATAGAGGGAGTCTGCGCCGACGTGGTTGAACACGCCGTCGAGGATGATGGAGATGCCGCGGGCGGACGCGTCCTGGCACAGCGCCTTGAAGTCCGCCTCCGTGCCGAGCATCGGGTCGATCTTGAGGTAGTTGGCCGTGTCGTAGCGGTGGTTGGACGCGGCCTCGAAGATGGGGTTGAGGTAGATGACCGTGATGCCGAGGGCCTCGAGGTACGGGAGCTTCTCGCGGATGCCGTTTAGCGTGCCGCCGTAGAAGTCCCAGTTGGCGATGCGGCCGTCCTGGGTCTTGTCGTAGCGCGGGTACGTGAACCAGTCGTCCACGAAGCGCATGCCGGGGCCGGCGTTGTGGGGCTTCTTGAACGCTGCCTCCACGCTCTTCTCCCAGCCCTTGCCGCGGTAGAAGCGGTCCGGGAAGATCTGGTAGACGATGCCGTTCTTGTACCAGTCGGGCTGCTCCTTGCGCTCGTTCTGGTACACGGTGATCTGGAACGATGGCGGCTCGCCGAAGGCGAAGGCGCCCTCGCCGCAGCCGTGCTCGCGCGCGGCACCGTAGCGCCACACGGCGCCGTCCGCCGCGACGATCTGGAACGAGTACCAGATGACCTCGGGTTCCTCCGGCTCGATCGTGACGCCGAAGCGCACGGGAACGTCGTCCCCGAACTGGGCGGCCTCCTGATCGCCGAGGGGGATGCGGTCCATGTCCAGGATCTTCTCGCCCTTGTCGTCTATCCAAATGCGAAGCCGTGCCTCCGCCGACGGCTCGTCCCAGACGTCAATACATAAGGAAACGGCGCCGCCAGCAAGGACGGCGCCGAACGGGTTCCTGTATTGGCTGTCTGAGGTGTTGTGCCTAGCCCTCAAAGCCATACCCTCTTCTGCTTAACGACCGATCTCCGGGTGCAGCGAGTGGTACATGTCCATGTACGTGCCTGCCGCGCGGCTCCAGCTGAAATCGGTCTCCATTGCCTGCCTTTGTAGCTTAATCCATGCGTCCTTATCCGTCCAGAACACTTCGCATGCATCAAGCACGCAGTTGGCCATCTCGTCGGCATTCATGTTCGTGAATCTGAAGCCCGTACCCTCGCCGGTGTACTTGTTGTACGCGACGACGCTGTCCTGCAGGCCGCCGGTCTCACGGACGACGGGAAGCGTGCCGTAACGCATGGCGATCATCTGCGACAGGCCGCATGGCTCGAACTCCGACGGCATGAGGAGGATGTCGCCGCCGGCGTACATGCGGTGGCTGAGCGCGTTGTCGAAGGCGATGCGCGCGACCATCTGGTCGCCGTACGTCCAGTCGAAGTACTTGAACGCGTCCTCCTGGTCCTTGTCGCCCGTACCGAGGATCGCAACCTGCGTGCCACGCTCCATCAGGTGGTTCATGGCATAGCGGACGAGGCCGAGGCCCTTCTGGTTCGTGAGGCGCCCGATCATGACGATGAGCGGGCG
>CACWMM010000106.1:0-3200 GCA_902761955.1 uncultured Olsenella sp. | reverse complement strand
ATCTGCTGCATCTGCGTGAGCATGTCGTCCATCGTGAAGCCCTCGCGCAGCATGCGCTCGGCGTCGTCGATGTCCTTCTGGTCCGTTACCCTCTGGGCCTCCTCGATGATGCTGACGACGTCGCCCATGCCGAGGATGCGCTTCGCCATGCGGTCGGGGTGGAACACCTCGAGGGAGTCGGGCTTCTCGCCCATCGAGACGAACTTGATGGGCTTGCCGGTGACCTCGCGGACCGAGAGGGCACCGCCGCCACGGGCGTCGCCGTCGAGCTTGGACATGATGACGCCGTCGAAGTCGACGCGGTTCGCGAACTCGCTCACCACGTTCACGATGTCCTGGCCGGTCATGGCGTCCACGACCATGAGGACCTGGTCGGGCTTGACCGCGTTCTTGATGTCGACGGCCTCCTGCATCATCTGCTCGTCTATCTGCAGGCGGCCGGCCGTGTCCACGATCACGATGTCGTTCAGCCCGTCGACGGCGCTCTGGATGGACTCGCGCGCGACCTTGACCGCGTCCTTGCCGTCGCCACGATAGACCTTCACGCCGATCTCGTTGCCGAGGGTCTCGAGCTGGTCGGCAGCGGCGGGGCGATGCACGTCGCACGCGGCGAGGAGCGGGCTGTGGCCCTGTCGCTTCAGCAGGTAGGCGAGCTTTGCCGCGGCGGTCGTCTTGCCGGAGCCCTGCAGGCCCACGAGCATGATCACGTTCGGGGTGCGGTTCTGCGCGAGGACGAGCTTCGACTCGGTCGTGCCCAGGAGCTCCGTCAGCTGGTTGAGCACGATGCGCACGACGTTCTGCGCGGGCGAGAGCGAGTCGAGCACCTCGGCGGTCATGCACTTCTCCTTGCATTCCGCCACGAACTTCTTCACGACGCGGTAGTTCACGTCCGCCTCGAGAAGGGCCATGCGAATCTCGCGCATGGCGGTGTTGATGTCGTCCTCCGTCAGGCGCCCCTTGCCGCGGAGCTTGCCGAACGTGTCCTGAAGTCGGTCGGAAAGGCTGTTGAACATGAGGTCTACTCCCCCTCCCCCTCGCCCACGAGGGCGCGGGCGAAGTCCATGGCGTCAAAGGTCTGAAGGTCGTCTATCCCCTCGCCCACGCCGATGCGGTAGATGGGGAGGTTGAGGTCGTGCGATATCGCGACGGCGATGCCGCCCTTCGCGGTGCCGTCCAGCTTCGTGACGATGAGGCCGTCCAGGTCGAGCGCGGAGTTGAACTCCTTCGCCTGGTTCAGTCCGTTCTGGCCGGTCGTTGCGTCGATCACGAGCACGACCCGCACGGGGATGCTCGCGCGCTTGCGCGTCACGCGCACGACCTTCTCAAGCTCTCGCATGAGCTCCGGGCTCGTGTGGAGCCTGCCCGCCGTGTCGATCAGCACCAGCTGGGTGTCGTCCTTCTCCGCGCGGTCCAGCACGTCGTAGCACACGCTCGCGGGATCGACCCCGCGCTCGCGCGTGACGACCTCGACGCCGGAGCGCTGCCCCCAGACCTCGAGCTGCTCGATCGCGGCCGCGCGGAACGTGTCGGCGCCGCCGATGAGGCAGCTCTTGCCCTCCGCCTTCGCGACGCCGGCGAGCTTGCCGACCGTCGTGGTCTTGCCCGCGCCGTTGATGCCCACAAACAGCACGCAGGACGGCACGTCCTCGAACGGGTCGCACTCCGCCTTCGCGAACTCCGCCGCCAGGCGCTTCGCGAGCGCGTCGCGCAGCTGGCGCGCGGACTTCAGCCCCTCGCGCGCCGCCTGCTCGCGCAGGTCGTCGGTCACCTGCATGGCGACCTCGGCGCCCATGTCGCCCATGACCAGCCGGTCCTCGAGGTCTTCCCAGAAGTCCTCGTCCACCTCGCCGCCCATGTAGAACACTTCCGCGAGCGCCTCGCGGGACCGCGCGAGACCGCGCTTAAGACTGTCGAACATGCCCATCTCAGGCCTCGACCACCTTTCCTGTCTCCTTGTCCAGGCGCTGGCTCACGACGTGGCTCACGCCGTCCGCCTGCATGGACACGCCGTACAGCACGTCGGCCTGCTCCATGGTGCGCCTCTGGTGAGAAATGACTATCAGCTGGGTCGTCTCCTTCAGCTGCTCGATCGCGTCGAGCAGCTTCGAGAGGTTCGAGTCGTCCAGCGCCGCCTCGACCTCGTCGAACACGTAGAACGGGACCGTCCTCGTGCGATACACCGCGAAGAGGAGCGCAAGCGCCGTGAGCGACTTCTCGCCTCCGCTCATGAGCGTCATCTTCTGGATGCGCTTGCCCTGCGGCTGCGCCACGATCTCGACGCCCGTCTCGTCCAGATGGTCCGGGTCCGTCATCTCCAGGTGGGCCTTGCCACCCGGGAAGAGGAGCGAGAATATCTCCGAGAAGTTCGCGTTCACCTGGTCGAACACGATCAGGAACTGCCGACGCATCTTGCGCTCGATGGCCGTGGTGATCTTCGTGAGCGCCTTGCGCGCCTGCTCCAGGTCCGCGACCTGCTCCCCAATGTAGTCGCTGCGCTTCTTCAGGCGCTCGTACTCGTCCATCGCGACCTCGTTCACGGGCCCGATGTTCTCGAGCTCGCGCCTCAGGCGAGAAACGACGCGCTCCGTCTCTGCGCGGTCCTCCGGCTCGGGAAGCGCGAGCGCGTCCTCAAGCACGTAGCCGCGGGACACGATGTCGTTGATGGCGTTCTCTACCTGGACCTCGACCTTGCCCACCTCGACCCTCACGTCGCTCGCGGCCGTCTTCGCGCCCTCGAGCTCCGTCGACGCGCGGTTCACGGCCTCGCGCGCGTCCGCAATGGTCTTCTTCAGCGAGTCGGAGTCCGCCTCGGCAAGCGAGGCGCGGTCCTTCAGGCGCGCCGCCCACGCGAGCGCGCGCTCCTGAACGGCCTCGTAGCGCGCGTGCAGCGGCTCCACGCGCAGGCGCAGCACGTCGAGCGCCCGCGAGCTCTCCTCCGTCTGCCTGCGCCGCTTCTCGAGGTCGGCCACCTGGCGGGCAAGCTGCTCCTCGCGCACGGCCAGGTGGTTCCTGCGCTCGACTATGGTCGCAAGCTTCAGCTTTGCGTCGGAGAGCTTGCCCTCCGTCTCGCTCTCCTCGCGAGACGCCCTCTGGCGCTCCGAGCTCGCCTCCTCCAGCTGGCGCGACAGGTCGCTCGTGCGCTCCTCCGCCTCCTGGGCGGCGCGCTTGTGGCGCTCGACCTCCTCGCGCGCCTTGCTCGC
>CACWMM010000105.1:0-3246 GCA_902761955.1 uncultured Olsenella sp. | reverse complement strand
CCTGCAGTACAAGGTGTTCGGCGGACACAGGCTGCCTGAGGGATGGATAGTTGTCACGGCAGGCAACCCGTCAGAGTACAACGATTCCGCTAGGGAGTTCGACATAGTCACTCTCGACAGACTTAAAAAGATAGAGGTGGAGCCTGACTTCGAAGCGTGGAAGGATTACGCCGTCGGCGCGCGCGTGCACCCACCCGGCCGCGTCGAACGGCGTTCCCGGCAGCGCCAGCATGCCCGCGAGGTCCCCCGGAAACGGCTCCGCGGTCTCCCCGCCCTCCCCGTTCCCCGAGCCGGCGTCGATGCGGTCGCAGCCGGACGCGGGCCTCCCGTCGGGCCAGTCCGGCGGGTCCGCCTCGGGGACGGGGACGAGGAGGTTGCGGCGCGGGAAGCCGACCGCGTTCCCCACCGACCCCCTCTCGCTCCCGGAGCAGGGGTCGCGGCAGCGGCTCTCGCAGCGGTGGTGCGCCCGGAACCGGGAGAGGGGGCCTCGACTCCGTGACCTTGCCGAACGCAATCTCGTCGGCCTCGGTGGCGTCGCCGGACACGAGCAGGCGCGGCGCGCGCCCGATCCGCCCGAAGGCGGCCCCCGGGTCCCGGCAGAAGACCTCGGCCCCCTCGCACGGCAGGGCGACGCGGTGGCGGGCGTCGGGGTGCGGCAGGGCCGCCGCCAGGGGCCTCGGGCCGACCGCGCGCCCCGCGACCGTCGCCCGGAAGTTCCCGAAGTCGACCTGCTGTGTTTCGTCAACCTCTCGTTTCACAAAACAGCATCCGTTCGTTTCACACGTCAGCGTGAAGATTCTTCACGCACGAGCGTCGCCCTGGCACCAATCCTTTCTTCTCCTACAACTCCCCGCGCATGAGCGCGTGTTTGACCCTGTACGACTCCCTGTCGTAGGTGACGAGCCTGCCGTGGTGGACGATGCGGTCCATCATCGCCTTGGCCATGTCGTCGTCGGCAAAGATCTCGCCCCATCTGGAGAACTCGATGTTGGTGGTGAGGATGAGCGCGATCCGCTCGTAGCACATCGACACCACCCGGAACAGAAGCCTTGCCCCGTCGGGATCGGTGGGAAGGTACCCCCACTCGTCCAGGATGATGAGGTCGCACCTGCCGAGCTTCCTGAGCGCGTCCTGTGTCGTCCCCTCCCTATTCGCACGCCTCAGCTCGCTTACCAGCTCCGCCGTCGACCAGAACGCGACTTTTCTGCCCTCGCCGCAGGCGAGCAGCCCCAAGGCTATCGCGGTATGGGTCTTGCCATTGCCCGATCCTCCGAAGAGCACCAGGTCCTCGTGGGCGTCGATGAAGGCAAGCGAGAGCATGTCGTCCCTCGTGAAGCCGCGGGGAAACACGATTCCCGACCATTCGAAGCCATCGAAGCCCTTCTGCGAGGGAAAGTTCGCCTGCCGCTTGAGCCGCGCTATCCGGCTTTGGTGCCTGAGCGCGTACTCCCTTGCGAGCGCATCCTCGAAGAACGCGAACTGCCCATCGGTGGCCGTCTCGGCCACGTAGCGCATCGTCGCCTTCGACAGCAGGATGGAGCCACCCTCGCGCTCGGCGCACTTCAGCCTCTCGTAGCGCGCATCAACCTTCTGCGGCAGCCTGGCCATCCCGATCGCCTCCCCTGAGCATGAAGCCGTCGTAGTCGGCGAGCCTGGTGCCCAGCTCGCGCGCTGCCTTGGCCCTGGTGCCTTGCGCGCGGATCCTGGCGCAGCACATCTCGACATCGGCGGGGCGCATCTTGCTGGTGGCCCGCAGCGCCTCGGAGAACGCCTGGGCGGTGATCCCCATGCCATAGGCTTGTGCGAGCCTAGAGATCACCTTGACCTGGCCTTTCAGCTCGTCGGTCGCCATGGAGCCGAAGGCGTCCCTCACATCCTCGTCGAACAGCGCGCACACGCTGGACTGCATGAAGGCGCGCGTCTTCATCGAAAGCGGTTCGAGCAGTGCCAGCGGGTCCTCATCGGAGGTGAAGAGCTTGCCGGAGCGCCTGCGGTAGGTCCTTAGCGGCGTCCCGTCAGGGGCGTCTATCTCCACCGTGAAGGCGCGCACGCCCACCGTGAGCGAAACGCATGCGAGCGAGGGCGACGCCAGATAGCGATGGCAGCCGTCCAAGGTGATCCTTCCGTAGCCGTCGGTCGTGCACGACGCCCACCTGACGACGTCGAAGGGCTTTTTCGGAAGAGGCAGGAGATGCGCCTTGTCGACCTGGAAGAGGGTGGCCCAGCTGAGTCCCTTCTCGTAGTGGAGCTGCTCTTCGGAGTGGGCGTCAAGCGTCTCGGCAAGCCCTCGGTTGTAGTCTTGAAGGTCGCCCACCTCGGGCACGGGCACGAAGAAGTTCCTCCTGGTGTAGCCGACCTTGCCCTCGACGTTTCCCTTCTCCTTGCCGGCGTTCGGGTTGCAGAAGCGGGCCGTGAAGCCGTAGTGCAGCCTGAGCCGGCGGAAGAGGTCGGACTCCACGATCACGTCGCGCCACCTCCTCCCGGCCTCGGTGGCGTTGTCGAGCACGATGACGGGGGGAACGCCCCCGATGCGCTCGAAGCAGTCCTTGAGCCCCTGACAGACACAGACGTCCTTCTCGTCCGCGAAGACCTCGCACACCTCATGGTTGGAGTACGGAAAGGA
Source organism: uncultured Olsenella sp. (assembly GCA_902761955.1). GTDB lineage: Bacteria > Actinomycetota > Coriobacteriia > Coriobacteriales > Atopobiaceae > Parafannyhessea. Next base: position 623 of record CACWMM010000105.1, on the reverse strand, counting down.
CATCGGCAGGTAGTGCATCCTTGCCCTGCCGCCGCCGAAGGCATAATCGAAGTCGGCCTGCCCGAAGTCGACCTGCATGGTGCCCGGGTCCCATCCGAGCCTCACCGACTCGCCCCTCGGCCCCTTGGAGCGAATCTCCCTCATGTGGCGCTGCACCGTGGAGTAACTGCCACTAAAGCCATGCTCCGCGCGCAGCCTCTCGAAGACGCGCTTGGCCGTGTGGCGCTGCTTGTGGTAGCAGTGGCGGTCCTCCTCGAGCATCTCGCCGATGAGGGCCTTGTAGGGATCGAGCTTGCTCGGGTGCTCCGAGGCCTTGGGCCTTTGGGGCGAGAAGTCGTCTTCCTGAGCGTACTTCCTGATCGTTGGGTACGACACTCCGAGGGTCTCCTTCACCTCCGTCGGCGTATAGCCATCCGCGAGCATGTCGCGTATCCTCTCTATCTGGGACATGTCCAGCATCTTCCTTTCCTGCCTCTCGATCCGTGGGTTGGGCCCTGCGAATCGAGCATGGCAATGTGTGCGGTGCCAGGACGTGTCCCTCTTGCTTATCTGTGAAACTTTTTCATGCTCACGAGTGAAAAGCCGCTCTGCTTTTTTGTGCAATTAGGAGGCTATCAAACACA
>CACWMM010000104.1:0-3305 GCA_902761955.1 uncultured Olsenella sp. | reverse complement strand
CTGCGCATGGTGTGGGACGGCGAGACGATCTGCGACGTGAGCCGCGAGTTCCTCTCGTCCAACGGCGCCCCGAAGCACCAGGACGTGCACGTTGAGGAGCAGGGCTCCTACCAGCCCGACTTTGCGGGCGACACCCTCGAGGCGCGCATGCGCTCCGTCGTGAGCGACCTGAACGTCGCGTCGAACAAGGGCCTTTCCGAGCGCTTCGACTCCACCATCGGCGCGGCGACCGTGCTCATGCCGTTTGGCGGCAGGTACCAGCTGACGCCGTCGATGGCCATGGTGGCGAAGCTGCCGGTGTTTGGCGAGACCACGACGGTCAGCGGCATGGCATGGGGCTTCAACCCCTACCTCATGAGCGAGAACCAGTTCACGGGCGCGTACCTCTCCGTCGTGGAGTCCGTGGCGAAGCTCGCCGCGGCCGGCATCGACCGCAAGGCCATGTACCTGACGTTCCAGGAGTACTTCGAGAAGCTGCGCGACGTGCCGGAGCGCTGGGGCAAGCCGACGGCCGCCGTGCTGGGCGCGCTCATGGCCCAGCTCGACCTTGGCATCGGCTCCATCGGCGGCAAGGACTCCATGTCCGGCTCGTTCGAGGACCTGGACGTGCCGCCGACGCTCGTCTCGTTCGCGACCGGACTCGGCAACGTGGACGACATCGTGTCGCCCGAGTTCAAGCGCCCGGACAGCCAGCTGTGGCTCGTGAGGCCCGCATACAAGGCCGACGGCGTGACGCCCGACGCCGAGAGCTTCCTGAAGGTGCTCGACTTCGTGCACGAGCACATCGGCTACGGCGTGGTGCTCTCCGCGTCGACCCCCGGCTACGGCTGCCTGGCCGAGCAGCTGTTCAAGAGCGCCGTGGGCAACCACATCGGCTTTGGCCTCGTGAACGAGTTCGCGGCCGACAGGCTGTTCAGGCTCGCATACGGAAGCTTCGTGATCGAGGTGGCCGACGGCACGTTCATCCCGACGGACCGCGAGGGCTTCCACGTGGAGTACCTGGGCGGCACGTCCGCGGAGTACAAGATGTGGGTCGAGGGCCAGGAGCTCGACCTCGCCGGGCTGCAGGAGGCCTGGGAGGAGGGCATCGAGTCCGTCTTCCCGTACCGCCAGAAGGGCGAAGTCGTCAAGACCGTGACGTTTGACGCGGCGGAGCGTGGCGTTTCTCGCCCGGCGCCCTTGGTGAAGGTTCCCAGGCCGCGCGTGGTGATCCCCGTGTTCCCGGGCAACAACTGCGAGTACGACTCCACGGCCGCGTTCGAGCGCGTCGGCGCGGAGGCGAAGACCTTCATCATCAACAACCTCACGCCCGAGGCGGTCGCCGAGAGCACGGACGCCTTCGTGGAGGAGGTGCGCAAGAGCCAGATCATCATGATCCCCGGCGGCTTCAGCGGCGGCGACGAGCCGGACGGCTCCGCGAAGTTCATCACGGCGTTCTTCCGCGCGCCGCAGGTGACGGAGGCCGTGCGCGACCTGCTGCAGGCCCGCGACGGTCTGATGCTGGGCATCTGCAACGGCTTCCAGGCGCTGGTGAAGCTGGGCCTGGTGCCGTACGGCGACATCCGTCCCATGGACGAGAAGTGCCCCACCCTCACCTTCAACACCATCGGCCGGCACCAGAGCAGGCTCGTTCGCACCCGCGTGGCCTCGAACCTCTCGCCCTGGCTGTCGCAGGTGCCCGTGGGCGAGGTGGACACCATCGCCATCAGCCACGGCGAGGGCCGCTTCGTGGCGTCCGACGAGCTGCTGGCCCAGATGGAGGCCGCGGGCCAGATCGCCACGCAGTACGTGGACGAGAACGGCGTGCCCTCCATGGACCTGGACGTGAACCCCAACGGGTCGGTGCTTTCCATCGAGGGCATCACGAGCCCGGACGGCCGCGTGCTTGGCAAGATGGGTCACACGGAGCGCTCCGGCAACGGCCTGTACAAGAACGTGCCGGGCAACAAGTACCAGAAGCTCTTCGAGGGCGGCGTCGCATACTTCAAGTAGCGGCGGGCGGCGCAAGGTAGCCGCAAGAATACTGCAGGCGGGGTCGGATGCACGTGGCGTCCGACCCCGCCCTTGCGTTGCGGGCACGCTGCCGCGGGGTCGCCTAGCGCGCGAGCATCCTGCGCATGGCCGGGCGCGACGTCATCTGCTCCAGCACGTCAAGCAGCTCGTCCGCCTGGTAGAACACCCCGCGACGGCGGTTTCCCATGGGCGTGAGCATGCCGTACTCGCACGCCCGCGCGATAACGTCACGAGCGGCCCTGGGGGTGATCTGCAGATGGTCCGCCACATGGGCGACGCTCACGACGGGCTGCGCCACCAGTACGGCCGGAAGCTTCCGTATGGCAGAGCCCCTGCGCTCGCCCATCTGCTGCTGCCAGCGCTCGATTATGTCGTCTATCTGCCGCGTCGCGGATTGCGCCAACACAAGCGCAACCTCAAGGGCATCCACAAGCTCGCCCACGATCGGCCGCACGTCGCCGTCGTGATAGCTCTGGAGCGCGCCCATGTACGAATCCACATCGTGCAGCAAGCCGGAAGAAATGGGCAGGGTCGCGTGCCTCAGCACGTCGTGGTGGCGAAGCCAGCGGTGTAGCAGCGCGCGTCCCGTTCGCCCGTTGCCATCCACGAACGGATGGATGCTTTCGAACTGCGCGTGCGCCACGGCCGCCTGGACCACGGGATCGAGGTCGTCACGCCGGACGAACGCCATGAGGTCGTCGAGAAGGGCGGGCACCCGCTCCTGCGACGGCGGCACGAACGCAGCTCCCTGCGGCCCGAAGGCGCTGCCCCCTATCCACACCTGCTCGTCCCTCAGCTCGCCGCCAAAGGACTCGCCCGTCACGCTCATGAGACTCGCATGCACGCGGAGCACGTCCTCCACACTCGGCTCCCCCTTAAGCTCGATAGCCTCGCGCATGGCACGGACGTTGCCCGCAATCTCGCGCGAGTTTCTGGGCGTCGTTGCGTCGAGCTCCGCCAGGGCGACGTTTCGCACGCTTGCAGTCAGGTTCTCGATGCGCGAGCTCGCGGAGGACTCGCTCCTGAGCAGCAGGGCTGGCAGGTCGTAGCCGCGCACCGAAAGCAGCGCGTCAAAGCGGATGAGCTCCGATTCCACCTCCATCGCATGGCGAAGCAGGTCGGCAGGAACCTCGGGCGTAAGCTGCGCAATCATGGGTGGCACCGCGGCGTAGTAGGTCTCACCCATTTTCCTACGCGCACTTTTGGACATGAGCGCGCGGTCATCATCGTCCACATGCCATCCAAGCTCCTCGTACCCAACGCGAGGCCAAGTGCTCTTCTCGTCCATCCAC
>CACWMM010000103.1:0-4225 GCA_902761955.1 uncultured Olsenella sp. | reverse complement strand
TCAAGCGTGCGCTCGTACGCGATGACCTTGTCGGACGCCGCGTCCAGGAAGCGCACGTCGCCCGCCTGGACAACCGGACACTCCTTCCGCAGCGCGATGATTCGCCGGTAGAAGCTCCACACGGAGTGCGGGTCCGCCATCTCGTCCGCCGCGTTCACGTACGCGTGGTTCGCGGGGATGCCTATCCACGGCGTGCCACTGGTGAAGCCCGCGTTCGCGCTGCCGTCCCACTGCACGGGCGTGCGCGAGTCGTCGCGCGAGCGCTCGCGCACGATGTGGAACGCCTCCTCGGGCGTGGCGCCCTCGTCCTGCAGGATCTTGTAGTAGTTGAGCGACTCCACGTCGCGGTACTGGTCGATGCTCGTGAAGTCGGGGTTCGTCATCCCCAGCTCCTCGCCCTGGTACACGTACGGCGTGCCGCGCAGCAGGTGGGTGCACACGGGCAGAAGCTCGCTGGAGCGCCGCCACAGCTCGCGCGTGGAGCAATCGCCAAAGCGCGAGTTCGGGCGCGGCTGGTCGTGGTTCGACCAAAACAGCGCGTTCCAGCCGCCGCCGGCCGTCATCCGCTCCTGCCAGTCGCGCAGCAGCCCCCTCAGTCGGGGGATGTCCGGCTCCGCGAGCGCCCACTTGTCGCCGCCGGCGTAGTCCACCTTCAGGTGGTGGAACGAAAACGCCTGCGTCAGCTCGTGGTAGCGCGGCGCGGTGTAGCGGATGCAGTTCTCGATCGAGGTGGAGCTCATCTCGCCCACGGTCACCATGTCCTCGATCCCGCCCTCGCGCACCAGCTCCTGCAGGTACTCGTGCACGTGCGGCCCATCGGTATAGAAGCGACGGCCGTCGCCCTCGAAGTCGTCCTCCAGGCGCTCCGGCTTCGAGATCAGGTTCACCACGTCAAAGCGGAACCCGCTCACGCCCTTTGCCTTCCAAAATCGCACCACGTCGGCAAGCTCGGCGCGCACCTCGGGGTTGTCCCAGTTCAGGTCCGCCTGGCTCACGTCAAACAGGTGCAGGTACCACTTGTGGAGCGCCGGCACGTACTCCCACGCGCTCCCGCCAAACTTCGACACCCAGTTCGTGGGCGGCTCGCCGGGCTTGGCGGCCGTCGCGTCCACAAACTTGTAGTACGCCAGGTACTTGGGGTCGCCGCTCAGCGCGCGCCTGAACCACTCGTGGCTCGTGGACGTGTGGTTGAACACCATGTCGAGCATGAGCCCGATCCCGCGCGCCTTCGCCTCGCGCGAAAGCTCGTCGAAGTCCGCCATCGTGCCGAACATGGGTTCCACGGAGCGGTAGTCCGCCACGTCGTACCCGTTGTCGTTTTGCGGGGACGAGAAGAACGGGGTGATCCAGAGGTAGTCGACTCCCAGCTCCTTGAGGTAGTCCAGTCGCTGCGTTATGCCCCGGAGGTCGCCGATGCCGTCCCCGTTGGAGTCGTTGAAGCTGCGGACGTAGATCTGGTAGACGACCTTGTCCCCAAGCTGCGCTGCGCGGTCCTGCATGTTGGCATCTCTCTTTCTGTGCGGGGAGGGGCCGGGGTCGCCCTCGGCCCCTCCTGCGTCTTCGCTTGCGCCTGTCTGTCATCGTAGGACAGCGGGCGCTCCCGTGGCCGCTGGTAGCGGATGTGGCAGCCAGCGGCGAATGTGGCCGCTAGTAGCGGATGACGGGGGTGACGCCCGCCACGGCCGTGCCAGAGGTGGTGAGGTCGACCTTCTCGGCGGAGCCCTTGTCCGTCACGACCATGAGCACGGTGTCCTTGTGGCCGGCGGCCGCGACCTTCTTGCGGTCGAACGTCACGAGCGGGTCGCCGCGGTGCACGATGGAGCCCTTGCGTACGTGCGCCTGGAAGCCGTCGCCGTTCATCTCGACGGTGTCGAGGCCGATGTGGATGAGCAGCTCGAGGCCGGAGGCGAGCGTCAGCCCGACCGCGTGGCCGGTCTCCTCCATCATGACGGTGACGGACGCGTCGCATGGGGCAACGACCTCGCCGGCGGACGGCTCGATGGCAACGCCCTCGCCCATGGTGCCGGACGCGAAGACGGCGTCGTCCACCTGGGACAGCGGAATGACCGTGCCAGAGGCCGCGGCGCAGAGCGTGCCATCCTCCGTAAGCTCGCCCATGGCCTCGGCGCTGGTGACGGCGGCCACGGCGGCGCCGACGGCGGGGTTGGATGCGCCGGCCGAGACGGTTGCGGCGGTGACGTTGGAGCCGTCGAGCGTGACGTCCTCGACGCCGACGCCGCGGTCGATGCCCTTGGACTTGCCAACGATGTAGGTGAGCACGAACGGGATGACGACGGCGACGAGCATGCACAGCGCGAACGACAGGAAGTACTTGGAGTTGATGGAGAGGATGCCGGGCAGGCCGCCGACGCCGATGGCGTTGGCCGCGGTGGAGGTGGCGGTGCAGATGACCCCGGCGACGGCGGAGCCGATCATGGCGCACACGAACGGGAAGACGTACTTCAGGTTGACGCCGAACATGGCGGGCTCGGTGACGCCGAGGTAGCACGAGAGGCAGGAGGGGATGTTGACCTGCTGCGCCTTGTCGTCGTTGCGCTGCAGCACGATCATGGCGAGGACGGCGGAGCCCTGCGCGATGTTGGACAGCGCGATCATGGGCCAGAGCATGGTGGTGCCGGTGTCCGCGATGAGCTGCAGGTCGATGGCGTTGGTCATGTGGTGCAGACCTGTGATGACGAGCGGCGCGTACAGGCCGCCGAAGATGGCGCCAAACAGCACGCGGAACGGACCGGAGATGCCGGCCATCACGACGTTGCCGACCGCGGTGCCGAGCGTCCAGCCGATGGGGCCGACGATGAAGTGCGCGGTCATGACGCCCAGGAGCAGCGAGCAGAACGGGACGACGATCATCTGCACGATGGACGGGGTGATCTTCTTGAAGAAGCGCTCATAGTAGTTGAAGCAGATGGCCGCGAGGATGGCCGGGATGACCTGCGCCTGGTAGCCAATCATGTGGACCTGGGCAAAGCCGAAGTTCCACGTGTGGGTTGCCCAGTCCTTCGCGGTGGCGCTGGGTACGGCGTACGCGTTCATGAGCTGGCCCGAGACGAGCGTGAGGCCAAGCACGATGCCGAGCATGGGGGTGCCGCCCATCTTCTTGGTGATGGAGTAGCAGATGCCCACGGGGATTCCCAGGTGGAACACGGCCTCGCCGATGAGCCACAGGAAGTTGTACACGCCGGTCCAGAACACGGAGAGCGACGCCAGGGTCTGCGTGCCGTCGGGCCCGAAGTAGGGCATGTCGCCCAGGACGTTGCGGAAGCCCAGGATGAGGCCGCCGGTGATGATGGCGGGGATGAGAGGAGCGAAGACCTCGGCGATGGCGCCCATGGGACGCCTCGCTCACGCCGGAGATGGCGACGAAGTCGTCGTAGAAGTCTGCGACGTCGTTACCGATGATGACCTGGAACTGGCCCGCCTGCGTGAAGCTGCCCTTCACGGACGCGAGCGCCTCGATGGCAGGGACGTCCGCCTTGCCGGGGTCTGCCAGCGCAAAGCGCATCCTCGTGATGCAGTGGGTCACCGCGACGATGTTGTCCTTGCCGCCGACGAGCCTTAGCAACTCTTGCGCGTCCTCCCGATACTTTCCCATGTTCCCTCCGTCTGACGGGGCTTGCGCCCTTCTTCCCAACCTATTTGAATAGGTCCTTGAGATGAGGATACGACGAACCTATTCAAATAGGTATGAAAACGGCATTTGCGCAGCGAGTGGCAGGTAAGCGTCGGCAAGCGGCGAGGTGTGCGTGGCGCGGGCGCGCGGGCTGGCCGGTGCGTGCCGGGTGGCGCGGGCGCGCGGGCTGGGCGGTACGTGCCGGGCAGCACGTGCCGGGTGGCGCGGGAGGCCGCGGGGAGCTTTGGTTTTTTTTGGGGGCACGACGGGCCGGCATCGCGGCACGGGTACCATCGAAACGATGGCTAACGCGGACGGGGGCACCTGCGCATGAGGGCGGTATACGGGCAGATATACGAGGATCTTCTCGCCCAGATCGAGGGCGGGGAGTATCCGTACCAGGGCTTCATACCCTCCGAGGCGGAGCTGTGCGAGCGCTACAAGTGCTCGCACAACACGGCGCGGCGCGCGGTGAGGCTGCTGGCGCAGGAGGGATACGTCCAGCCCATCAACGGCAAGGGCGTGCGTGTCATTTATCTGCCGGCCGACCGCGAGGACTTCTCTATCGGCGGGATCGAGACGTTCAAGGAGGCG
>CACWMM010000102.1:0-3519 GCA_902761955.1 uncultured Olsenella sp. | reverse complement strand
GGCAGGCATGGTTCCCTATAGCGACTACGAGAAGGCACTTCGCAGGGTTTGGCCGTTCGCAGCGATTGACGACTTCTTCGCACCGCTGGCTGTGTCGGACGCAGACGCGTTCAACATGGACGTCGAGGACGCGGGCGACAAGTACGTAATCACGGCCGAGCTGCCGGGCGTCAAGAAGGACCAGGTCGACATTGAGCTCAACGAGGGTCGCCTGAGCATCAGCGTCGACAAGAAGGAGTCCGACGAGCAGAAGGACAAGAACTACCTGCAGAAGGAGACCTCTGAGTGGCAGGCAACCCGTGGCGTGTACCTGAAGGATGCGGCCAACGAGGGTATCTCCGCGAAGATGGACGGCGGCGTACTGACGGTCGACGTCCCGAAGCAGGAGGAGAAGAGGGCAAACGTCACGAAGATCACCATCGAGTAGCCGGACGGCGGAAGGCTTTCCGACCTGCGGGATCGCGGTCGCGTAGGCTGCGGGCTTGCAGGACCGCGAACTGGCAGGTAGCTGCTAGGTAGCAGGTGTTGGATGCCAGGCGGGAGGCGCCGCCTTTCGCCTGGCTGCCGAGAGCTGGAAGGGGGTCGAGGCGAATGAGAGAGGGAATGGCTTTCCCGCGCACGCGAGGTTTCGTGCGGCCGCAGGTGTGTCGCGGACTCATGTGGCGTAGATTCCCGGGGACTCACGGCGCCGTGAGACTCTAGGAAGGCGCGGAAACGGCGGGAGTGCCTCGCCATCCACGACGCGGAACACGCACTCGCGCATGCGCACAACCGAATATGACTTGCTTTGGACGGGGCGGTGCCAAGAGGTGCCGCCCCGTTCTTCTCGCCCGCGCGGTGTTGCGCGGGATCGCGCGGGGTTGAGGGTGGCCGTTACGCGGAGCCGCCCCACGCCGCGCCGCCATCTGTGACCGTCTGCGGGTGGATGGGTCGCCTGGGCGGCGATGCGTTGGATAATGCGCGTGTCGAAGCTGTGGACGCGCGCCGACGGACGCGCGCGGGAGAGGGGGAACATGAAGTCTTACACGCTGGACGACCTTGCGAGGCTCGTCGACCATACCAACCTGCACCCCGACGCGACGCGCGAGGACATGGAGCGCCTGTGCGACGAGGCGCGGCGCTACCACTTCAAGATGGTTGCGATCAACTCCGTGCAGTCGGCGCTGTGCTCGCGCCTTCTTTCGGGGACCGACATCGACACCGGCGCCGCCATCGGGTTCCCGCTGGGGCAGACGAGCATCGCATGCAAGGTGTTCGAGACCCGGGATGCCCTGGCTGCGGGCGCGAACGAGATTGACTACGTGGTGAACCTGACGGAGGTCAAGGCCGGCAACTGGGCATACGTCGAAGACGAGATGCGGCAGATCGTGGACGTGTGTCGCGCGGCCGGCGTTCCGAGCAAGGTGATCTTCGAGAACTGCCTGCTTACCGATGAGGAGAAGATCGCGTTGTGCGAGGTGGCCAACCGTGTGCTACCCACGTTCGTGAAGACGTCGACCGGCTTCAGCACCGGCGGCGCAACCGTCAAGGACGTGCGTCTGATGCGCGCGCACGTGGACCCGCGCGTGAAGGTGAAGGCCGCGGGCGGCATTCGCACGGCCGACGCGTTTTTGGACATGGTGCGCGCGGGTGCCGAGCGCATTGGCTGCAGTGCGGGCGTGCCGATCATGGACGAGCTGCGGCGCCGGTTTGAAGAGCAGGGCGTGAGCAGCATCGAGCTGTAAGGGACTGCGGATCCTAACGTAGAACTAAAAAATATAGTTCTACGTTAGGAGGGCGTTTTCCCAGTTGGCCGTCAGGCTGAAAATATAGTTCTACGTTACGTTGGCGGGTAATGACCGCCTGGCGTGGCCGGGGGCAGATTGCGCGCGCCGTTTCGCCCTCGCCCGTTCTCCAATCGGGCCGGGCAAGAGCGACCAGATGAGTTCCTGCCTGTCGGCGGTAAGTGCGGGTGACCCGAGGGCTGCTCTCTGAAGGCCAAGCTCCCTTGAGCCCTCCGCCTCGATTCTGCCGATTGCCCACTTTGCGACTTGGTCCAATCCTCCGGGTTCGTATAGGTCCTCCGACGTGATGGGGATTACCTGCAGGCCAGAGGCCAAGAGTTCACGGTCCCTGTGTCGGTCGTCTAGGAACTTATTGCGTACGGCGCGCGTCGCGTTTGCAAGTTCGCGTTCTCTGTAGCTGTCACCCGGGTTCATTCCTAGGTTAATACCGGCGTTTGCCACCGCTTCCAGTGGCAGATGTCCCGCTCCGTCATAGTTGAGCCCAATGTGCGTGCCCGTGAAGAGGATGTCCGGCACTCGGGAGAGCCGAGATCCCGAAAACTTCGAGCTGTTTCTGACGCGCTTGTTGAGCGTAATGGGGCCTAGGCCATATCCGCAGTCTTCGATGCCAAGCGAGAGGGGCACAGCGACCGAGGCTTCCATTGGAGACCACGCATCGTCCGAAATCAATGCGGACAATCGTTTCGCCTGCTTCATTCCCCAGAGATGAATCCGGGTAGAGTCGCGCAGGAATGAGCTGATTTCCGTCGCGGTGGTTGCTTGAGGAACTCCGAATGTTGTTTTGCCGCCCGTGGGGCGCGTTGCATCAAGCGAGAATTCGCCGCAAAGCTCCAAGCCGAGCGACAGGTGATCAGCCGGTGGCAACAGGGCGCCCATGAGGACAAAGAGTAGTTCTGGACATGGAATCCAGATTTCTTCGTTGACCTTAAGGAATGACCCGTTGGGGAGGAGGTCACTTTGAAGGGAAGAGACGTGCATGAACTGAGCGCGCGGCGCCTTACCTTCTGAGTCTACGAGAACCTCTAGGGGATGCTCCGAACAAGGATGCTGTTGCAGGTAGAGGCTGTCTAGCGGAATGATTCGCGCACGCCAGCGCTTTGCAGGCGACGGGTCGGGCGCCTGGAGCTCGCCGTGGGGCAGGCAGTGCAGGTCCACGCGTTGCGCCCGGAGGGCCCGCGTGATGCGCAGGGCGTCCGAAAGCCCGACCGTGAGCTTCATGCCGAGGACCTCCCATCCGTGCGTGCCTGCGAACTTGCCCCCACTGACTCGCTCTTTCGACTTCGTGGCGCTTTCGGGCAGGCGAGCGGCGAATTGGGGGCGAGCCGCCATATGTAGTAGTGAAGGCGAATTATAACAAACGACGGCAACAAGTAAACCGCATTACGTAAGCGGTATTACGTGATGAACAGCCAAAAATAACTCAACTGAACAAACGACGTAAATGCATAAATCTAGCTGCAAGATAAGCACTTCGGTCGTAGCAAATCGCAGCAAAACCGCCGCTGCCTTAGCGCGAAAGCGCGGCAGGCGAGAAGCGCAGCCCACGTCTGTGCAACGTCCCGTGCGCCGCGACCGCGATGCGTCGCGTGCCCCTCGGCCGCTATACTTATGCCCCAGACAACAAGGCCCGCGGTGCGGTGCCTCGGCGGCGTAGCCGGGGCGTGGCGTCGCGGCGCGCGGGAGGCGCAATGGAATCTCTGTACAGGAAGTACCGTCCGCAGACGTTTGACCAGGT
>CACWMM010000101.1:0-3645 GCA_902761955.1 uncultured Olsenella sp. | reverse complement strand
TCGTTGGTAAGAAGGTAGTTGGCTATAGGCGCGCTCATGCGACCATCCTCCGGCTTCGTCACGACTAGGGTGGGTGGCATGCCACACAATCACCACCGCAACTACACATTCTATGTAAACGGTCAAGGCTTTGCGGCCATGACTTCGCGGTCGGCCGCAAACGGGCCGCGCGCGAACGGCACGGGGCGGGCGGGGGCGCGGGCTCGCGGGGATGCGCGCACGAGGTGCCCACGCGCGGGAACGAACGCCGGCCGCGCCGCCCGTGGCGCAGTCGTTTGGACACGAAAGCGGGTATCATGTGCCACTAACGGCAAGTTTTGACCCCGCGCGTTGCGCCCGCGCGCACGACAGCGGGCCACGGCAAGGCAGGTGAGAAGATCGTGCCACGAGAGTCGAAGGCGTCGCGCCGGCAGCGCGGCATCGAGTTTTGCGCCCGCATGCACGAGCGATACCCCGGCGTGCAGAGCGCGCTTGACTACCACGACCCGTTTACGCTGGTAGTGTGCGTGATGCTTTCTGCCCAGACCACGGACGCCGGCGTGAACCGCGTGACACCGGAGCTGTTTTCCCGCTGGCCCACGCCGCAGGCGATGGCGCAGGCCGACCCCGCCGAGGTGGGCGAGGTCATCCACAGCATTGGCTTCTGGCGCGCGAAGGCCGCGCACTGCGTGGAGCTGTCGCAGATGATCATGAGCGACTTTGGCGGCGAGGTGCCACACACGATGGAGGAGCTGTGCCGCCTGCCCGGCGTGGGCCGCAAGACCGCGAACATCGTGCTGAACAAGGCGTTTGGCATATGCGAGGGCATCGCGGTGGACACGCACGTGTTCCGCATCGCCACGCGCATGGGCTTTACGCGCGCGAGCACTCCCGCGGCGGCGGAGAAGGACCTGCTTGACCTGCTGCCACAGGAGCTCTGGACCTACGTGAACGAGGAGTGGATACACTTTGGCCGCGACACGTGCACGGCCCAGCGGCCAAAGTGCGAGGGCTGCCCATGCGCGGACATCTGCCCGTCCGCGTTCAAGGCGGCAAAGCCTGCTCGGCGCGGGTCGGCGAAGGGCGCGCGGAAGGCCGGCGCGAAGGGCGCGGGCCGTAGCAAGGGCGGCGCCGGGGCACGTGGCGCGGGCGGCACGCGCGGCGCGGGCGGCACGCGCGGGCGCAAGACAAGCGAAAGGGGCTTGTGATGGCGGACCTTGGCCGGCACTTCTGCACCTGCGGCGACACGCGCTGCCCCTGTAACCCGAACAACCCCGTGAACCTGGCGAGGGGCGGCTTTGGCTGCGACGCGTGCATCCGCAAGAACCTGGCGCTGGGCGAGGTACCCACGTGCATGTTCAAGAACCTGGGCGACACGGAGGGCTGGGACGACTGGTCCGTGGAGGGGTTTGCGCGCTTTGTGCGGCTGCACCCGCGTAGCGACGAGGCGCGCCGCGACACGGCGGCCCGAGCGAAGGCGTTTGACGAGGCGCACAAGGCGTAAGGGTCGGGCACCGGCGGAGTCGGCGGGTGGCGTGCGGCCAAACCGTGCGGCTGCGGCTCTGCCGAAGCCAAGGCGATGGTGCGAGCGGGGCGGCAGCTCTTCTCGCCCGGCGCCTCGCGTGCGAAGTTGGCCTTGCGCGGGCCCGTTGGATGAAGATGGCCGCAATGCATGCGAAGAGGACGGCGCCTTTGGCGGGCGTCGTCCCCCTTTTGGTGCGATTTTGGCGCAACCCGAGTCGCGGGGTCGCGCTGCTGGCGGCGCGGCGCGAGGAGCGGCGTGCCAGAGGCCGGCCTTAGGCCTTGGAGATGGCCTGGTCGAGGTCGGCGATGATGTCGTCCACGTCCTCGATGCCGACGGAGAGGCGGATGAGGTCCTCGCTGAGGTGCGCGGCCTTGAGCTGCTCGGCCGTGAGCTGGGAGTGCGTGGTCGAGGCGGGGTGGATGATGAGGGACTTGGCGTCGCCCACGTTGGCGAGGTGGGTGAAGAGCTTGACGTTGTTGACGACGTTCAGGCCACCCTCGCGTCCGCTCTTGAGGCCGAAGACCACGACGCCGCCGAAGCCGTGCCTGAGGATGCGGGACGCGACCTCGTGCGAGGGGTCGTCCTCGAGTCCGGAGTAGCGGACCCACGCGACCTTGGGGTTATCCTTCAGCCACCTTGCGACGGCGAGCGCGTTGTCGGAGTGGCGCTGGACACGCAGGGAGAGGGTCTCGAGGCCGATGCCGATGAGCTGCGCGCCGTACGGGGAGAGCGTGGGGCCGAAGTCGCGCAGCTTGTTGGCGAGGACGCGCGTGGAGAACGGCGCGGCGGGAGCGGCGTCCGCGAAGACGACGCCGTGGTAGGAGGGGTCGGGCTTCGCGATGGTCGGGAACTTGTCCGCCTGGGCCTTCCAGTCGTACTTGCCGGTGTCGACGACGGCTCCGCCGAGCGTGGCGCCGTGGCCGCCGATCCACTTGGTGAGGGACTCGATCACGACGGCCGCGCCGTCCTCGGCCGGACGATAGAGGTACGGCGTCGCGAAGGTGTTGTCGACGAAGACGGGCACCGGGGACGGCAGGGAGTTTGCGGCCTGGACCAGCGCCGGGACGTCCGCGACGTCGACGAGGGGGTTGCCGATGGTCTCGACGTACCAGAGCTTGGTGTTCTCCTTCGTGGCGGCGACGAACGCGTCGATGTCGTTGTTCTCGACGAAGGTGGTCTCGACGCCGAGGTCGCCGAGGGTGTGTAGCAGGATGTTCCACGTGCCGCCGTACAGCGAGTCGGACGCGACGATGTGGTCGCCGGCGCCGACGAGGTTGGTGAGGGCGAGAATCTCCGCCGCGTGGCCGGAGGCGACGGCGACGGCACCGGTGCCGCCCTCGACCGCGGCCACGCGGGCGGCGACGGCGTCGGTGGTGGTGTTGGTCAGGCGGCCGTAGACGTTGCCCGGCTTGGCGAGGGCGAACTTGGCGGCGCCATCGGCGGCATCGTCGAACTGGAACGCCGCGGACGCATAGATCGGGAGCGCCGCGGAGCCGGTGGTGGGGTCGGGCGACCAGCCGGCGTGGACCTGCAGGGTGTCGAAGTGCTTCTCGGGGTCGGATGCGAAGGTGGGATCGAGCTCGAACGCCATGATGTTCTCCTTTGTGGGTGGCGCCGTGTGCGCCTGATGTTTTCCTGATGCGATAACGATTGCCTTGCCGCTGCCCGGTCCTCGTCTGCGTGGTTGCAGCTTCCTGAGGCCGGGCTAGGGCATTAACGTGCTCGTGGGTGATATGTCTGCTCTCGTTTTCATCGTGAGCACATCATAGGGCACCAATTGACTCTCGCAAGGATTTTCATGGGAGATTGCGGCCCATTTGAACATTTTTGCAGGTAGATGCTATCTCTCAGTATCAGTTTAATTGTTATCGGTATTATCGATAACGCTGTTGACGTGCAGCGTAGAAAATTTGGGATTGGCGGCGTTTACGTAGGTGGAACGACACGAGAGACGCGACTGGCGGCACGGTTGCACACCCGCTCACGCGGCACAAAAAACGCCTCGCACGTCGGTGGCGTGCGAGGCGCAAGTCGCTCATGGTGCCGCAACGGCGGCGCGGGGCGCTAGTAGTTGATCGCCAGCTCCTCGAAGTAGCTCTGCGGGTGGTTGCAGACGGGGCAGACCTTCGGCGCGGTCTCGC
>CACWMM010000100.1:0-4654 GCA_902761955.1 uncultured Olsenella sp. | reverse complement strand
ATGGGGCGAGAAGGGCGTGCCCTTCTCGCCGAGGGCGATTTCTGGTCAGCGATTCCCCAGTTAGGAGAACCAACATGAACATGCAGCAGATGATGAAGCAGGCGCAGAAGATGCAGAAGCAGCTTGCGCAGGCGCAGGAGAAGCTGGGCGAGACCGAGGTGTCCGCCTCGGCCGGCGGCGGGATGGTCAAGGTGACCGGCACTGCGGACGGGCACATCACCAGCATCACGATCGACCCGGAGGCGCTGGACCCGGAGGACGTGGAGATGCTGCAGGACAGCATCCTCGCGGCCGTGAATGACTGCCTGGAGAGCGGCCAGAGCGTCGCGAACCAGCAGATGGGCGCCATCACCGGCGGCATGAACATCCCGGGGATGTTCTAGTGGCGCTTTCGGGCGAGGCGTTTGCCGGCGCGGGCTCGGCCGTCGGCGGCATTGGCGCTCTGGGCGCTCCGGGCGACGGCCGCGCGCTGCAGCGCCTGCTTGACGAGCTGGGCCGGCTGCCGGGCATTGGGCCCAAGTCTGCCCAGCGCATCGCGTACTACCTGCTCCTGAGGGTGAAGGAGCAGGTGCACTTCTGCCCGATCTGCTTCAACTACGCCACGCGCGAGCACTGCGACGTGTGCGACGACCCCACGCGCGACCGCAGCCGCATCTGCGTGGTCTCGGAGCCGCGCGACGTGCAGGCCATCGAGCGTACCGGCTCGTTCCACGGGCTGTACCACGTGCTGGGCGGGGTGATATCGCCCATGGACAAGGTGGGCCCTGAGCAGCTGCACGTGCGCGAGCTGCTTGGCCGCCTTGCGGACGGCACGGTGGAGGAGGTCATCCTGGCCACGAACCCGGACGTCGAGGGCGAGACCACGGCCACGTACCTAAGCTGGCAAGCGGGCTGCCCGTGGGCGGCGACCTGGAGTACGCCGACGAGGTGACCCTTGGCCGCGCGATAGAGGCCAGAAGGGCGCTTTAGGCCGCGGCTCCGCGCGGTTCGTAGCATAATCGCAGCAGACACCAGACGGGGAGGTCTGACACATGAGCGAAAACGCAGGAAGCTCCTCCGCACGGCACGGCGCCCGGCACGCGGCGACCGGCTCGGGCGGCGCGCGCGTGCCCAGGCGCGGCGGACGCTCCACGGGCGGCACGCACTTTGCGGGAGCCACCACCAACCACTACCAGAACTACAGCGTGGGCCACGACTACGACAGCGACGGCATGGCCGAGCAGGCCGCGCCGCGCCCCGTGCTCGACCCTGCGGCGACCGGGTCGTTTAAGCGGATCGACGCGAGCATGGGCGCAAAGGTCGAGACCCGCTCCAACGTCGAGACGCTCTCCGCGGACTCCACCACGTCGTGGCGCCGCAGCGGCTACGGAAGCGAGCGCCGGCTCTCTGGCGCGTACCGCCCGCAGACGCAGCGCCGCGAGCCCCAGACGCACACCAACCGCAAGCTGATCGCGGGCATCGCGGTGGCCGTCGTTGTGGTGCTGGCGCTTGGCGGCTACCTGCTGGGTGGCCTGCTGCGCGGCAACACCGCCAAGACCACCAAGACAAAGCAGGTGGAGAAGACCGTGGTCGCCGTGGACCAGTCCATCCGCTACCGCGACGCCACGTACTCGCTGCGCAAGCAGGACGACGGCACGTATGCCATAGTGGCGGCCGCCACGAAGGGCGAGGGCCTGCAGGTGCTGAGCACGGTGCCCGGCACGCCGGCGAGCCTGGTGCTGTACAAGGGCACGATCGTGGTGCCAGAAAACCTGGACGGCAACTGGGACGTGTACGCGTGCACCATCGGCATGGGCACGCCGGCCTCGGCCGTGGTGGGCTCGGACGGCAAGGCCGTGGGCGGCTCTGGCACCATCAAGTCCGTCAAGCTGTCCCAGCAGGGGATTGCCGTGACCACGGACTCCGGCGACACCACCAGCGTGACGCTCAGCGGCAGCGCCTCGGCCATCGGCACGAAGTCTGACTCCAAGTCCGGCTCCAAGTCTGGCTCCGGCTCGGGCGCCGACGCGTCCTCCAGCGCCGCGGGCGCATCCGACGACGGCACCGCGACCACGGAGTAGCCCCGCACCCCGCCCGCCGCGCGCCCGCGTCAACCCGCGTCCGCGTGCCAGGTTGTGCATAACTAGTGGAGAAGAACTTTCTTAGTTTTCTGCTAGACAAACGTGGGGCGGAGCGTGTACTATTGCTTACGCACTGATGCACGGGGTATTAGCTCAGCTGGTTAGAGCGCCGGCCTGTCACGTCGGAGGTCGCGGGTTCGAGTCCCGCATATCCCGCCATTCATGTATTCAGGGCTTCGGGGAACCGAGGCCCTTTTTCTTGCACCAGCGCACGGGGTATTAGCTCAGCTGGTTAGAGCGCCGGCCTGTCACGTCGGAGGTCGCGGGTTCGAGTCCCGCATATCCCGCCATCTTGACTGCAGAGGGGTCCCGGGCAACCGGGGCCCCTTTCTTGTGCGGCGGCGCGCCGGGCGCCAATGGGCTACAATCACAAAATGCTGCCGCAAAGGTGGCCTTAGCCGGCGCACCGAACGCGCGCGGCCGGCGCACCGAACGCGCGCGGCCGGCGCAAGGGACACAGCACGAAGGGTCGGAACGTGGACATCTCCAGGAAGACAGACTACTCGCTGCGCATGCTCGCCGAGCTCGTCAGGAGCGACGGCGTGGTGTCCGTCCGCGCCGCGGCCGAGAAGAACGGCATCCCGTACTCGTTCGCGCGCTCCATCCAGCACGACCTCGTGGCCGCGGGCATCATCGAGAGCACACGCGGCGCGCGCGGAGGCATGCGCCTGTGCGTGGACCCGCGCGAGGTGACCATGCGCCAGGTGATCGAGGCGATCCAGGGGCCCGTGTACGTCGCCACGTGCGGCACGGCCGGTCCGGAGGGCGCCGCGTGCCCCTTCCGCCCAGAGTGCCACTTCAACCCCGTCTGGTGCGAGGCGGAGCGCATCCTGACGCGCTACTTCGACTCCATCAGCTTGTACGAGGTGGTCTGCGAGCACAAGCACCCCGCCCTGACGCCCGGAAGCGGCTTCGAGGTGCTGGGCCCGGCGCCGCGGGTGCCGGACGTGCCCAGCGCACGGTAGGTGCCGCCATGAGCGACGCCACGCCGCTTCCGGCCGCGGGCTCGACTTCGGCTGCGACGCCAGCCGCGCAGGTGCTGTCGGAGTTCAGGCAGAAGGTGCTCGAGCGCGGCCGCGAGCTGTACCGCGACCTCCCGTGGAGAAGAACGCGCGATCCGTACCAGATATGGATATCGGAGGTCATGCTCCAGCAGACCCAGGTGGCCCGCGTCGACGGGCGCTGGCAGCGCTGGTGCGAGCGCTTTCCCAGCGTGGACGCGCTTGCGGCGGCGGACGCGGCCGACGTCCTGGAGGAGTGGCAGGGAATGGGCTACAACCGCCGGGCGCTTGCGCTATGGAGGGCCGCGGGCATCGTGAGCGCCGCGGGCGGCGCCATGCCGAAGGAGGCGCGCGACCTGGTGGCGCTTCCCGGCATAGGCCCGGCGACGGCCGCCGGCATCCGAGCGTTTGCGTTTGACCTGCCCGGCGTCTACCTCGAGACCAACGTGCGCTCCGTCTTCCTGCACGAGTTCTATCCCGATGCCGTGGCGGTGCCGGACAAGGACCTGGTGCCGCTGGTGGAGGCCAGCTGCCCGGCGGACGACTCCAACCCGCAGGACGACCCGAGGACGTGGTACTACGCTCTTCTCGACTACGGCGCGTACCTCAAGAAGACGCTGCCCAACCCGTCGCGGCGATCGAAGTCGCACGTGAGGCAGTCGAGGTTCGAGGGGTCTCACCGGCAGAAGCGCGCCGAGCTGGTGAGGTTGCTGCTGGACCATCGCGCGGCCGACCGCCGCGGCGTCGACCTTGTGACGATTGCCGAAGAACTGTCCTCGATTGAGGAAGAATCGGGTAGAAGAAAGATATCCGCGCGTGACGTGGCCGCCCTGCTGGAAGAGCTCGAGGCCGAGGGATTTTGTCATAAAATAGGTGGCAATTGGTCGGCATAGGTCATATCATGTGTGGTGCGTCACAAGTGATGGACGGGCAGGGGCCCGTCCCGCTGCGAGAGGAGATCGTACATGGCAGTCGACTTTGAGAACTCCCAGACGAAGAAGAACCTCGAGGCCGCGTTTGCCGGCGAGAGCCAGGCAACGAACAAGTACTCCTACTACGCCAGCAAGGCGAAGAAGGAGGGCTACGTCCAGATCTCGAACATCTTCAGCGAGACCTCGGGCAACGAGCGCGAGCACGCGAAGCTCTGGTTCAAGTACCTGCACGACGGCGACGTTCCCGACACCCTGGCCAACCTGAAGGACGCGGCCGCGGGCGAGAACTACGAGTGGACCGACATGTACAAGGGCTTCGCCGAGACCGCCGATGCCGAGGGCTTCAAGGAGATCGCTGCCAAGTTCCGCATGGTCGGCGAGGTCGAGAAGCACCACGAGGAGCGCTACAACAAGCTCGTCGAGCGCGTCGAGAAGGGCGAGGTGTTCCAGCGCGAGGGCGTCAAGGTCTGGAAGTGCCTGAACTGCGGCCACATCCACGTTGGCGAGACCGCGCCGAAGGTCTGCCCCGTCTGCAACCACCCGCAGAGCTACTTCGAGGAGCTGGCGATCAACTACTAGCGCCCCGCGCCGCCGTTGCGGC
>CACWMM010000099.1:0-3909 GCA_902761955.1 uncultured Olsenella sp. | reverse complement strand
GGTGGACGAGGACGGCGGCGTGACCGTGGGCAGGGGAGAAGGACGCATCCACCTGACCCGCGAGCAGCTGGACGCGATCGAGGACGCGAAGCGCCGCGCCGGCGTGAGGTAGCGTGCGTCTACCTGCGGATACGCGGGAATGCGCGTACAAGCGAGCCCTCCTCAAGCGACGTCGCTTGAGGAGGGCTCTGTGGTGCGGGGCGAGGTGGGGCTGGACGCGGCTCAGTCCTCTGCGGGGGCGCCGTCCTGTCCGGGGCGGATGCCGGGGAAGAGCCAGATGGCGCTGGCCACCCACACGGCCGCGCCGATTGCGGCCTCCACGAAGTACAGCCACGGTCCCGGCCAGGGGGCCAGAAGCGCCAGCAGGACGAGGGCGCCCGCCGGCGGCATCCACACGTGCATGCGGTCCCACACGAGGACGAGCGCCACGTACGCGAGGGCCGCCGCGACCCAGGTGGGGACGGTGAGCGCCTCGACGGCGTTCCTGGCGACGCAGCCGATGGCGGCCGCGAGCGCGAGCGTGCACCACGTGCGACGCGGGCGAAGGCGCAGCGTCATGTCCGGGCGCGTGAGCTCTGTGTACGCCACCAACAGCGGCGGCACGGCCAGAAACGCGTTGCCGGTGGCGAAAGCCGGGCATGCCAGGATGCAGAACACCAGGAAGCGGCGCCCCCAGCCAAGGAGGGTCTGGCGCAGGGGGAGGCGGAAGGGACGGAAGTCGATCTTCTCGCGCAAGCCAAGGCGCTCGAGGGCCACCTGGCCTGCGCAGACGAGGCTCACGAGCACGGCGACCGCCACGGGGTACGCCCACTCCCTGGTGCCGAGGACCATGGGCAGGATCGCCGCGGAGAGCACGGGCGTCATATCCGCGCCGGCCACGTTCATGAGGGTCGCGCAGAACAGGAAGCCAAGCGGGGCGCGCAGCCACAGCGGCCAGGGCAGAAGCAGGTTCACGGCCGTGCCGAACACGGCGCCCGCGCACATGAGCGCGATCATGCGGGGGCGGTTGACGTTCCAGGCCTGGCGCGGCTGGATCCACGCGCCGCAGAGGATGGCGGCCGTCTCGGGGAAGAGGACCTCCGGGCAGCGGAGCGCGCCCGCGGCGGCGACCATCGCCACCACGAACACTCCTGCGAGCAGGATGGGCAGCCAGCGTCGGCGAAGTGACATGTGGGGGATCTCCTTGCAGCAGTCTTGCGCCCGCGTGGTGGCGGACGCGTGCGTTTGCGGTGTGTGCAGCGGTCGACGGGGCCCGTGACCTGCGCACGGCATCCTAGCGTAGCACTTTGGGCCTACGCGGCCCCGGATGGGCGGGAATGACGCGCGCCGCGCGGGGTACCATACAAGGGTCAACGCGCAATGCCATCACAACCAGAGGAGACCCCATGGCATACCAGCCCAAGCAGTCCGACGTGCTCGAGCGCTTCATGCGCTACGTGCAGGTGGACTCCCAGTCCAACCCCGACAACGAGGCCGAGACCCCCTCGACCCCCGCCCAGCACAACATGGCAAGGCTTTTGGGAGAAGAGCTTTCCGCCCTGGGCTGCGAGGACGTGCGCGTGGACGAGCACGCGTACGTGACCGCGAGCCTGCCGGCCTCCGCCGGTGCCGAGGGCCTGCCCGCGCTGGGGCTGTGCGCCCACATCGACACCTCGTTCGACGCGCCCGCGTCCGGCGTGAGGCCGCACGTGGTGCACTACGAGGGCGGCGACCTGGTGCACGGCGTCGTGGACGGCAAGCCCGTCGTCACCACGACGGCCCAGGTTCCGGACCTGGCAGGCTTCGTGGGCCAGGACATCGTTGTGAGCGACGGAAGCACGCTCCTCTCGGCGGACGACAAGGCTGGTGTCGCGGAGATCTGCGCGCTGGTGGCGCGCCTCGCGGCGCACCCGGAGCTGCCGCATCCCACGCTGAAGATCGCGTTCGTGCCGGACGAGGAGATCGGCCACGGCGCGCGTCTGCTTGACCTGGAGCGCTTTGGCGCGAAGTGGTGCTACACCGTGGACGGCGAGGCGCTGGGCGAGTTCAACTACGAGTGCTTCAGCGCGGCGGAGGCCACCGTGCGCGTGCGCGGCGTGATGGTGCATCCGGGCAGCGCGAAGGACATCATGGTGAACGCCATCACCGTGGCGAGCGAGTTCCAGCAGATGGTGCCCGCGGCGGAGCGCCCGGAGCACACGGAGGGCCGCGAGGGCTTCTATCACCCGATCGACGTGCGGGGCACCGCGAGCGAGGTCGAGCTGGGCTACATCATCCGCGACTTCGACGCCACCTCCTTCGCGCGCAGGCAGCAGGTGCTGCGCGACATCGCGGCGTTTTTGAACGGCCGCTACGGCGAGGGCACCGTGACCGTGGAGATTCGCCAGCAGTACCGCAACATGGCGGAGCGCTTTGGCGACTGCCCGTTCTTGATTGCCCACGCGCTGGAGGCGAACCGCGAGGTGGGGCTTGACCCCAAGGTCGTCGCGGTGCGCGGCGGAACCGACGGCGCGGAGCTCAGCTTCCGCGGGCTGCCGTGCCCCAACATCGCGACGGGCGGCTACTCGTGCCACTCCGTGCGGGAGTTTGTGCCCGTGCGCAGCCTGGAGCTGACGGTGGACCTGCTGGAGCGCCTCGTCGCGAAGTTCGCCGTGCCCCAGGAGTAGTTCGTCGTACCGTCCGCGGCACCGTCGGTGCCGCTGGGCGACGGGTGCGCCGCAGGCGATGCCAAGCCGCCCGCATGCCAGAGCGTGGCGTGCGGGCCGCTGTGGTGCGTCTATCCTGTAAGGGGTCGATATCCGGAACAAGGGGAAGCGCAATGGGAATGAAGGGCATACGATGGCGGGCGTGCCGTCGGGGCGTGGGAAGCGAGGCCGCATGAGCTGGCTCACCCTGTGCCTCGTGATGGTCGCCCTGCCCGTTTTTGCCCTGGTGTACCAGCGCGTGGCAGATTCCGGCATGGCGGAGCGGCACCACCGCCACCACGACACGTACGTGGTGCCCGTCATGCTGACGCGCACGCTCTCCGTCGTGATGCTGTTTATGGCGGTGCTGGGCGCGGCGCTCACGTGGCTGTGCTCGCTCGGCGTGTTCGCGGCGAGCCCGCTGGTAGTGCTGTCGTTCTTCCTCTCGTTCGTGGCGACCACGTTCTGCCTGTGGTTCGTGATGCGCCGCTACAGCGTGGTGACGTTTCGCGACCACATGGTGATCACGCCGTTCGTGGGGCGCAAGCGCACCATACGCTACCGTGACATCGAGCGCATGGAGTGGTCGCGCTCCATCATCGGCAGCCGCCAGAACGTGCGCGTCTACGCGCACGGCCAGAAGCGCGGCTCTACCATCTGGGGTACGCTTGACGTGCAGCAGATCCTCATGGGCGTCAACCGCTTCGACGTGCTGGCTGCCTCGCCCGGGGCCGACCGGCCGGACGGCGGCCGCTAGCGCCGCGTGCGCCTCAGCCGGCGTCGCACGTCCTTCTCGCTCTGGGCGAGAAGGACCACCTCCGGGGCATGCTACCTCCCGTGCCTCAGCCTCTTCCAGAACTTGACCGAGATGCTCGCGCGCGGCTGCGTGCCGTGGACGGCCGCCACAAGGGCGCTCCAGTGCGCCCACAGCATGAGCGCGGCCAGTACCAGTGCATACGCGGCGTACGCGCTGGTAGGGCCATACGCCACGCAGCACGCCAGCAAGAACGTGAGCGTGATGGCCTCCGCGCCCACGCACAGGTAGCCGCTCAGCAGCACCACCACGAGGCCCGCCACGGCCGAGGCGATCCCGAGCGCCGGCGCGGCCAGTATGATGGCCGAGCACGTGGTGGTCACGCCCTTGCCGCCGCGGAAGCGGTGCCACGCGGGAAAGTTGTGCCCGATCGTGGCGCCGGTGGTGGCGGCAAGGCCGCACACCGCGGCGTTCGCGGGAAAGAGCGCCCGC
>CACWMM010000098.1:0-5123 GCA_902761955.1 uncultured Olsenella sp. | reverse complement strand
GCCGGACTTGTGCGCGCGCTCCACGTTGTCGCCAAACGGGAAGAACGCGTCGGAGCCCAGGGTCACGCCGGTCTGCGTGGCGATCCAGGCGGCCTTCTCCTCGCGGGTCAGGACCTCGGGCTTCTGGGCAAACCACTTCTGCCACTCGCCCTCGGCCAGGACGTCGTCGTGCTCGTCGCTGATGTAGACGTCGATCGCGTTGTCGCGGTTGGCGCGGCGGATGCCGTCCACAAACTTCAGGCCCAGGACCTTGGGATGCTGGCGCAGGTACCAGGTGTCGGCCTTGTTGCCGGCAAGGCGCGTGCAGTGGACGCGGCTCTGCTGGCCGGCGCCCACGCCAATGGCCTGGCCGTCCTTTACGTAGCACACGGAGTTTGACTGCGTGTACTTGAGGGTGATGAGGCTCACGATCATGTCGATCTTCGCGTCCTCGGGGATGTCCTTGTTCTTGGTGACGACGTCCGTCAGCAGGTCCTTGTTGATGCGGAAGAAGTTGTGGCCCTGCTCGAAGGTGATGCCGAAGACGTCCTTCGTCTCGGTGGGGGCGCACTCGTAGTCGGGGTCGATCTGGACCACGTTGTAGGTGCCCTTCTTCTTCTGGGCAAGGATCTCTAGCGCCTCGGGCGTGTAGCCGGGGGCGATGATGCCGTCGGACACCTCGTGCTTGATGTAGAGCGCCGTGCGCGCGTCGCACGGCTCGGAAAGCGCCGCCCAGTCGCCGTACGAGCTCATGCGGTCTGCGCCGCGCGCACGGATGTACGCGCACGCGATGGGCGAGAGTTCGCCCTCGTCATCCACGAAGTAGATCTTCTTGTCGGTTTCGGAAAGCGGCTTGCCCACGGCGGCGCCGGCGGGGCTCACGTGCTTGAAGGAAGCGGCGGCCGGCATGCCGGTCTCGCGCGAGAGCTCGCGCACCAGCTGCCAGGAGTTGAGCGCGTCCAGGAAGTTGATGTAGCCGGGGCGGCCCTGCAGCACCTTGACGGGCAGGTCGGAGCCGTCCTTCATGAAGATGCGCGCGGGCTTCTGGTTGGGGTTCATACCGTACTTGAGCTGCAGCTCGTTCATGGTGTTCCTCTCGTTTGGGTTGTGCGCCGGCTAATGGGGGTCGCCCGTCGGGCGCGGCGCGGATGCTGTGTGGTGCGGATGCGGGGCTAGTCGCCCAGGTTCTTGTTGAACAGGCGGACGTCGCCGTCCACGTTCGCGTACAGGCTCACCTTGTTGTCCGCGTTGAGGGCCGCCCAGACCTCGTCCGGCTCGGGCATGGTCACCTCGACGGGCTCGCCGGCAAAGCTGGGCAGCGGGTCGCCGTCGCCCTGGTAGGTGCTGATGAAGTAGCCGTGGCCTTCGTCCGCCCCCTCGTACGAGAAGAACTCGCGCACGCAGCGGCCTCCGTCTGCGCTACCGTGGTCCTCCGCCTTGAGGATGGACAGCTCGAAGCTGCCGTCCGCGTTTATGATGCAGCTGATGCGCGGGGTGAAGTTTGGCCCGTCCGGCTCGAACTTGCGCGCCATGCATCCGTCGCGGAAGCTGTTCTTCTCCACGATGGTGTCCGTCTGGTCGCCGTTGGTGACCACCAGCGCGTCGCCCATGGTGCGGACGGGGTGATAGATGATGAGGCTGGGGTCCTCGAGCTTGGAGGGGTCGTGCGCCTCCGTCATGATGCCGTCGTCCGTCTTGGTGAAGACGCGGTTGCGGCTGTTGGAGCTGCGCCCCATGATCCAGTAGTAGACGCGGCCCTTGCCCACGACGATGCCTCGGCCGGGGTAGGGGTTGTTGCGCAAAAGCTCGAGCAGGTCCTGCATGGTCTCCCTTTCTCTTGGCGCAGTCCAAGGGAGCCAGCCCCAAAACGCACAAAGGGCAAGGCACCCCTCGCGGAATGCGCTTGCCCAGACGGTCGGCGGTTTGTATCACGCTGCTTCCCCGTGGTAGCCCACGATTATCCGTCAGTAACAGCGCGTTCTTGCTCACTACTGTAGCACGGTGCCGCCACGCGGGACGCGCGCTTGGTCGTGACGCGCCGCCGCGCTACGGTTTTCCCACGAGTCCTGCGGCGGGCTCACTTTCTGACAGGAGCGCGATTTGTCAGAAAGTGAGCCCTCAGGAACCCCCACTACCTGACAGAAACACGATCTGTCAGGTAGTGGTGCCTGCCAGCCCTCACAAACTGACAGAAGCGTGACCTGTCAGATAGTGAAATACCACTAACTGACAGGAGTGCGATCTGTCGGATAGTGATGCTTGAAGAGGCCTTTTCACAATGTATTGGCCCTCTAATCTCATCACTTTCTGACAGGAGCGTGATCTGTCAGAAAGTGATCCACCCAGGGAACCGCCGCATGAAAAACGGTGGGCCATCGTCTGATGCGATGACCCACCGTTGTGGCTGGAAAACCTTTGGCGACCCAAGCTACTCGTTGGAAGTGTCGAAGTAGTCGACCGATGCCTCGACGCGTGCCGGGGCGGCCGACGGATAGGCCTCGAACTTTACCGTCTCGCCTGCTTTCCAGGAATCGATGCTGGCGTAGGTCTCTTCCTGCTTCACACCGCTCTGGTTGTACAGGGAAAGAACGATGGAAAGATCCTTGATGTTGTACTTCGTGGTGTTCTGCGCGGTTGCGGTGAGCGTGTAGCTACCGTACCCATCGTCCGTCGTGCTCCATTGAAGGGAGGATACGAGCGCGTTAACTGCGTCCTTCTCATCGTTCTGCGCCTTCGCGGCCTTGCCGTTGTCGACGAGCTCCTTCAACGTGTCGGCGTATTTGTCACTTATCTTGAGGTCATACTTGTCCACGAACTTCTTGATGACAGCCGTTCTCTTGTCGTAGGTCTCGTTCCACTTGGTCCAGAAGTCGCTCCATCGTCCATTCGTGGGCCATTACGCGAGTTTGGTTCCGTGGGCGGTCAGAATGTGGCCGCCCGGGCACAAAGAGGCCGCGTCACGGGGTCTTCCCACGTGGCGCGGCCTTCGTTTGCGCTTCCTATTGGCTGGAGCGGCGCATGCCGTCACGCGCTTCGGCACGCCGCCGTGTGTCGCCTACTCGCCCTTGCGCTTGTCTGCCGAGAAGAGCGCGCCCAGCCGGTCGATGAACGACTCGCTCTTCGTGGCGCTGCCGTCCTTGGAGGACTTGGACTCGGACTTTGAGCCGCCCTTGGAGGCGTCGCCCTTCTCGCCCGTGGACTTCGCCTCTTTCACGCCGTCCACGACGTAGACAAACTGCACCTCGCTCACGTTGGTGTTCGACGAGTCCACGAACGAGTGCAGCTGGTAGTCCTGGCCGAGCTTCTGCCTGACGGTTTCCTTGAGCTTGTCGATGACCTTCTGGTCGATGCCGTCGGTGGAGGACCTCAGCGTGTCGAGGCCGTCAGCGAGCGTGGCCGAGCCGCTCTGCGCCTGCGACGTTCCGCTTGCAAGTGTCTTCAGGCCGCCGTCGAGCGTGTGCGCGCCGGACGCGAGCTGCGCGGCGCCGCTGTCGAGCCTCGTGGCGCCGGAGCCCAGCGTGTCGAGGCCGCCCTTGAGCCGCGACGCCCCGCCCGCGACCTGGCTCGCGCCGGATGCGGCCGCCGCGGCACCGCCATCAAGCTGGCTGGCGCCGCTCGCGATGCCGGAAACCGCGCCGCCGATCGTGGTGGTGCCGCTCGTGGCCTTGAGCGAGCCCACGAGCGCGCTCACACCGGACGACACCTGCGCCGCGCCGTCGGACAGCTGCTTGAGCTGCCCCAGATCGATGGCGCCCAGCTGCTGCTGCGTCTTGCCAACGAGCGCCTGCGAGCCGTCGAGCACCTTCTGCGAGCTGGCCAGCACGTCCGCGGACTCGCCGGCAACGTTCCTGACGCCGTCCTGCATCTGCGAGAGCGTGCCCTTGAGCGCCTCCGCGTCCTTCTAAGTGCCAAGGCCCTTGATCGTGCCGAGCGCGGAGCCCGAGTCGTCCGCCGCCTTGCCGGCATACGAGGAGGCCATGGCAGCGTGCTGCGACGCCGCGCCCGCGCTCTTCTCGGCTGCCTTTGCCTGCTCGTCCGCGGCCTGGATCTTGGCCTTTTGGTCCGCGGTGAGCGTGGTGTCTGAAAGCAGCGCGTCCAGCTGGGAGCTTGCGGACGCCGCGCTCGAGTCCGCCGCGTCCGCAGCCTGCTTCGCGCCGTCCGCCGCCTGCTTGGAGCCCGTGGCCTCTGCCTGCGCCGTGCCGGCGGACGTGCCTGCCTGCTGCAGCGCCGTTGTGAGGCCGCCCGTGCCCTGCTCGATCGCGGTGAGGTCGCCCTTCACGGCCTCCGCTTGGCTGATGGCGCCCTGCGCGGCGGAGGACATGGTGCCTGCCTGCGACTTGATGGTCGCGAGCTTCTGCTGGATGCCGTCGAGCGTCTGGCGTGTCTGGCTGAGGCCTTGGTTGACCGTGAGCAGCTGCTGGGGCAGGGTGGAGGAAAGCGCCTGGTACAGCTGCTGTGTGCCGCCGGCTACCTGCTTTGCGCCGGAGTCGAGCCTGTCGAACGTGCCGCTTTGGCTGCGCAGGGTGTCGCGCAGGGCGCCGGCGCCCTGGCTGAGCTGCCGTGCGCCTGCCGCGAGCTTCGCGTTGCCGCTGCTGAGGCTCGCGCTGCCGGACGCGAGCGTGCCCGCGCCGGCGGCCAGCCTGCCGGTGCCCGCCTTTGCCTCGCTCGTGCCCGCGGCGAGCTGGTCCGCGCCCGCAGCGAGCGTGCCTGCGCCCGTGGCCGCCTGTCCGGCGCCGTTGGAGAGGAGCCCCAGCGCGTCGCGCAGCCTTGCGCCGCCGGCATCCAGCTGGTCCACGCCGTTCTGCAGCTTCGCCGTGGCGTTCGAGAGCTCGGACGTGTCGATCTTGCTGGTGTCGAGGTTCAGGTCAAGCGGCATGGCGGCAATCTGCCAGCCGCCGTACGTGAAGTCGTGCGCGTCGCCGGTGATGTGCCAGTCGCCGCTCTGCCCCGGGATGAGCACGTACGTCAGGACGGTGTTGCTGCCACTGGTGGCGATGGTGGCGTTGCTCGCGTTATCCAGCTTGAAGTTCTGGTTGGGGAACGTTCCCTGCGCCTGCAGCAGGAAGCTCTTGGCGAAGTCTGCCGTGGCGGAGCCGTCGTCGAGGCCGTCAACCTTGAGCTCGATGTCGAGCCTGCCGTTCTTT
>CACWMM010000097.1:0-4927 GCA_902761955.1 uncultured Olsenella sp. | reverse complement strand
GCCCGCGAGCGTTGAGGCGTTCGTGCTGGGCGAGCACGGCGACTCGGAAATCGTGAGCTGGAACAGCGCGACCATAGGCGGCAAGCGCGTGGACGACGTCCTGCGCGACAACGCCCCGCGCACGCGCGGCACCACCCGCGAGGACCTGCGCAAGCGCACGGTCCAGGCCGGCTGGGACGTGTTCAGCCGCAAGGGCAACACCTGCTACGGCATCGGGGCGAGCGTGACGGCCATCGCGAAGTCCATCCTCCTGGACGAGAAGAGCATCATGCCGGTGTCCGTGCGCGTTGACGGCATGTACGGCCTCAACGGCACGTTTCTCTCCGTCCCGGCGATCCTGGACCACACCGGCGTGAAGGAGATCGTGGAGATCGACCTGCAGGAGGACGAGCTGGCGGCGCTGCACAAGTCCGCGGAGCTGCTGAGCTCGTTCTACGGAGAGCTCGACGCGTAGGGCGACGCGCGAGGGGTGCCCGGGCGGGGCGGCCGCGCACCGTGACCGCCCCGCGGCTAGTGACCGGCCGAGCGCTCGATGGCGTGCACGAGGAACTCCGTCGCGCCGGGCGCCCAAGCGTCGTAGTAGGCGCGGAAGCGGTCGTCTGCCAGGTACATCTGGGCAAGGCCGGCGTGCGCCTGGGGGCTGAACGTGCCCTCTGGCCAGAAGAGCCTGAGCCACGCCGCGTGCGCGGACGCCGCGGCTGCGCCGTGGGACCCGTCCGCATCGCCGTCCGCGAGGCCTGCGAGCACCTCGCGGCGGACGTCTGCCTCCAGCTGCTGGGCGCGCTCGAACTCCTCGCGGCTAAGGCCCATCAGGCGTTGGTTCGATGCGTCTGCGGCCTCGTCGCCCCAGCGTCCGCGAACCTCCTGCCCGTAGGTGCGCTCGTTTTCATCTACAAGCCCCTGCTTGAATGCCTCGAACTTCTCGTCCGTGCTCATGGAACTTCCTCCGTCCAACTCTGCGAGCGTCGCCTCGACGCTCGCGATGATTCCGTCCAGGCGCTCCCGCTGCCGTCTGAGCTGCTCCAGGTGGTGGCGGAGCGCCTGGCGTCGCTTCGCGGGCGGCACGTCCAGGTTTCGCGCGATGTCCGCGAGCCCCATGCCAAGCTCGCGCAGGATGAGGACCTGCTGCATGCGGTCGACGTCGGCGCGCCCGTACTGGCGGTAGCCGTTTGGCAGGCGTCGCGGGTGCAGGAGGCCAAGGCTTTCGTAGTGGTAGAGCGTCCGAACCGTCACGCCCGTGAGGGAGGAGAACTCTCCCACGGAGTACGTGCGCTGCGGGTCGGCGTGCACGTTGCCGCCGCCGGCCTTGTGTTCCATGCGCTGCGCCCCCTTTCATGCCGCTGCCGTGATTCGATGGTAAACCCCTACGTTGCGTAGGGCGCAAGCGTGAATTCTGTTGGGGGGATGCGTTACGCTTTACCGCGCGTAAAGAGATCTCCGATAGCGTCGCTGCCCGCTTATTGGCGAATGCGTTGCGTAGTCGTCTGGGCACCTCCGGCACACGCGCGCTGGCGCGAGCCGCACCGCCTCGCTACTCGTTCACGTGCACGTGGGGCCGGTCGGCGTACCCGTGGAAGTCGCCCATGTACACGAAGTAGTCCGCGAGCTCGTCCGCTAGCGACTGGTCGTGCGTCGCCACCACCAGCGTCTTGCCGGCGTGCTTCAGCTGCTTCAGAAATCCCAGCAGCCACTCCTGCGTGCGGGCGTCCAGCGCGGCCATCGGCTCGTCCAGGCACAGCGCCTCGGGGTTCATGGCCAGCACGCTCGCGATGGCCACCTTCTTCTTCTCACCGCCGGAAAGGTTGTACGGCGCGCGCCCACGCAGGTGCCCAATGCCCAGAAGCCCCAGGCAGTCGTCCACGCGCGCAGAGACCTCCTTCGCGGAGAGCCCCATCTGCGACGGTCCAAACGCCACCTCGTCCTCCACGCTCGCCGTAAAGAGCATGCTGTCGCTGTCCTGGAAGATGAACCCCACACGCTGGTGCAGCCGGCGGCTGAACTCCGGGTCGCGCATGGAGGCCGCGTCCACCACCCGTCCGTCAAAGCGGTACGTCCCCACCTGCGGGTGCACCAGCCCGCTCATCGCGCGCAGCAGCGTGGACTTCCCCGAGCCGTTGTCGCCCATCAGCACCACGGAGTCGCCTGCGTCGATCTCAAGGTCGATGTGGCGCAGCACGGGCACGTCGTCGTAGGCAAAGCAGAAGTCGTCAAAGCGCATGAGCGCCGGTCGCGCGCCCGCTGCGTGCGGGTGGTGGAGGCGCTGTGGGTGAACGTAGGGATGCATCTAGACCAGTCCTTGCAGATAGATGAAGAGGGCGAGAAGAGCCGCCGTTCCCAGCAGCCACGCGCAGTCGACCGCGCGCTGGTGCGGGCGGCGCCTCTCGGGCGCCACGTCGTAGGAGCCGTCGAAGCCGCGGCACGCCATCGCGTCCGCCGTCTCGGCCGCGGACCTGCCAGCCTTCAGCAGCAGCACGCCGCCGACGCCTCCGATGGAAGACCTCTTGTCGTGGTCGCGGCCCACGCTCCTCAGGCGCAGGGCGCACAGCACCTCCTCGGCCACGCAGCCCAGGTCCACAATGCTCCGCAGCGCAAGGTCGAGCGTCAGCACGGCCGTGGCCGGCACGCGCAGCGTGCGCAGGGCGCGCGTCAGCGCACCCACGGGCGTGCCGAGCGTCACCTCCATGGCGATGGCGGTCGTCACCAGGGCCTTCGTGCCCAAGAGCACCGCGGAGTGCGCCTGCCCCAACAGCGTCGCCGGCAGCATGACAACAAACGTGAGCGCCGCCGCAACGCCGGCCACCGCGGCCGTGCGCCTCAGGGCCCGGGCGGGCAAGAGCGCGGCACGCACAAGGGCAAGCGCCAGCGCCACCAGCACAAAGGCGTAGTTTTGGCTGAGCGAGGTCAGCAGGATCATCGCAAGCCCCAGTACAAGCTTCAGCGGGGCGGAGGGGCTCAGCGGCCCTGCCTGACCATCGTCCAGGCGCATCCGCGCGAGCACGCCCGCCATGCCCAGCATGCTCTTCGTCACGAAGCTGCCCCGCTCCCGTGGCGGCTCGTACTCCTCGTCGCGCGTGAGCCATGTGGGAAGCCCGGCCTGCCCCGCGTCTTGCCCGTCGCCGCTAGCCATCGTGGCGCGGCCCAAAGTCAACGCGGGAAGACGCGCCCGCGCCAAGCAGCCTGAACGCAACAAGCAGCGCGCCCACGCCGATCGCGGCGCTCAGCACGTAGCCCAGCCACGACGGCAGCGCCCCCAGGGAGTAGTCGGGCATGAGCGACGCCCACTCCCATCCGTGCGCCATTCCGGTGGGGGTGTAGCCCACCTGCGCGGCAAGGTCCGCCGTGGACCACTCGCCCCAGGCGTCGCCCGTGGCCAGAAGTCCAAGCGGCGTCAGCACGGCAAGTGCCGCCACCAGTGCCAGCACGGGACGCGCCGCGCGCACCGGTGCGGCCTGCACGCCGTCACCGGCAAGGTCTCCCAGGCCAAAGCCCGGCGCCACCCTGCGAACGAACGCCAGGATGCCAACCGTGAACACCACCTCCGCGGCGCCCCACACGGTCAGGTGCCCCACAAGCATTGCCGGAACGGACACCCACAGTGGGTACGGGCAGTACAGCGCGCGTCCCGCCGCGTCAGAAAACAGCAGCGGCTGCACGCCAAACTCGATGGCGGCGCACAGGGCGGCGGCGTTGATGCCCACGTAGGAGCCCACGCCGGCCGCAGCAAGCTCGCGTCCCAGGCCCGGGCGTCCCGAGCCCGCCCTCGCGCCGGTGTGCCGTCCTTCTCGCCCGCGCACCAGGCCGTACACGGCGTATCCGCACATCGGCAGCACAAACGCCATGTTGAAGCAGTTCGCCGGCAGCGCCAGGATGCCGCCGTCGCCAAACATCACAGCCTGGATCGCCAGCGCGATGCTTATGGCAAGCGTCGCCGTTGAACATCATGGCCAGAAAGCAGAACGCGGCCGCCACGCCCACGAGCGGCATCTTCTGGCGCGGCACCTCCTCGCGCACGTGGCGCACGGCGCGCATCCATACGGGCACCATGGCAACGGCGAACACGCCGCAGGTGGATGGGCTCAGGTAGTTCTCCGGAATGTGCATGGTGCTCCTTCGGGGTGGGTGGTCGGCGGCGTGCGTTGCGTCGTGTGGCGCGTTAGGCCATTCTAGCGCGAGCGCCCGCCGCGCGGCTATCATGGGTCCAGCCGCGCTCTGCCGTCCGCGCCGCTACCTCAGCGCGCGCGTCGCGTTCAGCACGCACAGCACCATCACGCCCACGTCGCCAAAGCTACCTCAGCGCGCGCGTCGCGTTCAGCACGCACAGCACCATCACGCCCACGTCGCCAAAGACCGCAAGCCACATGGGGGCCAGGCCCACGGCGGCCAGCGCCAGTATCGCGACCTTCACTGCCACCGCGAACACGATGTTCTGACGGGCAATCCGCAGCGTGCGCCGGGCTATGCGCATGGCGACGGCCACGTTCGACGGCTTGTCGTCCATCAGCACCACGTCCGCGGCCTCGATGGCGGCGTCAGACCCCATGGCGCCCATGGCAATGCCCACGTCCGCGCGGGCAAGCACGGGGGCGTCGTTTATGCCGTCGCCCACAAACGCGAGGGTCGCGTCCTCCTCGCGGGAGTCCATCAGGCCCTCCACCTGGTCGAGCTTGTCCTCGGGCAGAAGCTCGGCGTGGAACTCGTCGATGCCAAGCTCGCGCGCCACCATCTCTGCCGTCACCTCGCGGTCGCCCGTCAGCATGACGGTACGGCGCACGTCCAGCTCCCTCAGCGCGCGGATGGCCTCCGCCGCGTCCGGCTTCACCTCGTCCGCAACGTGCACGTGCCCGGCGTACGCGCCGTCCACGGCAACGTGCACCACCGATCCGCCCAGCGTGTGGCAGGTCTCCGGCGTGGCACCCACCTCGCGCAT
>CACWMM010000096.1:0-4159 GCA_902761955.1 uncultured Olsenella sp. | reverse complement strand
GGGCGGCATGCACCTGGAGGGCTTCAGGACGGCCCTCACGAAGACGGTGAACGACTACGCCCGCAGCCACAAGCTCCTGAAGGAGAAGGAGGCGAACCTCACCGGTGACGACATCCGCGAGGGTCTGACGGCCGTCATCTCCGTCAAGCTTCCCGACCCGCAGTTCGAGGGCCAGACTAAGGCGAAGCTGGGCAGCTCGTACATGAGGACGCTCACGAACAAGATCGTGGCGCGCGGCCTTGCGGACTACCTGGAAGAGCACCCGAAGCAGGCGAAGGAGATCTTCAAGAAGGCCTCGAGCGCCGCGAAGGGACGTCTTGCGGCCCAGAAGGCGCGCCAGGCGACGCGCCGCAAGAGCATCCTCGAGTCTGCGTCGCTTCCCGGCAAGCTCGCGGACTGCTCCGTGCGCGACGCGGCCATGACCGAGCTCTTCATCGTCGAGGGTGACTCGGCAGGCGGATCTGCGAAGGACGGCCGCCGCCGAGACATCCAGGCCATCCTTCCGCTTCGCGGCAAGATCCTGAACGTCGAGCGCGTGGGCGACCACAGGGCGTTCAACTCCGACACGATCCAGAGCCTGATCACGGCCATCGGTACCGGCGTCACGACGGACGCGGGCGACTTCGACATCAACAAGGCCCGCTACCACAAGATCATCATCATGACCGATGCAGACGTCGACGGCGCTCACATCCGCATTCTGCTGATGACGTTCTTCTACAAGTACATGCGTCCGCTGATCGATGCCGGCTACATCTACAGCGCCTGCCCGCCGATCTTTGGCGTGAAG
The DNA here is from genome assembly GCA_902761955.1 of uncultured Olsenella sp. GTDB lineage: Bacteria > Actinomycetota > Coriobacteriia > Coriobacteriales > Atopobiaceae > Parafannyhessea. Next base: position 3,369 of record CACWMM010000096.1, on the reverse strand, counting down.
GTGGGCAAGAAAATCCACTACGTGTACCCAGACGGCAAGACTGCGGAGGAGGCTCTTCTCGCCCAGGCGATCGAGCAGTACGTGCCGCGAGACGCAGAGGGCAAGCAGCGCAAGTACACCGTCCAGCGCTACAAGGGCCTTGGCGAGATGGACCCGCAGCAGCTGGCGGACACGACCATGGACCCGAAGACGCGCATCCTGCAGAGGATCGGCATCGAGGACGCCGCCCGCGCGGAACAGGCGGTTTCGCGACTGATGGGAACCTCCGTCGAGTACCGCAGGGACTACATCGAGAAGCACGCGAAGGACGCCCGCTTCCTGGACGCCTAGCGGCGCGAGCTTGGTTTTCACGACAGACGAAAGGCACGATAAGTGGCAGATAACAGCAACAGCAACGACGGCCTGGGACAGGGCGGTGACAACGACGTCACCCTGCCCGAGGACCTGCAGCGCCTGCTGGACAGGGCGGAGTCGGACGACTCCGACGCTCCGGTGTACGACCCGGACGCGGAGGACGAGGCCGGTATGGACGACGGAGACTCCGACGAGGACGACGACGTCGAGGACGACGACTCCGACGACCAGCTCCAGATGGGCGATGATAACCGCGGCGCCGGCGACGGCGTGGACGTGCATGGCGGGCGCCTGCAGTTCCACGAGTTCGGCCACGAGATGGAGCAGTCGTTCATCGAGTACTCCATGTCGGTCATCACGGCTCGCGCGCTCCCGGATGTGCGCGACGGCCTGAAGCCCGTTCACAGGCGCATTCTGTACGCCATGAACGAGGCGGGCATCTTCCCGAACAAGCCCCACAAGAAGTCGGCATGGACCGTTGGCGAAGTCATCGGTAAGTATCACCCGCACGGCGACTCTGCCGTGTACGACGCCATGGTCCGCCTGGCCCAGTGGTTCAGCATGCGCGTGCCCCTGGTTGACGGCCATGGCAACTTTGGCAACATCGACGGCGACGGCGCCGCGGCAATGCGTTACACCGAGGCGCGTCTTGCCCGCCCGGCGATGGAGCTTCTGCGCGACCTGAACAAGGACACGGTCGACTGGCAGCCTAACTACGACGAGTCGCTGCAGGAGCCCGTGGTCCTGCCGGCGCGCTTCCCGAACCTGCTGGTAAACGGCTCGCAGGGAATCGCGGTCGGCATGGCGACGAACATTCCTCCGCACAACCTGCGCGAGGCGATCAATGCCGTCTGCATGCTGATCGACAACCCGGACGCGACGGTGGACGAGCTCATGACCGTCATGCCGGGCCCCGACTTCCCGACCGGCGGCCTCATCATGGGCTCCGAGGGCATAAAGCAGGCGTACGAGACCGGCCGCGGCATCATCACCATTCGCGCGAAGGCGCACGTGGAGTCCACGAAGGGCGGACGCAACAAGCTCGTCTTCACCGAGTTCCCGTACGGCGTGAACAAGGGTACCCTGCAGGAGAAGATCGCGGCCCTGGTAAACGAGAAGCGCATCGACGGCATCACCGACATGCGCGACGAGTCCAACCGCAAGGGCCTGCGCCTCGTGCTCATGCTGAAGCAGGGCACGGTCCCTGAGGTCGTCCTAAACAACCTGTACAAGTACTCCGCGCTGCAGAGTTCCTTCGGCATCATCGACCTTGCGTTGGTCGACGGCGTGCCCAGGACGCTCACGCTGCGCGAGATGCTGCAGTACTACATCGACCACCAGGTCGACGTGGTCACCCGTCGCACGAAGTTCGACCTTGCGAAGGCGCGTGCCCGCGCGCACATCCTCGAGGGTCTTCTGCTTGCGCTTGACCACATCGACGAGGTCATCACCATCATCCGCTCCAGCCGCACGGACACGGAGGCCTCCGAGAGGCTCATCAACAGGTTTGGGTTCACCAAGATCCAGACGACGGCAATCCTCGAGATGCGCCTGCGCCGCCTGACCGGCCTGGAGCGCGACAAGATCCAGGACGAGCTCGACGGCCTGCGCAAGGCCATCGAGTACTACGAGGGACTCCTTGCGGACCAGAGGAAGATCCTCGAGGTCATCAAGACCGAGATGCAGGAGATTGCCCAGAAGTTTGGCGACAAGCGCCGCACGAAGATCTCTGACGCGCCCGTGGACCTCGACGTCGAGGACCTCATCGCCGAGGAGGACATGGTCGTTACCTTCACGCACTCCGGCTACGTCAAGCGCCTGCCCGTGGCGACGTACCGTTCCCAGAAGCGCGGCGGCAAGGGCGTCCAGGGTCTCTCGCTTAAGGACAATGATTTCGTCGAGGACCTGTTTGTGGCGTCCACCCACGACTACGTCCTGTTCTTCACGAACAAAGGCAAGGTGTACCGCCTGAAGGTGCACGAGCTGCCGCTGGGCAGCCGCCATGCCAGGGGCTCCGCGCTGGTGAACGTGCTGCCGCTTGAGGAGGGCGAGCACCCGACGGCCGTCATCACCACGAGGGAGTTCCCCGCGGACGAGTACCTGCTGTTTGCCACGCGTGACGGCATGATCAAGAAGACCGCCATGAGCGACTACGACAAGAGCCGCCGCGACGGCATCATCGCGATCAACCTGAAGAAGGGCGACGAGCTGGTCAACGTGAGGAGGGTCAAGTCTGGCGAGAAGGTCATCCTGTGCTCCGACCTGGGCAAGGCCATCCTGTTTGACGAGGCCGAGATTCGCCCGACCGGCCGCGACACCTCTGGCGTCCGAGGCATCACGCTGAAGGACGGCGCGAAGATGCTGGGCATGGAGATAACGAACGGCAACGGCGACCTGCTGGTGATCACGGACCGCGGCTACGGCAAGCGCACGCCCGTGTCCGAGTACCCGGAGCACAAGCGCGGCGGCCAGGGCGTGGCTACCATCGCGATGACCGCGAAGAAGGGCAACCTGGTTGCGTGCCGTGTCGTTGGTCCTCAGCACGAGCTGATGATCGTGTCAGAGGAGGGCGTCGTGATTCGCGTGAAGTCGAGCGACATCTCGAGGCTTGGCCGAGCGACCCAGGGCGTGAAGATCATGAACCTGGGCGAGAACGACAAGATCAGCGCCGTTGCCAGGATGGTTGCGCACAAGAAGAAGGCCGCGAAGGCGAACCCGATGCAGGGCTCCCTCGACCTTGCGGCCGCTGGTGCCAAGGAGGCCGACGACGAGGACCCCGTCGACATTGGCGGCGAGGAGGAGCTGGACGACACGCTCATCGAGGATGACGAGTAGCAGGTCCGCAACCTCCACGAAAGGCTGACGCAAGAAAGGCGCCCGGGCGAGAAGAGCTGATCTTCTCGCCCGGGCGTTTGCTCAATGGCTTTAGCCTGTGCCGCGCGTAGTGCGGCACAGAAAGCCACCCGCTCAGCGGGTGGAGGGTACTGAAGCTATGCAACGAAACTCCCCCCTCCC
>CACWMM010000095.1:0-4653 GCA_902761955.1 uncultured Olsenella sp. | reverse complement strand
CTTGAGGAACTGGATGGCGGCGAGGTTCTTCGGAAGTTCGGCAAGTGGCAACTTGAAGAGAGGCTCCCGGCAGAGTGAATCTCTCTCACGGTCGAAGACCCAGAAATCCGAGAAGTTGCAGGCGATGATATAGCGCGGTTGCTACGAGAGCGGCATGCCCTGGGCGTAGGCATTGCCCTGCTTCACTGGTGTCACCTTGCGTCCTTGGCGCGTCTCCTCCTTGGCGAGATCGATTCCAAGTGACTTCTGTTCGACAAGGGTTTTTGCTGACGGTATGAAGACGTCGATATACCCCTCATGCGTGCTTGCACCGGTAGAAACGGGCTTCTCGAATTCAAGCTTCGAGACTGCGTCCTCCACGCCCAGGACGTTCTGATAGAAGTCGATCCAGAACCGCTGCGCGTCCTGGTTCTCATTTCCCTTGTTCGCCACCCGCCTGCAAAGGCTTCTGCATCGGCTTTCTTCCCCGGCATACGAACCCTCATTTGATAGCCTTTTCCACTGAGAAAGATTCTACGTGCTAGTCCGGTCTTTTTTACCAGCGTTTGGCTTTATTGCACTCCGGTAGGCTTCTTTGTGCATGATTCCGTCTTATTTTCTTCGCTATTTCTTCGCCGCACTATTTAACCAAAAGAAAACAGCCCAGAGAAACAATGCCTCTGAGCTGCTAAAAGTTCTTGGTCGCGGGGGCAGGATTTGAACCTACGACCTCCGGGTTATGAGCCCGGCGAGCTACCAGACTGCTCCACCCCGCAATGTCTGGGCGCACCCTGTGCGCGAGTAATAAATATAAGGACAAGGTTCACCGCTGTAAAGGAGGACTTCGATTTGTGAAGGCATCTCCACAATTCGTCACGCCACCCGACGCGAACGCCACCGCCAGCACTGCCAGCTGCGCCCACAGCACCACCAGCTGCGCCCACGGCACTGCCAGCTCCGCCACCAGTACCGCCACCTGCGCCCCACTCCCCCGGCCGTAGCATCGGGCAAGGTCGTGGTACTTCTCGCCCGCGGGAGGCACCCGTGCGATAATGGGAGGGATTTATTCTGGGGCCGACGCGCTGGCGGCGGACCCACCGCACCACCAGGAGGAAGTCTGCATGGGCAAGTACGCAAGCGGATGCGTGACAAGGCGAGAGGCGCTTAGGGTACTGGGCGGCTCGGCGCTGGGGCTGGCCGGCCTCGCGCTCGCCGGCTGCGACGCCGGCTCAAAGGGCGGCTCGGGCTCCGGCGGCGGGGCAGCCGCGGTCATTGGCAAGCCTCACAAAGGCACGTGCAAGATTGGCGTGCTGCAGCTTGCGGACCACGCGGCGCTCGACAGTGCGCGCAAGGGGTTTGAGCAGGAGCTCAAGTCCTCGGGAATGCGCTACAAGCTCGACGTGCAGCACGCCAACAACGACGTGCTGTTCTGCCAGGGCGTCGCGGGGGCGTTCGCGAGGGAGAAGTGCAACCTCGCCGTGGCGCTGGGCACTCCGGCGCTACAGGCAATTGCCAGCATCGTGCCGCAGATGCCCGTCGTGGGCGCCGCGATCACGGACCTGGCCGCGGCGGGCGTCGCCAACAGCAACAAAAAGCCCGGCGGCAACGCGACCGGCGCGATGGACCTCACTCCCGTGGAGGCGCAGTTTGACCTGCTGCAGAGGCTGCTGCCATCCGCCAGGCGCGTTGGCATCCTGTACTGCACGGCCGAGACCAACTCGGAGGTCCAAGCGTCCATGGCCGAGGACGCGGCAGCCAGCCGCAACCTGGAGGCCACGCGCTTCTCCGCGGCAAACGCGGACGGCATGCGCGAGGCCCTGAGCTCGATGGTGGGCAAGGTGGACGTGTGCTACGCCCCCACGGACAACACCGTGGCGCTGGGCATGAAGGCGTACGCGAAGGCGGCCACGGCGGCTGGGCTGCCCATCATCTGCGGCGAGGCGGGCATGGTGGAGGCAGGCGGCCTCGCCACCTGTGGCTACGACTACGCGGAGGTAGGCCGCCAGGCGGCGCTCATGGTACGGAGGATCTGGCGCGAGGGCGAGCTCCCCGGGGACATTCCCGCGTGGCAGCCCGAGGAAGCCAGCCGCAAGACGGTGACGAACGAGGCTGCGGCAGGGGCCCTTAGCGTGGACCTTTCCGCACTTGACGCATAGGAGCACGATGGAAGACAAGATCTTCTCGCAAGAGCAGGAGCACCTGGCGAAGATATACGCGCAGCTGGAAGAGATGCGCGATATCCTGACGGAAGAGATCGAGGTCAAGCACAGGCAGGCCGCGAAGGACCTGAAAGACCTCTCGGACGAGGTGCGCATCGACTTTGGCGGCGCGGACGAGACCATGGAGACCCTGGCCGCGATCGAGACGCTGAACTCCGTAATCGACACCTACAACCAGCAGCACGACTTCGAGGTGGAGAAGCTGGGCCGCTGCATGATGCTCCTGCGGCAGCCGTACTTTGCGAAGGTGCGCCTGCAGATGCGCCCCGGCCGGCCCGCGCGCGACGTGTACATTGGCTCGGCCGGCATGACGGACAAGAACCGCATGCCGCTCATTGTGGACTGGCGCAACCCCGTGGCCGAGACGTACTACAACCAGGAGATGGGCCCCACCTCGTACAAGGTGGACGGCCGCGTGCGCACGGTGAACCTGGAGCTGCGTCGGCAGTTTGACATCACGCGCGACCGCCTGAACGCGTACTTCGACACGACGGTCGCGATCGAGGACTCGCTGCTTCTGGGCGCGCTGAAGCGCCACCACTCGCAGAAGCTGCAGGCCATCACGGCGACCATCCAGCGCGAGCAGAACCGCGTGGTGCGCCACGACGACGTGCCGGTGCTCCTTGTGGACGGCATCGCGGGATCGGGCAAGACGTCCGTGCTGCTGCAGCGCATCGCGTTTCTGTTCTATCGCGAGCGTCAGACCCTCAGGCCTGACCAGGTGTACCTCTTCACGCCAAACAACGTGTTCGAGAAGTACATAGACACCGTCCTCCCCACCCTGGGCGAGTCCAATCCGCAGACGTTCACCTGGCGCGACTTTCTGGCGGGCATGGGCCTGGCCGACCGCGCGACCGGCGCGGATGACAGCCCGGAGTCGCTGGCGCGGCTTGAGCGCGGCCTTGAGGGCGCGACGCTCGACGAGGCGGACCTGCGCGACGTGCGCGTGGGCGACACCGTGCTGCTGCGCGCGGGATCGGTTGCGAGCGCGGTGCGCAAGTTCGAGCGCTTTGGGGTGGGGCCGCGCATGATAGCCCTGGTGAAGGACGAGCTGCACGACAGACTGGACCGCCGCATCGCGACGATGGCCCACGACGAGGAGCTGCAGGAGCAGATGCTCGCCATGGACGTGGACGAGCAGGTCGAGGCGTTTGGCGAGGTCATCGCGCCGTCGAACGACGACGAGATCCTGGCCTACGCCAAGCGCCTGCTGACGGCGCGCTTTGCCCCGGCGCACGACGACATCGAGAACCTCACGTGGCTGCGCCTGGACCGCCTGGGCTGCCGCATGCTGGGCAAGACCAACATGAGCGCGGCGGAGTGGCTGTTCCTGAAGATGCTCGTGACCGGCCATGGCGCGGACGACGCGCGCTACGTGATGATAGACGAGGTGCAGGACTACACGCAGACGCAGCTCATGGTGCTGGCGCGCTACTTTGGCCGCGCGCACTTCCTGCTGCTGGGCGACCGCAACCAGGCCATCCACGAGGGCACGGCCACGTTTGAGCAGATCCGGCAGATCTTCGAGTCAACGCACGGCAGCGTGGAGGAGTGCCAGCTGCTGACGAGCTACCGATCGAGCCCAGAGATCACGCGCCTGTTTGCGAGCCTGATGGACGCGGACGAGCGCGTGCAGCTGACCTCCGTGCAGCGCGAGGGCGTGGCGCCCGGCTTCACGCAGGTGGCAGACGGTCAGGACGACCCGGACGCGTACCTGGACGCGCTGGCACAGATCGTGAACGCCGCCGCGGCGGAGGAGGGCCTTGCGGCCGTGGTGGCCGCGGACCGGCGCCGCGTGGCGTGGCTTTCCAAGCGCCTGGGCGAGAAGTGCCCGGCCCTGGTGACGATGAGGGGCTCGGAGGAGCTGCCGAAGGACGGCGTGGTGCTGATGGACCTGGCGCTTGCGAAGGGCCTGGAGTTTGACCACGTGATCGTGCCGGACGCGCGACGCGTACCCCGACACGCCGCTTGCCCGCCGCCGCCTGTACACGGCGGTCTCGCGCGCGATGCACCGCGTGGACCTGGTGTCGCAGGGCGCGATGTCGCCGCTTCTGGCAGAGGCCGCCCGCCAGGCGGACGCAGGCTAGGCGCCCGCGGCCCCGCAGCCGCGCCGCGCTGTCACCCAACATAAGGAAGAGGGCACCATGGACCAGTTCTTCTCGCTCTTGATAGGCTATGCGTTTGGCTGCTTTCTGACGGCGGACGTGGTATGCCGGCGCCTGGTTGGGAAGTCCGTGTTCCAGGTGGGCGTTGGCAACCCCGGCATGGCAAACGTGGGCCACGAGCTGGGCACGAGGGCGGCTGCGCTCGTGCTTGCCGGAGACATTGCTAAAACGCTCGCCGCGTGGCTGGTGGCGCGGGCGCTCTTTCCCGCGAACGCCGCGGTGTGCGGCCTTGCCGCCACCACCGGCGCCACGATCGGGCACAACTTTCCCGCGTGGCACCGCTTCCGCGG
>CACWMM010000094.1:0-4285 GCA_902761955.1 uncultured Olsenella sp. | reverse complement strand
AAGTTAAACTGAAGGGACTGACCCCGGAGGAGTTCCGGAATCAGTCCCTGAATACGGCTTAGTCTCTATTTGGCCGTCCAAGTTTTGGGACGCAGTTCATCAACGGTGGGGGCCTTTTCTATGCCGCGTGACGTCCGCGTGACCATGTGCCCGAGGTGATGCAGCATGGGGAACGTCGAGGAGTGCAGGATGGTGGCAGTGAGTCGACATGCTTGCGGCCCTAGGTGGGTAACCTAGGCATGTCCGTGCCCGAAGACGGCATGTCAACAAGAAAGAACCTCGCCGCGCACCTGCGTGACGAGGTCCCTCTCTTACGATGAGCTGTGCTCTGGGGCTACACGTAGAACAGCATGTCGTTGTAGCTCGGGACCGGCCAGTAGTCCTTGCTGGTGACGGTCTCCATGGCGTCGACGGCCGCGCGGAGCTTGTCCATGAGGGGCAGGACCTCGTCGCGGTAGGCGTTGTCCTCGGCGGCGACGTCGTCCAGCTCGCGGGCCTTCGCGTTTGCGGCCTCGAGCTCGTCGGTCGCGGCCAGGATCGCTGCGGAGCCCTCGCTCAGGGCCTTGACGGTCGCCTTGTCGGCGGCGGCGTCCACGCCGATCTCGGCGCGGGTCGCGACGCTCGTCGCGAGGTCGCCGGCGTATGCGCTGATGGCGGGCAGGTACATGGTGCGGGCCATGTTCACCATCGTGTTGGCCTCGATGTTGAGGAGCTTCGCGTACTGCTCTGCCTTGGCGACGTAGCGGGCACGGGTCTCCGCCTCGCTGAGGACGCCGTACTTCTCGAAGAACGCGATGTTCTCGGGCTTGACGATGCTGGGGATGGCGTCCGGCGTGCTCTTGAGGTTCGGCAGGCCGCGGCGCTCCGCCTCCTTCTCCCAGTCCTCGGAGTAGCCGTTGCCGTCGAACAGGATGCGCTCGTGGTCGCGGAACGTGTGGCGGACGAAGCGCATGGCAGCGGTCGTGAAGTCCTCGTCGGAGTGCTCGCCGATGTAGCTGACGAAGCGCTCGCACTGTTCGGCGACGGCCGTGTTGAGGACGACGTTGGGGTCGGAGAGGTTCTGCTGGCTGCCGCACATGCGGAACTCGAACTTGTTGCCGGTGAAGGCGAACGGGGAGGTGCGGTTGCGGTCCGTGTTGTCGCGCAGGACGTTGGGCAGCGCGGGGACGCCAAGGTCCATGCGGGCGCGGTCGTGGGCCTCGGGCTGCTCCTTCTTGATGAGTGCGTCCACGATCGGGGTGAGCGCGTCGCCCAGGAAGACGGAGATGATCGCGGGAGGCGCCTCGTTCGCGCCGAGGCGGTGGTCGTTACCGGCGGAGGCTACGGATGCCCTCAGCAGGTCGGCGTGGTCGTCGACCGCGGCGACGAGGAACGCGAGGAAGACCAGGAACTGCAGGTTGTCCTGGGGGTCGTCGCCCGGCTCGAGGAGGTTCTCGTTGTCAGCGGAGACGGACCAGTTGTTGTGCTTGCCGGAGCCGTTGACGTACTCGAACGGCTTCTCGTGCTCGAGGCAGGCAAAGCCGTGGTGGGTCGCGAGGAGCTTGAGCTTCTCCATGGTGAGGAGGTTGTCGTCGATGGCCAGCGAGCCCTTCTCGAAGATGGGGGCGAACTCGTGCTGGCAGGGCGCGACCTCGTTGTGCTTCGTCTTCAGGGGCACGGCGAGCTTCCAGAGTTCGTCGTCGACCTCCTTCATGAACGCGTTGACGGAGGGGCGGATGGTGCCGAAGTAGTGCTCCTCGAGCTCCTGGCCCTTGGCGGGCTCGGCACCAAACAGGGTGCGGCCGGTGAGGACGAGGTCCGGGCGGGCCTTGTAGTCGTCCTCGGTGATGATGAAGTACTCCTGCTCCGGGCCGATCGTGGTGTAGACGCGGCTCGGCTTCTTGCCAAACAGGCCAAGGACGCGCTTCGCCTGCTTCTCGAGGGCGACCTCGGAACGCAGCAGCGGGGTCTTCTTGTCAAGCGCCTCGCCGGTGTAGCTGATGAACGCGGTGGGGATGCACAGGACCTCGTCCTTGATGAACGCGGGGCTCATGGGGTCCCACACGGTGTAGCCGCGGGCCTCGAACGTGGCGCGCAGGCCGCCGGAGGGGAAGCTCGACGCGTCGGGCTCGCCCTGGACGAGCTCCTTGCCGCTGAACGCCATGAGGACGGTGCCGTCGCCGTTGGGGTTGATGAAGCTGTCGTGCTTCTCGCTCGTGATGCCGGTGAGTGGCTGGAACCAGTGCGTGAAGTGCGTGGCGCCGTGTTCGAGCGCCCAGTCCTTCATTGCGTGCGCGACCTCGTTCGCGATGTCGAGGTTGAGCTCCTTGCCCTCGTCGATCACGCGACGAAGCTCCTTGTAGGTGGGCTTCGGTAGTCGCTCCTGCATGTCCTGGTCGGTGAAGACCAGGCTGCCGTACTCCTCGGTGACCTTGTCCTTAGACATCAGTCCTCCTCTGTAAAGTCGACTGGGCCGCGTTTGCGGACCCTTCGTACATTTTGCATGATAGCGGGGACTGGTTGCATTTGAGTTTCCCCAACGTGACGGTTACGAATGCGAAACCGTTTCAAAACCATTGCCCGCGCCGGCACCCGCACGATCGTGCGCGGCTCCGGCGCGGGCCCAGACCTTGGGAAAAACGTGCGGGGGCGCGGGCGAGAAGAGCGGGCGCTCCCACCTGCGGGCGCTAGCCCTCTGCGAAGTGGTCGCGCGCAAACCCCATGGGTTGTACACACTCGAGCGTGCCGAGGTAGGCGCCCTCGCGGTCGCGCACGGCCATGTAGCGCACGAGCACGGGCTCGCCCTTCTTCTGCATCCAGACGTCGACGGAGTCTCGCTGCCCGCTGCGGAGCATGTCTATCACGTTTCGAACCATGTACTCAACTTTTGGCGGGTGGCACGACCACACCTCGCGGCCGAGCGCGCTTGCAGGCCGCTTGAAGAGCTTCACGCTGCCGTCGTCGTTCCAGTATCGGTTGATGTTCTTCTCGTCCACGAACGTGAGCTCCATGGGGATGGTGTTCAGCACGGCGTACAGCTGCGCGGCGGAAAGCGTGCCCGTGGGAAGCGCGATGTCGACGCCGTCAAGCGTTGCGCGCGCGTCCAGGGTTGCCGCGAACTTCTCGCCCTCGCCCCAGCGGCCGACCTCCGCGGGGTCCACCATGCACGGCTCGTAGCCGCGCAGGTCGACGTAGCACTGCAGCCACTCCTGCTGTGTGAAGCACCTCACGCACAGCGGCAGCAGGATGTTCGCCTCCTTGTAGCACATCTCGTCCGCGCGACGGACCACCGCCACGGCGCGGTCGTGCCAGCTGCCGCGCTCGTCCGGCCGCGTCGCAACAAGGGCGCGGAGCTCGTCGCGGATCTCGTCGTCCACGCCCCACATCACGTCCGCGGGACCGGAGTATCCGTGGCGCACCTTGAGCACCGGGTACAGAAGGTCGCCCTTCTTCGCGTAGTGGCCGCTCACCTGGGCGAGAAGCGCAAGCTCCCGTGCCGCGGCGGCATTGTCGCCTGTGTCCAGCGCCTGCTGCGCCGCGGCCACCTGGCGTGCAATGGCCTTGTTCTCCAGCGTCAGGACGTTCACGGGGTGGCCCTTCAGGGCCGCGAGCACGCGGGTCTTGAAGTCGTCCTTGCCGCTGCCGCCCGCGATGGACTCCATCACCGCGGCCTCGGCGTTCGCGACGCGCTCCTCGCGCGTGGCGCCGTGGAACAGCGCGGAGTGCACGTCGCACAGGCGCTGCACGTCCTCCACCTTCGCGCCGCCCTCGATCAGGCCCTGCTCCGCGCGGGCGATCTCCGCCGCGTCCACGTCGCTGAAGTTCGCCACGAACTCGCGGCGCACGCTCTCCAGGTCCTCGCCGGCGGAAAGTCGGCTCACGTAGCTCGAGAGCAGGCGCGCGCGGCCGGCCTCGTCCGTCGCGGCACTGGGCGCGTCCCTGTCCGCGGCGCCGTCAGCGGCCCCGGCGCCGTCCGCGGCCCCGGCGGCCGCGTCCTTCTCGCCCGTGGGCGCAGGTGTCGCCGGCGCGGCGCCGGGCTTGCCCGTGACCTCGAAGCCGGCCGCCTCGAACGCCTCCACCACAGACGCGAGGTCGATGCCCTTGATCTGGGCGCCCCTGGGGATGGTCATCACGCGGCCGACGGTCTCGAGCGCCATGGGCTTCGCGATGTCCGCAAAGCCCAGGTCCCTCATGATGGTCGCCACCTCGGGGTTGTCTGCCACCAGGTCGTGCACGGTGCGCGAGAGGTCGATCGTCCTTGCCATGGTTGCTCCTATCTGCCGCCGGCCGCGCCGGCGCTGTCTGT
>CACWMM010000093.1:0-4882 GCA_902761955.1 uncultured Olsenella sp. | reverse complement strand
TCCGACACAGCCAGCGGTGCGAAGAAGTCGTCAATCGCTGCGAACGGCCAAACCCTGCGAAGTGCCTTCTCGTAGTCGCTATAGGGAACCATGCCTGCCATTGTTACCACTCCTTCTATTGGCTGGACGCCCTTCCTTTGGGCTTCCTTGGGTTCACTGGTATATGTAACCACCTACCAGTAACTTAAACATGTTTCTAAGATTTTTTGAGTCTATTGCGCTAACTATATCTAAGTCCTAGCGAGTCATATTTATGCGTGCTCGGCGCATGAGAGAGGCGCCGCCCACAGCAGGCGACGCCCCATCCCCGCCCCTAAGGCAGCTCCCTACAGCCCGCACTCCTCCAGGCGGTCAAGAATCTCGCCCAGGGTTGACTTGTACGCAAAGAGCTGGCGGTACGTCGCCGTCTTCACGCGGCCCTGCGCACGCAGGTCGTCCATCTGGCGCACGGCGCTGCCGTAGTCCTCGCGCACGCCCGCCGCGAACGCCTCGTAGCGCTCGAGCCTGCGCTCGCGCTCTGCCGCGACCATGCCGCCGGCCGTCGAATCATCGCTCATGCATCCTCCGTCCCACGCAAAGGGGCGCCGCCTCCGTCGGAAGGCAGACGCCCCAGGCTTGCACCCATCTATCTTAGTGGACGCCTTGGCAGGCAATCCCCCTTGCCTCGCGGCGAGCTACTCGGCCGCCTCGCCCTCGGCCTTCTTGCCAAACTTCGCCTTGAGCGCGCCCACAACAGCCGGGATGACGGAAACGAGGATGATGCCCACGATGACCAGCTCGAAGTGCTTCTGCACCGCCGGGATGCCGCCAAAGAAGTAGCCCAGCAGCGTGAAGAGCGTGGACCACGTGATGCCGCCCAGGATGTTGAAGATCACGAAGTTGCGCCAGTGCATGCCGCCCATGCCGCTGAGGAACGGGACGAACGTGCGAATGAACGGGAAGAACCTGCCCAGGAAGACGGCGAGGTGGCCCCACTTGTCCAGGAAGTCCTCCGTCTTCTTCACGCGCTCCGGGGTCATGGCCTTTACCTTGCCTGACGCCACGATGCGCTTGCCAAAGAAGTGACCGATCATGAAGTTGCACTGGTCGCCCAGGATGGCCGCGGCCCATGCGATGCCAAGCAGCATAAAGATGTTGAAGCCGCCGTTGTGCGCGAAGAATCCCGATGCAAACAGCAGCGAGTCACCCGGAAGAAACGGGAAGAACACGACACCCGTCTCGATAAAGATGATGAGAAACACAAAGCCGTACGCCACGACCGGTCCGGCGGCGATGGCGCTTGCGATGGCCGTGCGGGGGTCCTTCAGCAGCTCGACGATGAAGTTCACGAATCCCATGCGAGAAAATCCTTACCTTTGGCGGCGCCTACGCGTGCCAGGGCTCGCGATGTGGCGGGTCCGCAGTCTCTGCTTACAACAACACCCCTTGCCGCGTCGCGGTTTGGGGCGTCGTACACAGTGTGCTCGATGGGAACGGGCGCCCGCCCGAGGCTCCTTATGGCTGCTACCTTCCGGTCCTGACCAGGTTCGGAACAGTACGTCGCCCGAACCCATCGAGCACACTCACGAATTGATACTCTACCTGCCCGGCAAGCCGCCCGCGGGCGCAAGGCCGCGAGAACACCAAATGCCCACGTCGTCCGGGCGCCACTTGGCATCTGCGGCCACGGCGCCCCGCCGATACGCTACCCTAGGTGCAACCAAATATCGCCGCAGGCAGAACGAACGGCCGCGGCACCGTCACGGGAGGCGCGCATGATCAACCACTTCTGCAAGGTTCCCCTCTGGGAATGCAACGGCAAGCTCGTTCGCGTGGCGCAGGGACAAGGGCCCGCAGACACGGTCATCCGCCACGCGAGGCTCGTCAGCGTCACCACGCGCGAGATCCTGGAGGACGCGGACATCGCCATCAGCTGCGGGCGCATCGCCTACATCGGGTTCGACGGCCACACGGCCGAGCACTGCATCGGCCCCAACACCACCGTCGTGGACGCCCACGGCCTCTACGCCGCGCCCGGCCTTCTGGACACCCACATCCACATCGAGTCCAGCATGGTCGGCCCGTCCGAGTACGCGCGCGGCGTCGTGCCCCACGGCACCGTCGGCATCTACGCGGACCCGCACGAGGTCGCAAACGTCCGCGGCCTCGAGGGCGTCAAGGCCATGTGGCAGGACGCCGCCCGCACGCCGCTCAAGATCATGCTCACCACGCCGTCGTGCGTGCCGGCGGTCCTGGGCGTGGAGGACACGGGCTCCAGCATCGACGCAGCGCAGGTGGCGGACACCATGACGTGGCCCGAGACCTGCGGCCTTGGCGAGATGATGAACTTCCCCGGCATCCTTTCGGGCGAGAAGAACGCGCTCGGCGAGGTGCAAGAGACCCTCAAGGCCGACAAGCCCGTGACCGGCCACTACGTCACGACGGACGACGACCGCGGCCTGAACGCCTACATCGCCGCCGGCGTCACGAGCTGCCACGAGTCCAGCACGTTCCAGGACGTCCTCGCAAAGCTCCGCATGGGTATGTACGTGCAGCTGCGCCAAGGCTCGGCCTGGCTCAACCTGCCGGGCTACCTGCCGCAGCTCGTGCAGAGCGGCGTGGACACCAGCCACTGCATGCTGTGCACGGACGACTCGCACCCGCACACCATCGTCGCGGACGGCCACATGGACCGCGTCCTGCGCGAGGCCGTCAGGCTCGGGCTCGACCCCATCGTCGCCATCCAGATGTGCACCATCAACGCGGCCACGTACTTCGGCGTCGGGCTGGACATGGGCTCCATCACGCCGGGCAAGTGCGCGGACATCGCCCTGTTCGAGGACCTCACAAGCTTCCGCGCCGCGCAGGTCTACATCGACGGCGAGCTCGTCGCGAAGGACGGCAAGGCGCTGTTTAAGGTCGAGCCGTTCCAGTGGCCAAGCTTCATGACCAACACCATGGACCTCGGCATCGACATCACGCCGCAGGCGTTCCGCATCCCGGTCGACACGCAGGCAGACACGTGCAAGGTTCGCGCGCTCGGCGTCAACGCGGGCGACACCCTCACGCGCGAGCTCACCGTCCAGGTGCCCGTGCGCGACGGCTCGCTCCAGGCAGACCCAGAGCACGACATCCTGAAGGCCTGCGTGTTCGACAGGCACCACGGCGAGAAGGGCACGCACGCCTTCGGTTTCATCAGCGGCTTTGGCATCCACGGCGCGCTCGCCCAGACGGTGAGCCACGACGCCCACAACCTCCTCGTCATGGGCGACAACGACGCGGACATGGCGCTTGCCGCCAAGACGCTCGCGGACTGCGGCGGCGGGGAGGTCGCCGTCATGGACGGCAAGGTCCTGGCCCTGGTCGAGCTGCCCGTCTGCGGCCTCATGAGCGACAAGCCCGTCGAGCAGGTCGCGGCCGAGGTCGACCGCATCGAGCAGGCGTGGGCCACCATGGGCTGCACGCTGCCGTCCCCGTTCATGACCATGGGCGTCATGTCGCTTGCCTGCGTGCCGTTCCTGCGCCTTACCAACCGCGGCTACGTCAACTGCGTCACGTTCCAGATGGAGCCGCTCCTGGCAGAGTAGCGCCGCATCCGCGAGGCAGACGCAAGACAAATGCAAGGCAGCTACAAACCGCAAGACATCTGCAAGGTCACGGGTCCGTCCTTCGGGGCGGACCTTTCGCTATCAGCTACCTTTGCGCTACCATCGTTAGGTTCAACCACGTGCAGGGAGACCACATGTCAAAAAAGAGCAAGAACCGCTCCAAGCAGGCTGCGCGCATCAGCGCAAAGCAGCATCAGGAGCAGAACCTCACCGCAGCCGAGCAAGATGCCGAAAAGTACGGCGACGTGCTCTTCTCGGCAACGTACTTTCTGGACGAGAAGAGCGCGGACAACGCGGCCGCGCTGTATGGCGGGGGCCGTACGCGCGATCTGTGCCTCGTGCTTTTGGTCGTGGGCATCGTGATGCTGGTGACGAACTTCGTGCTGGGGTTCAACCTGGCAATCTTTCTGATTGCGCTCGTGCTGGCGGTTTCCGGTGCCACGGCGTCAGGCAACTGGAAGTCTGTCACCATGTGGGCTCTTATGGGCACCAACCTGGGCGACTCGAAGGAGGACCTCAACCGTCACAACGTCGTGACCGCGGACGAGGTCATCGTGGAGGGCCCCGGCGCGGAGGTGCTGCGCCTGCCGCTGCGCGAGCTGCGTCGCGTGCGCCACGACGAGCACGGCTGCCTGGCCATGTTTGGCAAGGCGCGCGTGGCGTACTTCCCCGCCAGCCGCCAGCCAGATGAGCGTGAGCCGCCTGCGCGAGCTTGAGCAGTTCCTGGAGGAGGCCGCAAGGTAAGTGCAAGATGGCTGCCAGCCAAATGCAAGATGGATGCAAGCTGGGCGGCCGGCGCGCTAGACGCGCCGTAGTATGGGTATCAACCCTGTAACCAGCGGCAACATAACGGCGTCACATGCGGGGAAGAAGGATCCATGGCAATCGTAGCGGCGTTTGCGGTTCCGCACCCACCCCTGATCATCCCGGCCGTAGGCGAGGTCGACCCACAGACGATAGTGATATCGTCCCCGCACTCCGTCATGTACCGCGACTACATCCATGTGTCGCCCGGCGCGTCCGCGGAGGGCGACTTTGGGCACTTTGGCGCAAGAGAGGCCCGCTATGCGGCGCGCTACGACACGGAGTTCGTGACGGCGCTCGCCGCGGCGGCGGACGCGGACGCCCTTGCCGCCGGCTGCGAGGGCGAGCGCGATCCCGCACTTGACCATGCAACCATGATTCCGCTGCACTTTATACAGGAGGCGTACCGCAAGGCCGGGCGCGAGCCCAGCTACAAGGTGGTGCGCATGGGCATATCCGGCCTCTCCCCCGCGGACCACTACCGCATGGGC
>CACWMM010000092.1:0-4490 GCA_902761955.1 uncultured Olsenella sp. | reverse complement strand
ATTTATGGTCTGCAAATTGACAAAGCGCAGGTATAATCGTTATACATAAGATGGCAATGCCAGACCACGCGGAGGGCCTATGCTCAGGAGAAAGGCACTTGACCAGTTTGAGGATTGGTACCGCTATCGCACGAAGCAAGCCCTTCTGGTCACGGGCGCGCGCCAAGTTGGGAAGACCTACCTCGTGCGCGAGTTTGCACGCACCCACTGGGAGAACGTCGTCGAGATCAACCTGTTCGAGAACCCCGCGGCTGCGGAGGCGCTTTCCACCGCGAGCAACTCGCGCGAGCTGTTCATGCGGCTGACCGCCTTCGCGGATGCCCCGATGGTTCCCGGAAAGACCGTCGTCTTCTTGGACGAGGTGCAGCAGTGCAAGGAAGCCGTCACGGCAATCAAGTTTCTGATGGAACGCCAAGACTTTGACTACATACTCTCGGGCTCCATGCTTGGGGTCGAGCTCAAGGGATTGTCGTCGGCGCCCGTTGGCTACCTTTCAACAGTCAAGATGTATCCGCTCGACTTTGAGGAGTTTGCCTGGGCAAATGGCGTTTCTCAAGACCTGCTCGATGAAGTGCGGAGCTGCTTTGCAGACGGGAGGCCGGTCGACGAGTTCGTCCACCAGAGGCTGACCGGGCTATTCCACCGCTACCTGATCTGTGGAGGCATGCCCGACCCCGTCCAGGCGTTCGCCGCGTCCGACAACGTGAGCCAAGTTCGCGTGCTGCAAGAGGCCATCGTCGGGCAGTATCGCTACGACATCTCGAAGTACGCAGGCGACCGGGCGCGCGTGGTAAGGCGCATCTTCGACCTGATGCCGAGCGAAATCAGTCGTCAGGACAAGCGCTTCGTGGTGCGCGACGTGGAGGGCGACTCTCACTTCGACCGCTACGACAACGACTTCATGTGGCTGACCGATGCAAACGTGGCGCTGCCCGCATACAACGTGACGGAGCCGCGCTACCCACTTGCGACGAACCTCGAGTCCAGCAAGTTCAAGCTCTTCTCGTCCGACGTGGGCATCCTCACGTACCAGTGCGGGATGAACGTGGTACGCGACGTGCTGAGCAGCCGCGAGGACATCAACTTTGGCGCGCTGTACGAGAACGCCGTTGCGCAGGAGCTTGCCTGCCACGGGCTTGGGCTGTGGTACTTCAAGAACCGCAGCATCGGGGAGCTCGACTTCGTGGTGCAGACGGGAAGCCACGTCGTGCCGATAGTGGTGAAGTCAGGCAAGGGCTACAAGCGCCACACCGCGCTCACCAAGGCGCTGCAGACGAGGAACTACGGAATCGAGCGAGCCATCGTATTGCACGAGGGAAACGTGGAGAGGGACGGGGCCATCAGCTATCTGCCAACGTACATGACCATGTGCCTCGAGCCCGGCTTCTGAGTTCCACCCGTACCACGGGCGCGAAAGGTAGCTCCGCAGCGCTAAACGGCAGCGCAAAACACAACTTTTACAAGCATCTACCTGCGCGTTTTCACCTAGCGAAACAGGCATTCCGCGCGTTGGAACGCATGCCGCGACGGCGCGTCGGGCGCTCGGTACCATCGTCCTCAGTTGGTAGCGTCTCACTCGTTAGGAGGGCGTCATGTTCAAGGCAAGTGTCGCGGAAAGTGGCAAGGCGGATGCACGCGAGGCCGTGCGCGAGGTCGTCCAGAAGCTGAGGGAGCAGGACGGGGACGTAGCGAGCTCGAAGGTGGTCTTTGCGTACTCCAGCTGCGCGTACAACACGCCGGCTATGCTGGACGAGTTATCGTCCCAGCTGCCGGGCGTCCCGGTAATCGGCAACACGTCGTTCACCGGCGTCATCACCCCCGCCGGCTTCGTGGGCGGGGACGGCTTCCTGGGCGCGATGGCGCTTAACGACCCCGACATGGCTGTGGGCGTCGCCTCAGTGCAGAAGTCCGATGCCGCAGAGAGCGCCGTCGAACTGGGCGAGAAGGTCGCCAAACTCGCAATGGAGGCCGCGGGCAAGGACTCTGCGCCTGCGTACTACTACATGGCGGCGAGCCCCGCCGAGGAGGAATACTACGTCAAGGGCATCACGCACGTGATCGGCAGGGTGCCGTTCTTTGGCGGCAGCGCGGCCGACAACGCAATCGTGGGCGACTGGAAGCTGTACACCTCTGCCGGCGACTTCGCTGACGGCGCGTGCGTGGCGTTCTTCTATACCACAAAGCCCATGGCCAACGTGTACACGGGCGCCTACCACGAGACCGGCGACGTGGGCGTGGTCACGGAGGTCGTCGGCAACCGCACCCTGGCCAAGATCGACGGCGTGCCGGCGCTGCAGAAGTACGCCGAGTGGCGCGGCATGAGCGTGGACGAGCTGCGCGGCGGAGAGCTCCTGGGCAAGTCCGTCGTGTCGCCGCTGGGCGTGAAGGACCGCCTGGGCGACCTCGTGGCCATACGTCACCCCATGAGCGGAAACGACGACGACACGATTGGCCTGGGCAACAAGATCGCCAAGAACACGGCCGTCATCCGCATGGAGGCCACCGTGGACGAGCTCATAGACTCCACAGGCACGACGCTGCGCCAGCTGGGCGAGAGGATCGACGATCCCGGCGCGTACCTCCTCGTGCACTGCGGCGGGCGCCGGGCCGGCATAGGCGACCGCATCGGCGAGGTCGCGGACCAGCTGAGGCAGGCGGCCGGTGACGTGCCGTTCCTGTGCGAGTTCACCTTTGGCGAGTACGGCCAGGTGGATGACGGCGCGAACACCTGCGGCGGGCTGATGCTCTCGTTCACGGCGTTGGGAAAGTAGAGGGGGCGCGCCCTTCTCGCCACCGGCGCACCGTCGACGGAACGCCGGGACGGGCGGACGCGCGGAAACGCACGCAAGCCAAGGCACGTTAAACAAACTTGGAGAGTGATACACATGCTGATGTTCATCAACGGCAAGCCGACCCCCGCGTCCGACGGGGCGACCATCGACGTCACCAACCCTGCGAACGGTAAGCTCGTGGATACCGTTCCCGCCGCGACCGAGAAGGACATAGCGGATGCCGTCGCGTTTGCGCATGCCGCCCAGGTTGTGTGGGCTGAGGTACCCGTGCATCAGAAGGTTGACATCCTGATGAAGTTTGTCGATCTTGTCAAGAAGAACCACGAGTCGCTGGCCCAGACGCTGTGCGCAGAGACGGGCAAGCCCATCGTCGAGGCGCGTGCGGAGATATCGAACATCCCCATCGCCTTCAGCGCATTCTGCGAGCGCGCGAAGCACCTGTACGGCCAGACGATTCCCGCCGGCATGGAGGCCGGGCAGGAGCACACGCTGCTCGTGACGCGCCGCGAGCCGCTGGGCGTGATCGCCGCCGTCATCCCGTTCAACTTCCCGTGCGACCTGTACGACCAGAAGGTGGCGCCTGCGCTGTTGGCCGGCAACGCCGTGATCGTGAAGCCCTCCACGGACAACCCGCTCACGCTGTGCCGCCTGACGGCGCTTCTGGGCGAGGCGGGCGTGACGCCGGGCGCCGCGCAGATCGTGACCGGGCGCGGCTCGACGGTGGGCAACTGGCTGTGCAAGAACCCCGACGTGGACGCCATCACGCTGACTGGCTCGACCGAGGTGGGCATCGAGACGGCGCGCCATGCGGCCGACCACCTTGCGCACACCGCACTCGAGCTGGGCGGAAACGATGCGTTCATCGTGCTTGAGGACGCGGACGTCGACCTTGCGGTGAACGAGCTGGTCTGGGGCCGCATGTACAACACCGGCCAGGTGTGCTGCGCGTCGAAGCGCTTCCTGATCCACCGCAGCAGGGTCGAGGAGTTCACCAAGAAGGCGGTCGCGCGCATAAGCTCTCTGAAGCAGGGCGACCCAGCGGACGAGTCCACCCAGATAGGCTGCCTGATTTCCGAGAAGGCAGCCATCAAGGCGGAGGACCAGATCAAGCTGACCGTGAAGCAGGGCGGACGCATCATCCTGGGCGGCCACCGCGACGGCGCGTTCCTGGAGCCCACGGTTATAGCGGACGTGCCCGCGACGGCCGACGTGGCGAAGGACATGGAGATCTTCGCCCCCGTGGTGCCCATCATCACGTTCGATACGGTGGACGAGGCCGTCAGGATCGCGAACGCCTCTAAGTTCGGCCTGTGCGGTTGCGTGTTCACGCGCGACATGGCGACCGCGAGCGACGTGGCGCGGCGCCTGGAGTGCGGCGGTGCCGTCATAAACGGCGCGAGCTTCTTCCGCAGCTTCGAGATGCCGTTTGGCGGCTACAAGTACTCTGGCATCGGCACCGAGGGCGTCTCGTCCACATTCGACGAGGTCACGCACACCAAGACCGTCGTGCTGAAGAACCTGGTGTAGCGGCGCGCGCCCGGGGTCGGCAACCTGCCCCGGGCACCGCGACGGCAGGCTTGGCAGGGACCGCCCCGCGACTGAACTGCGTCCCAAAACTTGGACGGCCAAATAGAGACTAAGCCGTATTCAGGGACTGATTCCGGAACTCCTCCGGGGTCAGTCCCTTCAGTTTAACTT
>CACWMM010000091.1:0-4526 GCA_902761955.1 uncultured Olsenella sp. | reverse complement strand
GAAAATGTCGCCCGTGCCGGGGAAGTACACGTCCACCATCTGGATGGGCAGGGCGAAGCGCTCGCCGAGCAGGTGGTCGTACCCAAGCACCATGGGGCGGCCCTCCACGAGGGCGCTCGTGATCACGACGGAGCGCGCGCCGATCTTGCGGATGCCGTCCACGAGCCGGTCCGCCTCTGGGCGAGAAACGCCGCGCTCCAGGTCGACGGGAGTGTCCGTGAGCAGGCAGGCCTCGGTGTAGTTGGGCACGGTGTAATCCGCGAGCGAGACGAGCCTGCGCATGAGGCCGATGGTGGTCTTGGGGATGCCGGCGTACAGGCGGCCGTGGTCCGCCATGATGGGGTCCACGAAGATGCTCGTGCCCCTGGCGGCGTGGCGCTCGCAGAAGTCCGCGATGATGTGGGACTCCTCCTCGCTCTGGATGAAGCCGGTGGAGATCGCGTCGAACGTGAAGCCGAGCTCGTCCCAGATGGGGAGCGTGTTGCGGACGTACTCCGTGCAGTCCTGGATGTAGAACTTGGGGTAGTTGAGCGTATCCGAGACCAGTGCCGTCGGCAGGTTGTGGATGCGGTACCCCATGTGGGTGAGCACGGGCAGCATGGCGGCGAGCGCCACCTTGCCGTAGCCGCACATGTCGTTGATGAGCAGGATCTGGTCTTCCACGACCGGCCTTCCTTCGCAGGTTGCAATCCTGCACAAGCATACGGCAAGTTGCGCCGCCGCGCGAAACGTTCGCAGAACGGGCAGGCGGAGGCCGACAAGGGTGGCGGGCGGTACCAACGTCCTTCTCGCGGCACGAAGACGTGCGATCGCTTGTGTTGTCGCTGAGACGTTTGCCGTACGAGGCGCCCGTGCGCAGCCGTTTGTGCAAGCATGGCAGGCGTCGTGCGGCTGCGCTCGCGACCGCATCGACAGGTGCCTGAACCAACCAAGACAAGCGAGGTGCACATGAGCTTCAGGAACTCGAAGGTCGTAATCGTCGGCGCGGGAAACGTGGGTTCCACCACCGCGTTCAGCATCGTGAGCCAGGGGCTTTGCGAGGACGTCTGCCTGATCGACATCAACAAGGAGGTCGCGGTGGGCCAGGCGCTGGACATGCAGGACGCCGTGTACTTCATGAACCGCAACATGAGGGTGCACG
This sequence comes from uncultured Olsenella sp., assembly GCA_902761955.1. GTDB lineage: Bacteria > Actinomycetota > Coriobacteriia > Coriobacteriales > Atopobiaceae > Parafannyhessea. The sequence goes on along the minus strand of CACWMM010000091.1, from coordinate 3,385 downwards.
CGGGCGGCTACGAGGAGTGCTCCGACGCCGACATCGTGGTCATCACGGCCGCCGCGCCCATGCCGAAGGACTCAAACGACCGCCTTGAGATGCTGAAGCCCAGCCTGCACGTGGTGCGTGAGGTGGTGCAGAGCGTGATGGCCTCCGGCTTTGACGGCATCTTCATCGTGGTTTCGAACCCGGTGGACATCATGACCTACTACACGTGGCGCGTGAGCGGGCTTCCCGCGGAGCGCGTGATCGGCTCTGGCACCAACCTGGACACGGCGCGCCTGTGCCGCGCGCTGTCGCAGATGTACGACCTTGCGCCCGCGAGCGTGGAGGCGTTCGTGCTGGGTGAGCACGGCGACTCGGAGATCGTGAGCTGGAACAGCGCGACCATCGGCGGCAAGCGCGTGGACGACGTCCTGCGCGACAACGCGCCGCGCACGCGCGGCACCACCCGCGAGGACCTGCGCAAGCGCACGGTGCAGGCCGGCTGGGACGTGTTTAGCCGCAAGGGCAACACCTGCTACGGCATCGGCGCGAGCGTGACGGCCATAGCGAAGTCCATCCTTCTGGACGAGAAGAGCATCATGCCGGTGTCCGTGCGCGTGGACGGGATGTACGGCCTCAACGGCACGTACCTCTCCGTCCCGGCGATCCTGGACCACACCGGCGTGAAGGAGATCGTGGAGATCGACCTGCAGGAGGACGAGCTCGCGGCGCTGCACAAGTCCGCGGAGCTGCTGAGCTCGTTCTACGGAAAGCTCGACGCGTAGGGCGGCGCGGGAGGGCGCTCGCGGGCGTCGCCTCGGCGCTCGCGGGCGCTACTCGTTCACGTGCACGTGGGGCCGGTCGGCGTATCCGTGGAAGTCGCCCATGTACACGAAGTAGTCCGCGAGCTCGTCCGCAAGCGACTGGTCGTGCGTCGCCACCACCAGCGTCTTGCCGGCGTGCTTCAGCTGCTTCAGAAATCCCAGCAGCCACTCCTGCGTGCGGGCGTCCAGCGCCGCCATCGGCTCGTCCAGGCACAGCACCTTGGGGTTCATGGCCAGCACGCTCGCGATGGCCACCTTCTTCTTCTCGCCGCCGGAAAGGTTGTACGGCGCGCGCCCGCGCAGGTGCCCAATGCCCAGGAGCCCCAGGCAGTCGTCCACGCGCGCGGAGACCTCGCCGGCGGAAAGCCCCATCTGCGACGGCCCAAACGCCACCTCGTCCTCCACGCTCGCCGTGAAGAGCATGCTGTCGCTGTCCTGGAAGATGAACCCCACGCGCTGGTGCAGTTGGCGGCTGAACCCCGGGTCGCGCATGGAGGCGGCGTCCACCAGCTGACCGTCAAAGCGGTACGTCCCCACCTGCGGGTGCACCAGCCCGCTCATCGCGCGCAGCAGCGTCGACTTCCCCGAGCCGTTGTCGCCCATCAGCACCACGGAGTCGCCCGCGTCGATCTCAAGGTCGATGTGGCGCAGCACGGGCACGTCGTCGTAGGCAAAGCAGAAGTCGTCAAAGCGCATGAGCGCCGGCCGCGCGCCCGCGGCGTGCGGGTGGTGCAGGCCCTGTGGGTGAACGTCAGGATGCATCTAGACCAGTCCTTGCAGATAGAAGAAGAGGGCGAGAAGAACCGCCATTCCCAGCAGCCACGCGCAGTCGACCGCGCGCTGGTGCGGGCGGCGCCTCTGTGGCGCCACGTCGTAGGAGCCATCGAAGCCGCGGCACGCCATCGCGTCCGCCGTCTGGGCCGCGGACCTGCCGGCCTTCAGCAGCAGCACGCCGCCGACGCCCCCGATGGAGGACCGCTTGTCGTGGTCGCGCCCCACGCTCCTCAGGCGCAGCGCACAAAGCACCTCCTCGGCCACACGACCCAGGTCCACTATGCTTCGCAGCGCAAGGTCGAGCGTGAGCACGGCCGTGGCCGGCACGCGCAGCGTGCGCAGGGCGTGCGTCAGCGCACCTGCGGGCGTGCCGAGCGTCACCTCCATGGCGATGGCGGTCGTCACCAGCACCTTCGTGCCCAGAAGCACCGCGGAGTGCGCCTGTCCCAAAAGCGTCGCCGGCAGCATCACCACAAACGTGAGCGTCGCCGCGACGCCGGCCACCGCGGCCGTGCGCCTCAGCGCCCGCGCAGGCAATAGCACGGCGCGCGCGAGGGCAAGCGCCAGTGCCACTAGCACAAAGGCGTAGTTGCGGCTGAGCGATGTCAGCAGGATCATCGCAAGTCCCAGCACAAGCTTCAGCGGGGCGGACGGGCTCAGCGGCCCTGCCTGCCCGTCGTCCAGGCGCATGCGCGCGAGCACGCCCGCCATGCTCAGCATGCTCTTCGCCACGAAGCTGCCCCGCTCCCGTGGCGGCTCGTAGTCCTCGTCGCGCGTGAGCCACGCCGGAAGACCGGTCTGCACCGTGTCTCGTCCGTCCGCCTCGCTAGCCATCGTGGCGCGGCCCAAAGTCAACGCGGGAGGACGCGCCTGCACCAAGCAGCCTGAACGCAACGAGCAGCGCGCCCACGCCGATCGCGGCGCTCAGCACGTAGCCCAGCCACGACGGCAGCGCCCCCAGGGAGTAGTCCGGCATGAGCGACGCCCACTCCCATCCGTGCGCCATGCCGGCGGGGGTGTAGCCCACCTGAGCGGCAAGGTCCGCCGTGGACCACTCGCCCCAGGCGTCCCCCGTGGCAAAAAGCCCAAGCGGCGTCAGCACGGCAAGCGCCGCCACCAGCGCCAGCACGGGACGCGCCGCGCGCGCCGGGGCCGCCTGCGCGTCGCCGCCGGCAAGGTCTCCCAGGCCAAAGCCAGGTGCCACCCTGCGCACGAACGCCAGGATGCCAACCGTGAACACCACCTCCGCGGCGCCCCACACGGTCAGGTGTCCCGCAAGCATGGCCGGAACGGACACCCACAGCGGGTACGGGCAGTAAAGCGCGCGTCCCGCCGCGTCAGAAAACAGCAGCGGCTGCACGCCAAACTCGATGGCCGCGCACAGGGCGGCGGCGTTGATGCCCACGTAGGAGCCCACGCCGGCCGCAACGAGCTCTCGTCCCAGGCCCGGGCGTCCCGAGCCTGCCTTGAAGCCCGCGCGCCGTCCTTCTCGCCCGCGCAAGAGGCCGTAGACGGCGTATCCGCACATCGGCAGCACAAACGCCATGTTGAAGCAGTTTGCCGGCAGCGCCAGGATGCCGCCGTCGCCAAACATCACGGCCTGGATCGACAGCGCGATGCTTATGGAGAGCGTCGCCGCCCACGGGCCAAACAGGATCGCCACCAGCGTTCCCGCCACGGCGTGGCCGGTGGTGCCGCCGGGCAGCGGGATGTTGAACATCATGGCCAGAAAGCAGAACGCGGCCGCCACGCCCACGAGCGGCATCTTCTGGCGCGGCACCTCCTCGCGCACGTGGCGCACGGCGCGCATC
>CACWMM010000090.1:0-4558 GCA_902761955.1 uncultured Olsenella sp. | reverse complement strand
GCAGGTCATAGCAATCAGGCATAGCAGAGAGTAGCCCATGAGCCTGCGTTTGACTTTTATGCTGTGCCAACAGTATGTGATGAGTTCAAGCATCGTCACAAATCACCTTTTATATCCCTCAAGTCCTATTTCTTGCTATTGCATCTGGTCAGGTAGCGAAAGCTCCACTGGCAGGGAGTCAACCCTACCGGCGGAGCTTGTTCTCGAGGCCACTTCAAAGCCCCGTTTCACACGTTCTTCTCGCCCAGCAGCCCTTATGGCCGAAGGTCGTTTACTAGCCGAGCAGTGCCTCGACGTCGAGGGCGATCATGAGTTCCTCGTTCGTCGGGACGACGAGCACCCTCACCTTGGAGTCTTCGGTGCTGATGACGCGCGGCTCGTCGGAGCGGACCTCGTTGGCCTTCTCGTCGATCTTGACGCCGAGCCACTCGAGCTCCTTGGCGACGCCCAGGCGCATCTCGGCGGAGTTCTCGCCGATGCCGGCCGTGAACACCATGGTATCGAAGCCGTGCATCGACTGCGCCATCTCGGCGATGAGCTGGCTCGTGCGATAGTAGAACATGTCGAGGGCCATCTGGCAGTTGGCGTCACCGTTGTGCGCGCCGGCCTCGATGTCACGAGAGTCGGAGGAGACGCCGGAGACTGCGAGAAGGCCAGACTGCTTGTTCATCATGGTATCGACCTCGTCCACGGAGTAGCCGCCGACGCGCTGCAGGTAGCAGACGGTGGCGGGGTCGATGGTGCCGCAACGGGTGCCCATGATGAGGCCGTCGAGCGGCGTGAGGCCCATGGTGGTGTCCATGTCGTGGCCGTCCTCGATGGCGGAGAGGGAGGCACCGGAGCCAAGGTGGCAGGAGACGAGCTTGTGCACGTCGCCATTCAAAAACTCGCTCGTGGTCTTCCAGATGTAGCGGTGAGAGGTGCCGTGTGCGCCGTACTTGCGGATGTGCAGCTTGTCGACCACGTCACGCGGAAGGGCGTAGCGCCATGCCTTCTCGGGCATGTTGTAGTGGAACGACGTGTCGGCGACGATCACGTTGCCGATGGAGGGGAACATGTCGCGGCAGATCTCGATGACGTCGGCCTCAGCGTAGTTGTGCAGCGGTGCCAGCGGAGCGACCTCGCGGACCCAGCCCAGGGTCTCGTCGGTGACGACCTTGGACTCGGGGAAGTACCAGCCGCCCTGAACGACGCGGTGGCCGATGCCCTCGATCTTGTCGGTGTCGAAGCCAGCCTCGGCGAGGATGTCGAAGACGTGCTTGATGGCGGTCTTGTGGTCCGGAAGGGCGACCTCGAGCTTCTGCTTGCCGCCGTCGTTCTCCTCGTGACCGATGAAGGAGCCGTCGATGCCGATGCGCTCGCAGTTGCCCTTGGCGTAGACCTTCTTGGTCGTGGTGTCGAGCAGCTGGTACTTCAGCGAAGAGCTGCCGGCGTTGATCACGAGTACGTTCATGTGTCTCCTCTCGCGCGGTGCATGACCGCATAGCTTCGATAAGCCCAAATGACTAAAGAACCTTGGACATATTAAACCCGCGACACCCCTTTCGCCACAGGAAAAAGGTGCCGCGGTCCATAGCTCCACCATATCCGTGGAGATTCGGCTAGATGATCCTCTCGCCGAGGGGCTTTCCGCCCAGCACGTGCATGTGCAGGTGCATGACCGTCTGGCCCGCCGCCTCGCCGGTGTTCGCGATGACGCGGAAGCCGGTCTTGTCGATGCCGGTCCTCTTCGCGACCTCTTTCACCGCGTGCGCCATCGCGGCGAGGACCTCGCCGGGAACGTCGTCCACGATGTTGTCGTAGTGGTCCTTCGGCACCACGAGCACGTGCACCGGCGCCTGGGGGTTCATGTCCTTGAACGCGCACACGAGGTCGTCCTCGTACACGTAGTCCGACTCGATGTCGTGGTTCGCGATCTTGCAGAATATGCAGTCTTCCTTCTTGGCCATGTCGCCATCCTCCCTAGCCTTGCGGCGTCCCTTCGCCAGGTTGCCGTACTAGTCGTCCAGAAACGCCGTCGCCGGCGCCGCGGTGCTGTCGGCCTTCACGTCCGCGTCGGACGCGTCCATCAGCACCTGGACCTTCTGCTCCGCGTTCGCGAGGCGCTCGCGCAGGCTCTTCAGGAGCTCGACGCCCCTCGTGTAGCGCGCGAGCGACTCCTCGAGCTCCAGGTCGCCCGCCTCGAGCGACCTCACGATCTGTTCCAGCTCGATGGAGGCCTCCTTGAAGCTCATCTCGTCTATGTTCCTGAACTCGGTCTCTGCCATGTCTCCTCCAAGTTACATGCGTAACGTCAGCGTTTCCGTGCGGATTTGCCCGCGATGTCGACGGCGCTCACCGTCGCCTCGAACGAGCCCTTGCCCAGAAGCACGCTCACCGCGTCGCCGGGGGCGAGCCTCGAGGCGTCGCTCACGACGTGGCCGGACGGCCCCCGCGCGATCGCGTATCCCCTGCCGAGCACCCTCAGCGGCGAGAGCGCGTCCAGCTGTCCCGCCATGCGCGCGAGCCCGCTCTCGTACGGCGCAAGCAGCCTCGTTCCCAGCACGCCGAGCGCGCGCCCGCTCTGTGACACGCCCTTCTCGGCACGTGCGAGCACGCCCGGCATGGCGCTGCGAAGCGACCGAGCGTCACCCTCGACGCCGTCCGAAAGGCGGGAGATCAGTCTCGGCATGGACGCCGCGAGGCGCTCCTCCGTCATGTTGAGCTGGGCAGACCTGTCCTCGATGGTCGCGTACGGGTCCGTCAGGCACTTTCGCGACGCCATGGACTCCACGTACAGGCGCCGCTTATCGAGGTACGCGCGCATCGCCGCGCGAGAAGAGCCGTCCAGCTGGTCGACGGCCGCCACGTCCGTCCTGACGATGCCCTGCATGGTGCGCACGAGCCGCGTCCTGCGGTCCTCGATCATGCCAACGATCTCCTCGAGCGCAGGTGCCACGGACTCGGCCGCGGCCGTGGGCGTGGAGCAGCGCCTGTCGGACACCATGTCGCAGATGGACGTGTCCGGCTCGTGCCCGATGCCCGTGACGACGGGCACGGGGCTGGCCGCGACCGCGCGTGCGAGCGCCTCGTCGTTGAAGGTCATGAGGTCCTCGAAGGACCCGCCGCCCCTCACGAGCAGGATGGCGTCGGGCCGCGCCTCCGCGGCGATGCGAAGCGCTCGGATGATCGTCGCCGGAGCGCCGGGCCCCTGCACGGAGCAGCCGACCTCCTGGATCTGGACGAGCGGGTTTCGACGTGCGAGCGTGCGCTTCACGTCGTCGATCACGCTTCCCGAGAGCGACGTGACGACGCACACGCGCGTGCAGAAGCGTGGTATGGGCCTCTTGCGCTCCTGCGCCATGAGGCCCTCGGCCTCGAGCTTGCGCGCGAGCTCTGCAACCTTCTGCCTGAGAGCGCCCTCGCCCGCGAGGCTCACCGTGCGCGCGACGAACGAGAGCCTGCCCGAGCCCTTGTACACGTTGAACTTGCCGCCCATGACGACCTTCAGGCCGTCCCTGAGCGCGAACCCGCACTTCTGGTACGTGCCGCGCCACACGATGGCGTCCATGGCGGACTGGTCGTCCTTCAACTGGAAGTAGCAGTGCCCCGAGCGCGCGTTGGGACCTCGGAACCCGCTGACCTCGCCCGTGACGACGAGCGACGGTATGGCGTCCACGTGAGCCCCCGCGACGGTGACCGCCTCGTGCACCGAGAGCGGCCCCTCCTGTGCCGCGCCCACGGCTAGTTCCTGTCGCTCGTGCGTCCGAGCAGGTACAGCAGCTGGAGCACGGAGATGAGGGCGGCGGCGACGTACGTGAGGGCCGCGGCCGTCAGCACCTGGCGCGCGCCGCGCTCGTCGATGCCACCGCCCGCCGTGGAGAGGTAGCGCACGGCGCGGCGTGACGCGTCGATCTCGACCGGGAGGGTCACGAGCTGGAACAGCACGGAGAACGCGAAGAACGCGACCGCGATCTGCGTGAGGCCGGCGATGCCGAGGGCCATGCCGATGACGAGGACGATGGCCCACGTGCGCGACGTGAAGTTCACGACGGGCACGAGCGCCGTGCGGAAGCGGCCGAACGCATAGCCCTTCGCGGTCTGCACAGCGTGGCCGGCCTCGTGGCACGCGACGGCGACGGACGCGACGGAGCCGCCCTCGTAGTTCTCGCTCGAAAGGTGCAGGTTGTTGTCGCGCGGGTCATAGTAGTCCGTCAGGTGGCCGCCGACGGTGCCGATGCCCACGGACGAGGCGCCGGACGAGTCGAGCATCTGACGCGCCACCTGGGCGCCGGTCTTGCCCATGGATGCCGGCACGCGCGACCACTTCTTGTACTGGGAGTTGATGTAGGACTGCGTGATGCCGCCCAGGACGATGGAGAGGATGATGATCCCAAGGTAGGCGTAGTCCATGCCGTAGCCGTAGTACATGTGATTCTCCGATCTAGTAGACGTATGGAGTCCTTGTACCCAACGCGGTGGACTTTATTTGTCGGAGCTGCATATGATGAACACACCACGGCATCCGTGATCGGGAGCGGCCGTGGCGCCGGCTGTCGGCGGGCCCGGTATGGCCGCA
>CACWMM010000089.1:0-4656 GCA_902761955.1 uncultured Olsenella sp. | reverse complement strand
GGGATGATGATGTCTCCCGCACGGTCGATCGCGATCACGACGGCCTCGTCCGGCAGGGCCAGATCAGAGATCTTCCTCCCCGCCGCCGACGACCCCGGGCGCACCTCAAGCTGCACAAGTGCATGCTCGTCCTTGCCCAGGCGCATGATGGTGAACACGTCCTCCATGTCCAGACCCTCCTGCACGGAGCGCGCCAGCAGGTCCGCCTGGTTGATTCCCACGTCCACGCCCATCGACTCGTTGAACATCCACGAGTTCTTCGGGTTGTTCACGCGCGCGACCACGCGCGGCACCTGGTACTCCATCTTCGCCAGAGTCGACGCCACCAGGTTCACCTCGTCGGAGCCCGTCGCCGCTATGAGCACGTCCGCGCTCATCACGCCGCACCTCTCCAGCACCTCCGGGCTCGTGCCGCTTCCGAGCACGACCTTCTGGCCCGGCAGCTCCTCCTGCAGCTTGCGCACCACGTCGCGCCTGCTCTCCACCACCACGACGGACGAGCCTCCGTCCGTGAGTATGGGCGCCAGGTAGCGACCGGTCTTGCCGCCGCCTACGATGATGATGTTCATGGCAACCTCCTACTCGCTCTTGCCAAGCATGTGGGCGAACTTCTCCTGCGCGCTCGACGCCACGGCCGCGTACACCACGTCGCCGTGCCCAAGCACCGTGCCCTCCGTCGGGATGAACGTCTGGCTGTTGTGCGACACGGCGACGATCTTCACCTCGCCGATCGCGCTTATCTCGCGCACGGGGTGCCCCTCAAGCAGCGTCGGCACGTCGACACGCACTATCTGCACCTCGCCGGTGCCCACGGCAAGCACGCTGTCCTGCTGGTGGTACGTCAGGAGCTCGCACGCGCGGCGCACGCCCCAGTCCGTCGTCGATATGGTCTGTATGCCCAGGCGGCGGTACGTCTCGGCCTTGCTCACGTCGTACATGCGCGCGATGACGCGCGGCACGCGGTACGAGTCACGCGCGATCCGCGCGATCACGATGTTCGTCTCGTCCGAGGTGGTGCAGGACACGACGGCGGACGCGCGCTCGATACCGGCCTTCTCCAGCACGTCGCGATCGATTCCCACGCCGCACACCTTGCGCCCGGCAAACCCGTCGCCCAGAAGCTCCAGGCGCTCCGGGTCCTGGTCGACGGCGCACACGTTGTGGCCCTGGCGGTCCAGCTTGCGCGCGAGCCCGGTGCCCATGCGCCCCAGTCCAACGACAATCACGTTCATGATGCCCTACCTTTCGACATTTTCCTGCTCGATGCGGACGCCGTTGCGGTCGATCCCCAGGTGCCTGCGCACGATGGCCTTCCTGCCCTCTTCCAGCGCCAGCACGATGGGAGGGAGAAGAACGAGGAATCCATAGTCCGCAAGGCCAAGCGGGCAGGTGTGGAACACGCCCCGGAACGGCGGGAACACCGTCAGGAACACGATGAGCGCCACCTCGAACAGTATGCCCTTGTTCACCTGCTTGTTAGAGAACAGACCAACCGAGAAGACCGAGGCAAGCTCCGTGCGGCAGTTCATGACCTCGCCTATCTGCGTAAACACGATGGCCGCGAGCGCCATGGTCGTGGCACGAACGTACGTGGGATCCAGGTCCTTGCCAACGCCAAACATGACGGCACCCATGTGCCAGCCGGCCTGCGCCTGCGCGAACACGAACGCCGCAAGCGAGGCAGCCGCGCCCAGAAGGCCGTACCACAGAAACGCCTTGCGCATGACCTCCTTGTTCAGAAGGTGCTCGTGGGGGTCGCGCGGCGGACGGTTCATCACGTCCCTCTCGGGCGGCTCGGAGCCCAGCCCCAGTGCGGGCAGCATGTCCGTGCCCAGGTCGATGGTAAGGATCTGCATCGTGGTCAGCGGCAGCGGCACGGCGCCACCAGAGAGCAGGTACACGGCGGAGGGCACGGCCTCGGGCACGTTGGAGTTGAGGATGTAGAGCATGAACTTGCGGATGTTGGCGTAGACCGCACGGCCCTCCTCCACCGCGTGCACGATGGAGGCAAAGTTGTCGTCGGTCAGGATCATGTCCGCCGCCTCCTTGGCGACGTCCGTGCCCGTGACGCCCATGGCAACGCCGATGTCGGCCTTCTTGAGCGCCGGCGAGTCGTTCACGCCGTCGCCCGTCACCGCCACGACCTCGCCCATGGCCTGCAGGTTCTCGACCACGCGGAGCTTCTGCTCCGGCGCCATGCGGGCAAACACGACCTCGCCCTTGAGGGCGCGACGCAGCTCCTCGTCGGAGGTCTTCTCTAGCTCCAGGCCCGAGAACACCTTGGGGTGCGCCCCCTTGACGATGCCGATCTTGCGCGCGATAGAGACGGCGGTCAGACCGTAGTCGCCGGTGATCATGATGACGCGGATGCCGGCGCGGCGGCACTCGGCCACTGCGGCCGCGACCTCGGGACGTGGCGGGTCCTGCATGACCTCCAGACCCACGAACGTCAGGTCCTTCTCGATTGCGTCGGGGGTGTACTGGCTCACGGAGGCGGGCACGCCCGGCTCGTCGCGATGGATGGGGCGGTACGCCACGGCAAGCACGCGCAGGCCGTCGGCCGCATAGGAGTCGTTCGCGTTCATTATCTTGCTGCGCAGCGAGTCGGTCATGGGCACGACCTCGCCGTTCATGCGGACCTTGGTGGAGAGGCGCACGACCTCGTTGGGCGCGCCCTTGGTAAAGGCCACGCGCGTGGCGCCGTCGAGCGGCTCCTCCAGCTGGTGGATGGTGGACATGCGCTTGCGGCGGCTCTCGAACGGCAGCTCGCGCACGCGCGGCATGCGGCGCTCCACGTCCTTGGGGTCGAGGCCGGCCTTCTGGGCGCTTACCAGGAGGCACGCCTCCGTCGGGTCGCCCAGCACCGTGTAGCGGCCACCGTCCTCCTCCGGAGGGAGCAGGCGCGCGTTGGAGCAGAGGGCACCGCCCTCGAGCAGCAGCTCCAGCTCCTCATCGTCTGCGGCCGAGAAGGACTTGCCCTCCGCCCGGACCTCGCCCTTGGGCGCATAGCCCACGCCCGTGACCTCGTACTCGCGCGCCGGGGTCCAGAGGTGGTTGACCGTCATCTCGTTCTGCGTGAGGGTGCCGGTCTTGTCCGTGCAGATGACGCTGGTTGAGCCCAGCGCCTCCACGGACGAGAGCGACTTCACGAGGGCGTTGCGCTTGCTCATGCGCTGCACGGCCATGGCCAGGGACAGCGTCACGGTGGGGAGCAGCCCCTCCGGGATGAACGCGACGACCATGCCGAGCGCGAAGATGAACGACGCCGCGATACCGTTGTGGACAAACATCACGTCAAGCAGGAAGAACGCCACGCCCATGCACAGCGCGAACACCGTGATCTGCTTCGTCAGGTGGTCGAGCTGCCTCTGCAGCGGGCTCTCCTTCTGCTCCATGTTCTGGGTGAGGCTCGCGATCTTGCCAAACTCCGTGGCCATGCCCGTCTGCGTCACGACGACGCGGCCATTGCCCTCGGACACGCTGGTGCCCTCGAACACGAGGTTCGGCATCTCGGCGTTCGTGAGGTTCTCCTCGAGCACCGCGTCGGCCGTCTTGCGCACGGGGTTTGACTCGCCCGTGAGCGTGGACTGGTCAACCTGCAGGTCGCTCGAGCGCACCACGCGCCCGTCGGCCGGGACCTTGTCGCCCTCCTCCAGCGTGAGCACGTCGCCGGGCACGAGGTCCTCTGCCAGGACCTTCTGCTCCTGCCCGTCACGAATGACGTTCACGTAGGACGGCAGCATCTTCTTGAGCGCCTCGGTCGCCTTGTCGGCCTTGCTCTCCTGCCAGTAGCTGAAGCAGCCGTTGATCACGTTGACCAGCCACACGGCCACGCCCAGCTCCGGCATGCCTGCCGCGAAGGCGATCACGCCGGCCACCCACAGCAGAATGGCCATCATGTGCGTGAAGTTCGACAGGAACACCAGCACCCTGGACTTCTTCTTGCCAGACTGGATGACGTTCTTGCCATAGCGCCGCTGCCTGGCCTCCGCCTCCTGCGCGCTGAGGCCCGCGGCGGACGTGCCCAAGGCCGAGAAGACCTTGTCGCTCGTGAGCCGGGGAATCTGCGCCACCTGCACGGCGGCGCCCTCCTTGGAATCCTCCACGAAGGCCCTCCTTTCCTAACGGAGCGGCCTCGGCGATCGCCGGGGCCAACCACGGCCGGCACGCGCCGGCCAGGGCCGGGTTCGCCCGGTCCGGAGGGAAGAATATCCGTTGCGGCAGCCGTGCATGCGCACGTTGGCGCGCGGGCGCAAATCGCCACGTCAGCGGCATAAGGCAACGTTAAGACTGGTATAAATGTGGCATAAAAATCGCAGGTCAGCGCATGTGCGACGCCATGCGGCGCCGCGGGGGCGCACATGTGGCATCGCACACGACGACGGATGCGCCACCGCAGCCAAATCACTTTCTGACAGGAGCGCGATCTGTCAGAAAGCGAGACCTCCAGAGGGCAAAACTGGGCGTTTCCACGCGATTTGCCCCCCACTATCTGACACAAGCGGAATCTGTCATTTTGTGAGGAATGTGGATAGCCGCATGGCCCGCCCCTCTCGCGACGAGCCGCGCCTACACGCTCATCATGCGGTACCCCACGCCCACGTGCGTCTGGATGTAGCGCGGGTGCGCCGTGTCGCGCTCGATCTTCTTGCGCAG
>CACWMM010000088.1:0-4984 GCA_902761955.1 uncultured Olsenella sp. | reverse complement strand
GGTGTTGTAGATCACGATGGAGAGCCCCGCCGCAAACAGCCCCGCCTGCAGCGTCACGATCATGCGCGAGAAGAACTCGTTGCTGATGTTGGGCACGATTACGCCCACGGCGTCCGCGCGCTGCTGGCGCAGGCCGCGCGCCAGCTGGTTGGGCTGGTAGTGCAGGCGCTCGATCGCCTCGCGCACGCGCGCCTCCGTCTGGGCGGAAAACCGGCCGTTGTGGTTGATCACGCGCGACACCGTCGCGACGGAGACGCCCGCGGCACGGGCCACCTCCCTCACCGTCACGCGCGAATCAGTCATGCGTCCTCCCCTCCCGCGCGGCACCGCGCCGCGACCCCTCCATGGTAGGGCAAGCGCCGCGGTCGCGCCCCTCGGGGTGTCCCAGCGGAGGGCAAACGTTTAAATTGCGCTACAAAACGACGTGGCGCGGCACTTCTCGCCCAGGCGGGCGCCAGAAAGCCGCTAGACTAGGGGCGCATGCGGCATGTGGGCGAGAAGTACGCGCGCCCTTGGCTGCCGCGCGCACGGATGTGAGGCTCAACGCTGGTTGGCGCCCGCGGCCGCCGGCCCGGGGCGCCCGGACGCTCGTTCGGAGGTTTCGATGGCCAAGATTTTGATGAAGACCCCCCTCGTCGAGATGGACGGGGACGAGATGACGCGCATCATGTGGAAGATGATCAAGGACGACCTCATCGTCCCGTTCGTCGACCTCAAGACCGAGTACTTCGACCTGGGGCTCGAGAACCGCAACGCCACCGACGACCAGGTCACGATCGACTCCGCAAACGCCACGAAGCGCCTGGGCGTGGCCGTGAAGTGCGCCACCATCACGCCGAACGCCGCACGCATGGAGGAATACGACCTCAAGAAGATGTGGAAGAGCCCCAACGGCACCATCCGCGCCATGCTGGACGGCACCGTGTTTCGCGCACCCATCCTGGTGAAGGGAATCGAGCCGTACGTGCGCACGTGGAAGGCGCCCATCACCATCGCGCGTCACGCGTACGGCGACGTGTACCGCGACGTGGAGATGCGCGTTCCCGGCCCCGGCAGGGTCGACCTGACGTACACGCCCGCAGACGGCGGCGAGCCCCAGTCCGTGACCGTGCACGAGTTCGCGGGCCCCGGCGTGGTGGAGGGCATGCACAACCTGGACGAGTCCATCACGGGATTTGCGCACGCGTGCTTTAGCTACGCGCTCGAGACCAGACAGGACCTGTGGTTTGCCACGAAGGACACCATCAGCAAGACCTACGACCACCGCTTCAAGGACGTGTTCGCGGACCTGTACGAGGCAGAGTACAGGGAGAAGTTCGAGGCTGCCGGCATCGAGTACTTCTATACCCTGATAGACGACGCCGTGGCCCGCGTCATGCGCTCCGAGGGCGGCTTCATCTGGGCGTGCAAGAACTACGACGGCGACGTGATGAGCGACATGGTCTCCACCGCGTTCGGCAGCCTTGCCATGATGACGTCCGTGCTGGTGAGCCCCCACGGCTACTGGGAGTACGAGGCGGCGCACGGCACGGTGCAGCGCCACTACTACAAGCACCTGAAGGGCGAGAAGACCTCGACGAACTCCGTCGCGACCATCTTCGCGTGGACGGGCGCCCTGCGCAAGCGCGGCGAGCTGGACGGCACGCCCGACCTGGTGCACTTTGCCGACGCGCTCGAGAGGGCGACCATCGGCACCATCGAGAGCGGCAAGATGACGGGCGATCTGGCGCGCATCACCACGCTGCCGAACCCACAGCAGCTTGACACGGAGGAGTTCATCCTCGCAATCGCAGACCGGCTTCAGAAGGAGCTTGCGTAGATGGCGGGCACGTACCGCCTGATTGCGCTCGACATGGACGGCACCCTCCTGACCACGGGCAAGAGGGTGTCGCCCGCTACGTCTGCGGCGCTGCGCCGGCTTTCCGACTCCGGCGCGTGCGCGACCATCGCCACGGGCCGCGCATACCGCGAGCTCGAGCCGCTGAGGCACGACCTTGCCCCCGTGCGTTACGCCGTGTGCGCAAACGGCGCCGTGGTGATGGACCTGTGGGAGCGCCGCAGCGTAAGCGTGACCACCATCCCCAACCACGGCGCGATCCAGGCGGTGCGCGCGGGCCTTGCAAACGGCTGCCTGGTGAACGTGCTGACGCAGACTGGCGCGTACCTGAACCTCGCGGACGTCGAGCGCGCGGACGAGCTGGGGCTTGGCCAGTACAAGGGCCTGTGGGCGCAGGTGAACGAGCAGATGGACGACCCCATCGAGTTCCTGCGGGCGCATCCCAACAAGGCCGTCAAGATCAACCTGTACCACTTTACGCAGGAGGCGCGCGAGCGCACGCGCACTCAGCTTGCGGGCGCGGACGTGCAGGTCGCGTTTGCGGAGGGCGCATCGGTGGAGATAACGGCGCCCGGCGTGCGCAAGGACAGCGGCATCGCCCACCTGTGCGACGAGCTGGGCATCACGATGTCGCAGGTCGTGGCCGTGGGTGACGGTGACAACGACCTTGATATGCTGCGCAGCGCCGGCCTGGGCGTCGCGATGGCAAACGCCACGCCGCAGGCGCTTGCGGCAGCGGACGTCTGCACCACGGCCGACTGCGACCACGACGGCGTGGCCGAGACGATCGAGCGCTACTTCCTGTAGGCGGCTGCCGGATGCGGTCCGGCTGCTGGGGGCGGGCCGGACGCTGAGGGCGGGCCCTACACCTGGGCGTGGGTGGAATCCGGCACGAAGCCCTCGAATATGGCGACGCCGCCCTCAGTCTCGGCAGCGGCGAGGTCCTGCGGGTTCCTTATGGTCCAGAACATGGGCTTCGCACCCAAGGCCTGGACCAGCCTGAACGCAGGTGTCGTGCGGTCCGCGAACTTGTACGCAACGAAATCCGGCCGCGCAAGGGAGTTCGCGACCATGGACGTCGCGGCCGCGTCGCGCGCGGCGGTGCAGGCGGAGGCCAGGGCCTGCCGGTGCGCCCGCACGCTCTTCTCGCCCGTGCGGGCGGACGCCGCAGGCTTGGCGGACGTCGCGAGGTAGTCCTTGCTCAGCTGGCCGCGGACGACCTCCGGCCGATGACGGCGCAGCCACACCAGCACGCGCGGGTCGAAGCTCTCCACGCAGTAGCTGACGCAGTGGCGATCGAGCGCGTCCATGGTCTTGTGGCAGAGCTCCGCCACGCGCGGCCACGCGGCGCCCTCGGTCTTCACCTCCACGATGAGCGGCAGCGGGTCCGCGTCGCCCCCGCAGTCCGCGTCGAACACGGAAAGCGCCTCGTCGAAGGTGGGGATGCGCTCGTCCGTGCCGTCCAGGCAAAGCTCGCGCAGGTCCTGCAGGGTGCTCTTCTCGACCGTGAGGGCGCGTCCGCACATGCGTCGCGTGTTGGCGTCGTGAATGACCGCAAGCTGGCCGTCCGCGGTGAGGTGGACGTCGAGCTCCACGCCAAAGCCCAGGTCGCGGGCGCGCCGGAACGCCGCGAGCGAGTTTTCTGGGATGCCGAGGTCGCGGTCGTGCAGGCCGCGGTGGGCAAAGCGGTGCTGGCGGATCTTGCCCCAGCGCGCGTCCACGTACGTGTCGTTCTTGCGCGGCGACACCAGGGCGGCGGTCGCGACGACGCCGGCACATGCGACCGCGGCGGTCCTTGCGAGCGTGGTGGTTGCTTTTCTCATATGGATGGTCCCTTCTGGCGCCGGCCGCATGTGCGGAGGCGGCATGGGTGTCTTGGCTGGCGGCACGCCCGGGGGCCGTGGCCCGCGGCATGCTCCCTACCATGTTCCGCCTTTGCGGCGGCCGCGCGAGCGACGGAGCGGCAGACGGTTGTGTCAGAATGGGCCGGACGGAGGTGGCGTATGAAGCTGCAGCAACTGCGATACGTGATCCAGGTGGCGGAATCGGGCTCCCTCACGGCGGCGGCAGAGCGGCTGTTCATAGCGCAGCCCAGCCTGTCGAAGGCCGTGGCAGAGCTCGAGCGCGAGATGGGCGTCACGATCTTCACGCGGTCGCGCACGGGCGTCGAGCTGACGGAAGAGGGCACGCGCTTCCTCTCGTACGCGCGGCAGGTGGTGGAGCAGGCGGACCTCCTGGAGTCTGAGTACAAGGGCGGCACGCGCGTGCGCCGCGTGTTTGGCGTGTCCGCACAGCACTACGCGTTCGTGGTGAACGCGTTTGTGCGGCTTGTGCGCGAGCACGACGCCAGCAGCTACGAGTTCTCGCTGCGCGAGTCCACGACGGCCGGCATCCTGGACGACGTGCGCGTGCAGCGCAGCGAGCTGGGCATCCTGTACCGAAGCCACTTCAACCACGACGTGATCTCGAACGCGGTGCGCGCGGCCGGGCTCGCGTTCGAGCCGCTGTTCACGGCAACGCCGCACGTCTTCGTGAGCCGCGACAGCCCGTTGGCGCGCCGCGCGTCCGTCACGCTCGCCGACCTGCGCCCCTACCCGCGCCTGAGCTACGACCAGGGCATCCACAACTCGCCGTACTTTGCGGAGGAGCTCCACATCACGGAGCCAGCCGAGACATCCTCTCCGAGGCGCTGAACGGCAGCCAGATCGTGGCCGTGCCGCTCGAGAGCGACGAGCGCATGGAGCTGGGCTACGTGCGGCGGCACGACCGGCCGCCCTCGCCCATCGCAAGCCGCTACCTCGAGCTGCTGCGCGGCTACGTCGAGGCATACCGGCAGGGCGACCACAGCTAGCGCCGGACGGCGTCATGGTCGCCCCGCAGATGCGAGCGGCGCCGAGCCGTCGAAGCGCTAACGTAGAACATTATTTCTACACATTTCTGCCAACTGGGAAAACGTGGCCCAAACGTCAACCTTTAATTTAATGTTATACGTTAGCGCTCGGACACGCCCGGACCGGCCGCTCGGCTGGCTCGGCCACGCCCGAGCCAGCCGAGCGCGCAACGGGACCGTTAGATGTCGAGCGCCGCGTGGTAGCCCCAGTACACGGCGTTCGTGATGGTCGATACGCGCGCGGCGTCGCCAATCAC
>CACWMM010000087.1:0-4743 GCA_902761955.1 uncultured Olsenella sp. | reverse complement strand
AGCACGAGGGTGGGAAATCCCGCCTCCTCGAGCGCGGACTTCATGAGCTGCGACGCGCCGAGGGTCTCCTTGCAGCCCCAGTGGCAGAACACGACGGCGCCGTCCGCGTGGGTCTTCTGGGCAAGGTCGACCAGGCGTGCGACGCGGCGCTTGGCGGGGCCGTTGTAGCTGTTGTACACCAGGCGTTCCGCCATGGCGAGGTACGGCTCGTCCGCGCCGTGGCGCCAGCCGTCCGGGCGCCACTGGTCGAAGCACATCTCGCTCGCGACCACCTGCGCCAGGGGCGAGTGGTCAACCGCCTTCTGCAGCGGCACGCTGAAGTACGGCATGGAGTGGCACCACAGGAGGTTCAGGCCCGCGAACGGGTGCGTCTGGGCGGGGATCTCCGCCTGCACCATGTCCATGAGGGCGTCCACCTGCGGCGTGCCCAGCAGCATGTGCATGGAGCACGAGCGCATCATCTCGATGGTCATGCTCGTCTGCATGGCGCGGCCGCGGCGCAGGGGCAGGCTCTTCTCCATCACGTCGAGCGCGCGCAGGCTGCGGCCGACGCACGCGCGCAGGGCGTCCTCGTCGAGCGCGCGGCCAAACGCGTCCTGCGTGGCAGACGCAAGGTCGCGAAGCTCTTCTGCCACGTACGCGACGGCGTCCTCGCTGGGGTCGTACGGCACGTCCACGTACACGTTGGGCGCGCCCAGCCGCCGCGCGAGCCACTTGAACGTGAGGTTGTTGGCGTCGCACGCGACGGAGCAGTTTGCGATGAGCCGGGGCGCCGCGATGACGCCGGCGGCCGTGGCCCCCACGAGCACCTTGTGGTAGCTGCAGTACGACTCCGGGATGGAGCGCTCCTCCGCCGCGGTCACGAAGCCCTGCTCTGCCTGGGCGCCGCTGAAGAAGTCGCCGATGGCCTCTGCGATCACGGGGTAGAGGCCCATGGCGTGGAAGATCTCGCTCGGCATGAACATGGACGTGAGCACCATCTGGTCCGGGTGCTCGAGCGCGCCGACGACGCCCTCGAGCGTCAGGCGGTTGTCCAGGCGCCCGGACGGCAGAAGCTCGCGGTGCGGCAGCACGCGCGTGCGCAGGCGCTCCGCCTTGAACGCGGCCAAAAGCATCCTGCGGGCGCGCAGGGGGTTCTTCTCTATCTGGTCGTCCACCAGCTGGCCAAAGCGGCCTATGAGCTGGGCCCCGCGGGAGTCGTCCGGCATGGGCTACTCCCCGGGCTGGGCCGCGGCGGCGTCGGCCACGTCCGCGGGCTGCGGGTCCATGAGGTCCACGACCTCGAAGTCGAGCCCGGCCTCCGCCGCCTTCTGCCTGGGACCGAACACGACGACGGCGTGGTCCGCCGCAAGCTGGCGCATGGACGGCGCAAGCGTGCGCACGTCGTCCGCCGTGACGGCAAGCTCCTGGGCGCGCACCTCGTCGCGCCACGTGGCGGGCCTGGCCGAGAAGAACTCGCCGTCCTGCCTGCGGGCGATCGAGCGGGACTTCGCGGGGGCGTCGTGGCTGGCGACGACGCTCACGACATAGCCGTCGAGCTCGTCCGCCGTGCCGGACCAGTTGGCCATCCAGTCCGCCGCGCCCTCGTAGCGCCTGAGCGTGCCGGCGACTCCCGGGTCGCGGAACGACCAGTACTGCTGCAGGCCCGTGGTGGTGCGACGGAACCCCGTGCCGTACGCGCCGCCCTTGACGCGGACCTCGTTCCACAGGTAGTCGAAGCTCAGCATGCGCGAGGCGACGGTCCACGCGCCCACGGTGCCGCGGTCGAGGGCGGAGGGCGCCATGCCCTCCGCCACGAAGCACACGTTGGAGGGGATGGAGAAGAACAGGTTCCTGGGCCGGGGCTCCGGGATCAAGAGGCGTCGCGTCGCGGCCGCGTCCGGCGCGCTCGCGAGGCCGAGCGTGCCGGCCTCCTTCCAGAAGCGCTCGCAGTCCTCGCGCGGGCCCGTGAAGCTCACGTGCACGTTGTCCGCACGGAACACCTGGCGCGAGATTCGCTCGAGGCGCGCGGCAAGGCCTGCCTTGCGCTCGTCCCAGTGGGCGAGCAGGTCCTTAAGGAACAGGTAGTACTCCACGCCGCCCATGGCGTTCGTCGCGACGGACACCTTGGAGTACAGCCCCGTGAGCTGCGCCATCGCGCTGGAGTGGCCGCTGTTCACGAAGTGCTGCGCCAGCAGGATGCGGCGCTGCGTCAGGATGGCGAGCATGCGGTCCGCGTCCGCGAAGCTCGTGCGCGACCATACCTCCGGCGCGATGGTAGCGAGCGCGGCCACGTTCTCGGAGAGGGCGCTCTCTGCCACCACGAGCTTGGGGTCCGCAAACGCGAGGTCGTCGTCGTGACCGTACGTCTCTGCGAAGAAGTCCAGGTTGCCCAGGTTCGCCTCGATGAGCGTGTCGAGCTCGCTCGCCGTGTGGTCCGCCGTGTCGAGCTTGCCAAGCAGGTCCGTGAGCACGCCGACGTACGGGAGGTCAGCAAAGTCGAGCGCGTCGAGGTCGAAGTACAGGTACGCGTAGTCGATCCGGTGCGTGGGCAGGTCGTGGTACAGGCAGGGGAGAGGGGCGTCCATCCGCTGCAGCGGCGCGTCCGTGGGCGCGGGGCCGATGTCGGCCGTGGTGAGGCGCGGCAGCGTGGCCAGGGCCTCCGGGCTGTCCGGTGCCTCCTGCTCGCGGCGCAGCGCCTCGACCTCGCGGGCCACGGCCGCAAGGTCCTCTGGCGTCATGGCGCGCTGGCGGGCGAGGAGCTCGTCCTTCTCGGCCGCGTCCGCGCCCTCGTCCGCCGGCACCAGCTCCACCTCGCAGCTGTGGGGCGAGTCGCACACGAGCTCGCGCAGCAGGCGCTCGAAGTAGCCGCTGTCCAGGCCGGCGCGCATGTGGGCCATCTCGTCCTCGTAGCGCAGGTAGTCCACGGGGCGGGCGTCGTCGTACAGCCAGCCGGACATCGCCTGCATGGACAGCGCCACGCCGTCCGCGTACGATCCCCAGTCGCCCTCGCGCAGGTTGAACTCTCCCTGGGCAAGCGACGCCTCGAGCTTCGTGCGGTCGATCCCGTCTGCCGCGAGCCTTGCGCACGTGTCCTCTACCAGCTGGCGAAAGTGCCTGGCCACGCCGGGCTTCGCGCCCTTCAGCTGAAACAGCACCTGCGGCTGCAGCTCGCCGTCCACGAGGGTCGCCGTGAAGTCGTTGCCGAGGTCCGCGTCGAGCACCGCGCGCTTGAGCGGCGCCTCGTTCGAGCCCGCGAGCGCGTCCAGCAGCACGTCCGTGGCGAGCACGCGTTCGCGGTCCGCTGCGGTCCCAATGACGTACGCAAGGCCCACGCTGGCGTTTTCCGGCGCGGTGGCCATGGTGACCTGCCTAAACGGCGCGCGCACGGGCGCCTGCAGCGGCAGCGGGTTTGGCGCGCCGGCGCCGCGGTCCGCGGCCGCGTCAAAGCGGCTGCCCACAAACGCGAGCATGTCCTCTATGTCCAGGTTGCCGTACAGGATGGTGTAGCTGTTCGCCAGGTTGTAGTGGCGCGCGTGCGTGTCAAGAAACTCCTCGTACGAAAGCTCCGGAATGTGGCGCGGGTCGCCGCCGGACTCGAAGCGGTACGGCGTGTCTGGAAACAGGCTCTGGTTCACGGCCTCAAACAGCACCTCGTCCGGGTCGCTCAGGGCACCCTTCATCTCGTTGAAGACGACGCCGTTGTACGCAAGGCGCGCGCCCGCGTCCGTGGGCGCGGGCGCGTTTCCGTCCGCGTCCTGAAGCTCCAGGTGCCAGCCCTCCTGCTCGAAGATGCGTGGCCGCTGGTAGATGGCGGGGTGGAGCACCGCGTCCAGGTACACGTCCACCAGGTTCTTCAGGTCCGCGGCATTCGTGGACGCCACGGGGTACATCGTCTTGTCCGGAAACGTCAGCGCGTTCAGAAACGTCTGCATGGACGTCTTCAGCAGGTTCACGAACGGCTCCTTCACCGGGAAGCGATTGCTGCCGCACAGGACGGAGTGCTCCAGGATGTGGAACACGCCCGTGCTGTTGGCGGGTGGCGTCTTGAACGCTATGGAGAAGGACTTCTCGTTGTCGTCCACGGCGATCCACATGGCCCGGGCGCCGGTTGCGTCGTGACACATGACGTAGGCGGTGCCGGCAAGCTCCGGCAGCGGCAGCACGTCCGTCACGGTAAAGCCTGCGTGGCGCGTGCCGGGCGCCAGGCTGGGGTCGGCCTTGGTGTAGGGCGCCACGGCCCCGCTTTCGGGCGTGGCGGCGTTCTTCTCTTCTTGCGACATGGCATCTCCCGTTGTGTCAAATATCTAACGAGGTAACTCTACCCCTCTTCAGCTCGCCTGATGCCTGCGTTGGTGCTATCGTGCTGAAAGCCGCGCGCGCTGTGTGCGCGGCGTGTGCGTGGCACCGTCGCGGCACCGCCGTGGCGCTGTCGTGCCGCGTGCGGATGGCGTTGTCTTAGTGGCAGGAGAGTTGTGGCACGGCATGGCATGATCCCCTCCGAGCAGGTGGATAAGGACATACAGCAAGGTGGCGTCCGCGCGGTCGCGCGCAGGGCGCTTGGCAGGGCGGCTTCCGCGCGGGCGCGCACGGGCGAGAAGGGCTCCGGCCTTGGCCGCGGCATCGCGCTTGCGCTTCTGGGCGCCACGCTCTGGGGCGTCAACGGCACGCTGTCGAAGGTGCTCATGGGCCGCTACGGGGTGGAGCCGCTGTGGTTTGCGTGCGTGAGGGAGCTCACGGCGTGCTGGCTGTTTCTGGGCATGG
>CACWMM010000086.1:0-5636 GCA_902761955.1 uncultured Olsenella sp. | reverse complement strand
GCCGCCGCCCCAGAGTCTACGTGGTGGAGAATAGGGGATTCGAACCCCTGACCTCATGACTGCCAGTCATGCGCTCTCCCAACTGAGCTAATTCCCCGTCCGTTGGTGCGAGAGATATAGTACCAAAGTCATCCATCCGGTCAAGCGAGAATCTTCAAACCGCCTGACTGGCTCCCCAGTTGTGAACTTCCTCCACAAAACGCTAAACTTCACTCTATTGGGAACCAAGACAGAGGGGGGGGGAGTCTCCCCCGTCACGCAGCGCGGTCGCACGGGCGACCGCCCACAAACCCGAAACGGAGACCCACATGAACGACGCGTGCAAGAAGCTCAAGATCGTATGCATCATCTCACTCATCGTCGGTGTGCTCGCGACCGCATCCGCAATCGCCCTCATCGTTGTGAACCACCTGAACCCGCGCGCGTACGTCGGACTGATCGACGGCGTGCTCTGCGCCTACATGGGCTTCCAGTGCGCCCGCAAGATCAACGTGCCCTCCAACGCCAAGCAGATCCGCAACATGAGCTCGGTAATGGTGCTCGTGATGTTCTTCTGCGCTGCGTACATCCTCGTCGCACCCCAGAAGTCCCTCGCCGAGATATTCATCGGCTCCACTTGCGTCGTGGTCGTCACGATCCTGGACGCCAAGTAGAGGGGGCTTCACGCAAGGGGCTTCGCACCCCCAAAGCCACGCCGCAACACGCCGTTGCCTCGGCCGGAATCCACGCCCTTCTCCCCCAAGGCATATGCAAGTAGACAGACGCGCCCACTTGGAACTCCAGGCGGGCGCGCTCATGTATGTGGATGCAGCAGGGGTTGCGCAGAAAAAAGGCCGGACGGTCATCCCGTCCAGCCTGTGAATTCGATGGTGGGCGATGCTGGATTTGAACCAGCGACCCCTTCCGTGTGAAGGAAGTGCTCTACCCCTGAGCTAATCGCCCTCAGTGCGGTAGCTATACTATCAGAACATGGCGGCTTGTAAAGCCGAGAAGTGCAATCAATCACAAAATTGTTTGCACTTATTTAGGCTCGTACGCTTTTACCTGCGCAGATCCGGAAAGCACGGCTCAAAAATCTTTTGCTTAGAGGGTTATAACGCGAGCATTTCCGCGTCGATGTCCGCCACCGTGCGCGCGCCACACATCTCCATTGTGTCCCTCAGCTCACGCGCAAGCTGCGCGAAGTAGTCCGTTACGCCCTTTGCTCCCGCGCCGTACGTCACGACGGCGAACGGCCTGCACACAAGGCACGCGTCCGCACCGAGCGCCAGCGCGCGGAACACGTCGAGGCCAGAACGGATACCACCGTCCACAAGGACCTTGAGGTCGCCGCCGACCTCCCGGGCTATCGCGGGCAGCACCTCCGCCGTTGCGGGGACGCCGTCCTGCACGCGGCCGCCGTGGTTGCTCACCACGATGGCGTCGGCTCCCGCCTCTGCCGCCTTGCGTGCCACACGTACGCCCATGATGCCCTTCAGCACAAACGGCGTGTCGTGAGCGTGGCAGGCATCTGCCACCTGACGCAGCTCCGCCACGGACTTCGGCCCCGCAGGCGGCTGGAAGCCCTTCAGGAACGGGAGCCCGGCGGCGTCGATGTCCATAGCGACGGCGGCCGGACGCGCCGTGAACGCGAGCTCGAGCTTCCGCATCACGGTGTCGAGGTTCCACGGCTTTATGGTGGTGACGCCGCACCCGCCAAGCTCGCGTATGTCATGCACCGCGGACTCATGGATCGAGGCGATCATGCCGTCTCCCGTCCACGCGAGCGAGCCGGCCTTCGCCGCCGCGTGCAGGATGCAGGAGTTGTAGTCCTCCATATCCCACTTGTCGCCGTAGTGGAGCTTCACGTCGCCCAGGGGACCTATCATGACGGGGACGGAGAGCCTCCTGCCAAACAGCTCCACGGACGTATCGGCGTCGTACGCCTCGTGAATCGTGTCCATCTGCACCCGCACGTCCTGCCATGCCTCAAAGTTTCGCGCCGCGACCGTGCCCGTGCCCTTCGAGCCGGGACCCGGCATGTGCGAGCCGCACGCGCGACCGTTGCAGACGGGACACGCCTTGCACCACGGACCCATGTTGCCGCGTGCCGCGGCTGCCAGCTCCTTGTATTCCACGCTCTTCTCCCCTGTCTTCCCCATGTTCCTAATAGCGAGGCGGCCCTCCCCATCTGGGTCAGGCCGCCTGGGCATTGCTTCTGTGCGATGCGCCTACGCGCGCTCGGCCTCGACCCTCTGGGCCAGAAGCTGTGCCACGTCCTCGATCGCGACCTCCGAGCGCTCGCCGGTCGCGCGCACCTTAAGCTCGACGTTGCCGTTCTTGACGGCCTTCTTGCCGCAGACCACCTGGAACGGCATGCCCATGAGGTCGGCGTCGTTGAACTTGACGCCCGGACGCTCCTTGCGGTCGTCCACCATCACGTCTACGCCAAGCTCCAGGAGCTCACTCGCGACCTTGTCCGCGACGGGCCACACGAGCTCGTCGTGCACGTCCAGCGGGATAACCTCGACCTCGTACGGCGCGACGCTCACCGGCCAGATGATGCCGTGCTCGTCGTGGTGCTGCTCCACAATCGCCTGCAGCGTGCGGCTTATGCCGATGCCGTAGCAGCCCATGATCAGAGGCTTCTCCACGCCGTCCTCGTCCATGAACGTGGCGCCCATGGCCTCGGAGTACTTCGTGCCGAGCTGGAACACCTGCGAGACCTCGATGCCACGGGCCTCCTTCAGGGGCGCGCCGCACTTGGGGCAGCGGTCTCCGGCCTTAGCCGTGACGACGTCGACCCACGCGTCGTCCGCAATCGTGAAGTCGCGTCCGGGGTGGGCGTGCACGAAGTGGAAGTCCGCCTCGTTCGCGCCGATGGTCCACCACTCGGACGGACGCAGCGACTCGTCGAAGAAGACGCGGACGCCCTCGGGAAGGCCGACGGGCCCGATGAAGCCCTTCACGAGGCCGTACTCCTTGAGCTCCTCGTCGCTCATCAGGTGGTACTCGCCAAACGCGTGCTCGGCCTTCACGTCGTTCAGCTCGTGGTCGCCGGGGACGAAGCAGACGACGGGCCTGCCGTCGCCGTCCACGAGCGCAAGTGCCTTGCGGGTCGCCGACGCGGGGATGTGGAGATAAGCCGAGACGTCGTCGATGGTGCCGATACCGGGGGTCGAGATCTTCTCCATGTCACCCGGCTCGCCGTCGACCACGGTCACGCCGGCGGTCGCGGCCTCGGTGTCGGCCGCGAAGCCGCAGTCGTCGCAGTACACGAGGGCGGCCTCGCCGGCGTCGGCAAGCGCCATGAACTCGACGGACGTGTCGCCGCCGATCTGGCCGGAGTCCGCCACGACGGGAAGCGCCCTGAGCCCCACGCGCTCGCACACGTTGGCATAGGCCTGCTTCTGCTGGTCGTAGCACTCCTGCAGGGACTCCTGCGTCGCGCTGAACGAGTAGGCGTCCTTCATGATGAACTCGCGGCCGCGCATGAGGCCGAAGCGGGGCCTACGCTCGTCGCGGAACTTGTCCTGCATCTGGTAGAGCGTGACGGGCAGCTGCCTATAGCTGCGAAGCTCGTTGCGCACCAGGTCCGTGAACGTCTCCTCGTGGGTGGGGCCGAGCGCGTACTCGTGCTCGTAGCGATCGCTCAGGCGCATGAGCTCGGGGCCGTAGGCGTTCCAGCGACCGCTCTGGTGCCACAGCTCGCCATCAGTCAGGATGGGCACCTGCATCTCCTGCGCGTCGATGGCCTCCATCTCGTCGCGGATGATGTCCTCGATCTTGTTGATGGAGCGCCACGCGAGCGGCAGGTAGCTGTACAGGCCCACCGCGCCGCGGCGGATCATGCCCGCGCGAAGCAGCAGCCTGTGGCTTGCGAGCTCCGCCTCCCTGGGGTCCTCCTTGAGGGTCGGAGCGTAGAGCTTCGACATCTGCATGTACTTTCTCAACGTGCTTCCTTCCAAGTCACTGCCGGCCGACGTCTGCGTCGGCAAGAACACTAGGGGTATATTCTACGCGTCCTTCTCGCCCGCGTCGCGCGCGATCCCGTCCCCGTAGCGAGCCTCTATCTCGCGGAAGAGCTCGTCCACGATCTGGTCTTCCGGGACGTTTCTGATCTTCTCGCCATTGCGGAACAGCACGCCCTGGCCGCGGCCGCACGCGATGCCGAGGTCCGCGTCGCGCGACTCGCCGGGGCCGTTGACGACGCATCCCATGACCGCGACGGAAATGGGGGCCTTCACCTGCGCAAGGCGCTTGGATACCTCGTCTGCCATGCCGATGAGGTTCACCTGGCAGCGCCCGCACGTGGGGCAGCTTACGAGCTCCGGGTGCAGTCGGCGCATGCCGAGCGAGGAAAGCAGGTCCCAGGCGACGTTGACCTCCTCCACCGGGTCGGCCGTGAGCGAGAGGCGCATGGTGTCGCCGATGCCCTGCTCCAGCAGGATGCCGACGCCCACGCAGTTCTTGACCGTGCCCTGACGGAGCGTGCCGGCCTCCGTGACGCCCACGTGCAGCGGTACCGTGGGAAGCTCGCGCGAGAGCATGCGGTACGTCTGGAGCGTGATGGGCACGGAGTGCGCCTTCGCGGAGAGCACGATGTCGTCGAAGCCGCGCTCGCGGAAGTGCTCGACGTAGGACGACGCGGAAGCGACGAGCTTCTGCGGCAGCGTGAGGTCCTGGCGCGCATCCACCTTGGGGTCGAGCGAGCCGGCGTTCACGCCGATGCGGATGGGGATGCCCTGGCTTCCCGCCTCGTCGATCACGGCGTCCACGCGGTCGAACGAGCCGATGTTGCCGGGGTTGATGCGAAGCGCCGCCGCGCCTCGACGCGCCGCCTCTATGGCAAGGCGGTGGTCGAAGTGGATGTCCGCGACTACGGGAAGCGGGCTCTGGGCGCAGATCTCGCCGAAGCCGTCAAGCGCCGCCGCGTTGGGGATGGCTACGCGGATGATCTCGCACCCGGCCTTTGCGAGGCCCTCGATCTGCGCGAGCGTGGATGCGGGGTCGTCCGTCTTCGTGGTGCACATGGACTGCACCGACACGGGCGCGCCGCCGCCGACGGCGACGCTTCCCACGTGCACCTGGTGCGTGAGCTCGCGAGCGGGACGCACGCTTTTCTCGTCTGTCATACAAACCCCCTATCGGCCCCGGCGACGTCAGCCAATAACGAGGCGCACGACGTCGTTCTTGAGGGCGAACACGAAGATGAACAGAAAGAACGCCAGGCCGGCGTAGCTGATGTACGCCTGCACCCTGACGGAGAGCTGCCTGCGGATCACCAGCTGGACGATCTCTATCAGGATCTTGCCGCCGTCGAGCGGCGGGATGGGGAGCAGGTTCATAAACCCGAGCGACATGGACACCATCGCGATGAAGAGGAGAAGGTCGTTCATGCCGCTTGACGCCGCCTGGCTGGCCGCAGCGGAGATGCCGACCACGGAGGAGGCGGACCCGAGCGTCTCCATGGTGTGCTGCGGCATGATGAGCCTCACCGCGAAGCCTGCGACCTCCTGGCCGTAGCGCACGGCGGAGTACGCCGCGTCCGCCAGGCTCAGGCGCACGCGGCGGGTGAGCGCCTCGACGCCGAGCGCGCTCAGGCGCTTGCCCCCCGTCTTGACGACGGCCTCGTGCGTGGAGCCGCCGCGTGTGTA
>CACWMM010000085.1:0-6502 GCA_902761955.1 uncultured Olsenella sp. | reverse complement strand
ATCCCCTCGCCATGCAGAGGCAAGCGACATCCAGCATGTCCAGGCGCACGTACGCGCCCTCGGACTGGCTTGATTAGAGGGTACAAATTGCCCCGGACACAAATTGACAGCTGACCGCTGCCATACGGCAGCTAACGCCTCCGCTCGGGGCTTGCGAGAGCGACGCTGGCGGCCTGCTTGTTGATGAGGATCTTCCTGCCTACGCGTTCGTGGGGGAGCCTCCCGCTCTCGATGAGACGGTAGACCCTTCGCCTGTCGACTTGGAAGTAGAGCGTCCGAGTCGGGCATCGATGAGTTGGCGAGCGAAAGCCTGTCAAGGTCCGCCTTGCACCGCGGGTGCAGGCGGTCCTCCTTGATCGCCCTTCTGATTGAGGCGTCTATCCCGGACATCTCGTTCCCCCTCGTCATGAGGTTGTCCCGTAAGGGGAGGGCGGTCCCTTTATAGAGCCTGGAGATGTCTGCTGCACGCTGCATGGGATGACCAACTATCACGTGCAATCAGACGGTATCCGCATCACAGAACCTGCACGATTGTTGCCCCAGAGAAACTGCCGAGTTTGCGCAGTTCAAGCACGCTGCTTGTGGCCACTTGTGGCCAGTTTGTGGCCATAGACAACCCCTGACCTGCGATTTCATGGTCGGGACGACTGGATTCGAACCAGCGGCCTCACGGTCCCGAACCGTGCGCGCTACCAAACTGCGCCACGTCCCGACATAGTGCCATATGTCAACTCTCCGGAGGGCACGTCTCCGGTGTCTCCGAACGACCGCCTGCGAACTCCAGTCGACCGTCCATCGACGCCCTGCGAATCGGTTAAGCGGCAGCGCCGCAAACCCGTTCCGCGCGGGTTTTGTGGCCACGTTTGTGGCCACGCTGTGGCCCATTTGTGGCCAACAACACACCAACGAGCCGTTTACCTGCGACTCCTCGGCTTTGCCCTAGCTCCCGAACCGAGCGCTCTACCAAGCTGAGCCACAACCCGTTAGCGTTGTTACTCTAACAGAAATGCGCGCGTTTTCCAACCGTAAATGTTGCGAATGACCACCAATCTTGCTCATCTTGTGCGCGCGCGGCGATCGCGCGGGCGGCCGCATGCGTCTCGCAGATGGCAAACACGCAGCTACCGGACCCCGTCACCTGCGCGGCCACCGCACCGGGCTGCCTCTGCAGCCACGACTTCACGCGCAAGATATCTGGAACAAGACGCGTTGCGGCGCCCTCCAGGTTGTTGTACAGCGCGGCCGCCACGGCCATGGCGTCACCATCGCGCAGCGCCGCCAGCATGGGCGCGGGCGACGCGGGAACGACGGGGTCCGCGTCGAACTCTCGATACGCCGCGGCGGTGGACACGCCCGCATCCGGCCGAACCAGCACCACGGGCAGCCCCTCGAGCGCGGGAAACGTCTGCGCAAGCACGTCGCCGGCGCCCGTCAGGTACGACGGCGCCAGATTCGCGCGGGTCCTTCTCGTCCAGGGAAAACAGCCGGCACAGCGCCAGGATCACGGAGGCGGCGTCGCTGGACGAGCCCCCAAGCCCGCTCTGCGGCGGCACGGCCTTGCGCACCTCCACGCGCACCGGCGCGGCGATGCCAAACGCCTGGCGCAGGCGCGCAGCGGCCTGCCAGGCGGTGTTCTTCTGGGGCGGGACGCCCACGTCCTCGCTCATGGCGAGAAGGACTCCGGACGCATCGGCCGCGGGCGGCTCGACATTGGGAGCGAGCGCCGGCGCGGGCGGCTCGGGGGGCGTGCTCACCGTGACGGTGTCGCCCACGCCAAGCGCGACCATGACGGAATCCGCGCGGTGGTAGCCGCGCGAATCCCGCCCGGGGTGGATGCCCAGGTGCAGGTTGACCTTGACGGGAGCGTCGATCGTGACGTGCGACATGCGACCACCCTCTTCCCCGGCGCCGGCGCTGGTGCCGTTGGTGCTGGTGCTTCCGGCGCCGGTGCTGCTGGAGCCGGCGCCGGCGCCAGTGCTGGTGCTAGAGCTGCTGACCCTCGAAGCCAAAGTCAAACAGGCGCTCGCCCGTGTCGGAATCGTAGATCTCGACCGCGCCGGTGAGCACGTCCACGTACTGGTAGGACTGGCGTGCCTTGCGGCCGCGGCGCTCCTCGACCTCGACCACGAACAGCGTGGGGTACGCGCCCACGAGGGTGCCCGTGCGCTCGACAACGCGGGAGCGGCCCATGTTGGCCCGGACTCGCAGATGTCTTCCCCTAAGAGAAACAAGCTCTTCTCGGATTTGGTCTACCCTATTGGCGGGTGGAACCTCGACTTCCATCTATCTGTACCTCCAAAACGCGGCCGTCGGCGCATGACAGCCCTCCGGCCCAGTGTCATGCAATACTTTAGTATATGGCGCTGGCGCCATATCCACGGAAAACGCGGCTTAAGGAGCGGAAATGAGCGAAAGCAGGATCGAAAGGGTGCTTCAGAACCTCGAAAGCCAGGGGCTGGAGCAGATGCTGGTGTGCGACCCCATGTCCATCTGGTATCTGACCGGCTATTACACGGAGCCGTACGAGCGGTTCTTTGGGCTGCTGGTTGCGCGCGACGCCGAGCGGCGCCCGCGCACGGTGATGTTTTGCAACAGGCTGTTTCCGGACGCGACGGGCGCGGCGCAGAAGCTTGTGACGTTTGACGACACGGAGGACCCCGTGCCTCTGGTGGCGGCGGAGCTTGACGGGGCCGCGCCCCTGGGCGTGGATAAGAAGCTCGTGGCCAACTGGCTGCTTCCGCTGATGGACGCCCGCGCGGCAAGCGGCTTTAGGCTGGGCTCGTGGGCCGTGGACGCGGCGCGCTCCGTGAAGGACGCGCGCGAGCAGGAGCTGATGCGCCAGGCGAGCCTGACGAACGACCGCGCCATGAACTGGCTTGCGGCGCAGGTGCGCGAGGGCGTGACGGAGCACCAGATCGCGAGCGGGCTTCTGGGCGAGTACCGCAGGCTTGGGGCCCAGGGGCACAGCTTTTCTCCCATCGTGAGCTTTGGCGCGAACGCGGCGGACCCCCACCACGAGCCGGACGACACCGTGTTCCACAAGGGCGACATGGTGCTGTTTGACGTGGGCTGCAAGCAGGACGCGTACTGCTCGGACATGACGCGCACGTTCTTTACGGCCGAGCCCACGGCGCGCCAGCTTGAGGTGTACGAGACCGTGCGCCGCGCGAACGAGGCCGCGGAGGCCATCGTGCGCCCGGGCGTCACGTTTGCGCAGATAGACCTGACCGCGCGCCACATTATTGAAGACGCCGGCTTTGGCCCGTACTTCACGCACCGCCTGGGCCACCAGATTGGCCTTGAGGACCACGAGCCGGGCGACGTGAGCTCGACCCACGACGAGCCGGTGCGCGCCGGGCAGTGCTTTAGCATCGAGCCTGGCATTTACATTCCCGGCGAGGTGGGCGTGCGCATTGAGGACCTGGTGATCGTGACCGAGGACGGCTGCGAGGTGCTGAACCACTACAGCCACGAGGCGACGGTGCTCGAGGTGTAGCGCGCGGGGGTGCGCTACAGCTTCTGCGCGAGGTCCTGGAGGGCGTGGAAGCGATGGCTGATCGCGTTCTTCTCGCCCGCGGAAAGCTCTGCCATGGTCTTGCCCGGGGTGTCGTTGGGCAAGAACAGCGGGTCGTAGCCAAAGCCGCCGTCGCCGCGCGGCTCCGTGCCCACAAAGCCCTCGCAGTCGCCCTCGCCGTGCGTGACGCCCTCGCCGTCCTCGTCGCGCTCCACCAGCACGACGCTGGAGTGGAAGCGCGCGGTGCGGCGCTCGCGCGGGACGCCCTCCATCAGGCGCATGAGCTTCTGGTTGTTGGCGGCGTCGTTTCCGTGCTCGCCGGCCCAGCGCGCCGAGAAGATCCCGGGGGCGCCGTCGAGAGCGTCCACGCAGAGGCCGGAATCGTCCGCGACTGCCATCGCGAGGCCCGTGTTGTCGAGCGCGGCCGCCGCCTTGATGTAGGCGTTCTCCGCGAAGGTGTCGCCGTCCTCCACCGGGTCGGGGAAGCTGCCGAGCTCGCCGAGGGCGACGAAGCGCACGCCAGGCAGGCTCTGGGCGAGGATCGCCTCTATCTCCGTCACCTTGTGGGGGTTGCCCGTCGCGACGACGACGGTCTTTGCGGGGTCGAGCGTGCTGATGTCGAGTGCCATGGGTTTCTCTCCTTTGGTTGGATGCGTCGATGGTAGCGCATGGAGCGGGCGGGGTGCGCTAGACACCGAGGGTGTCGATCGGGACTACCTGCACGTTGTCTTCCGTCAAGTGGGCGGGCTCGCCAAAGCCGACGACCACCACCTTTGCCGCGGGCGGGCAATTGCCGGCGTCTGTCATCTTGCTTTCGAGTCGCAGCAGGTTCTGGCAGCCGTCCTGCACGCCGCCCGCACCGAGCTTGACCTCGACGGCGAGCCAACGGCCGTCGTCCGCCTGGACAATCGCGTCCACCTCGAGGTCGCTCGAGTCGTGGTAGTGGTACACCCGCGCGCCCGACGCCTGGGCGTAGGCCATGAGGTCGTGGATGACGAGGGACTCGAACAGAAGACCGAGCGTCTTGACGTCTTCTAGCAGGGATTCCGTGCTTGCACCAAGCGCGGCGGCCGCGAGGGAGGGGTCCGCGAGGTGGTGCTTGGCCGCCTGGCGGAGCACCACCGGGGACCGGAGCGCCGGGTTCCACGCGGGGACGTCCTGCACGAAGTGGAGGCGCGACAGGATAGAGACGTACTTTGCGGCTGTCTGCCGCGTGATGTCCCCGCCGAGGTCCGCCAGGACGGACTTCATGGTCGCAAGGGTCGACTCGTTGCGCGCGAGCGAGCGCACGAGCCTAGTGACCTTGTCTGGGTCGCGGCGGACGCCATCGATCCGCGAGACGTCCGAGTTGCAGACGCCATCGACGTAGCCGCGCGCGAGCATGGACGCCGCCGGCGCCGGGACACCCGCGGCGCTGGGCCAGCCGCCACGCACGACGAGCTGGGCAATGGTTTGGACGTCGAGCGAGCCGAGCGCGGTGTAGCTCTTGCCCTGAAGCAGGCCGGCGACGCTGACCTTGCCGCTGGACATGCCCTGCTCCTGCAGGGTGAGCGTGCCCATGCGGACGCGCGCGATCCGTCCGACGCCGCTGTGCATGGGCGCGTGAGCGTCGTCCGGCGTCGCGGAGCCGGTGAGGACGAAGAGCCCGCGGCCGCCCGTCGCGTCGCACCGGTAGCGGACGGCGTCCCAGAGCTTGGGGACCTCCTGCCACTCGTCTATCAAGCGGGGGCTTTCGCCCTCGATCGCGACGGAGGGCTCGACCTGCGCCAGCTTGCGCGAGGCAAAGTCGCCGGCGGGGTCCGACAGCATGAGCGACGAGCGTGCGACCCTGGCTGCCGTGGTGGTCTTGCCGCACCACTTTGGCCCCTCTAGCAGGACGGCGCCGAACGCTCCGAGCGCGCGCTCGAGCTCCGCGTCGACGATGCGATTGATGTAGGGCATGACGCCTCCTTGGGGTGGTGGCGGTGACTGTGATGGCTCCAATTAACACATTAGGTTAATTGTAATTAACCTAATGTGTTAATTGGAGAGCACATGGGGAGATTTTCGGGGATGCGGGTGGGTGCGAGGCTGGCCGCGAGACACCCCACTTCGCATATCGCGATATGCGAAGTGGCTGCCAAGACGCCCAACTGCGAAAACGTGAAATTGGGGGCTTCGCATATCGCGATATGCGAAGCCGTGCCGCACGATGGGGCGTGAAGGACGGGCGCGGGGCCAGTTGAGCGCGTGGCGTGTGGCACGGCGGGGCGTGGGGCGCGGGTGCGCGCGGGGCGACTAGTCAGAGAAGCCCGTGACCTGGTTCTGCAGGCGGATGAGCTCTTGGATGCCCGCCTGGCCCATGTCGAGCAAGGCGTCGAGCTCTTCTCGGCTGATGGTGGAGCGCTCGCCGGTGCCCTGCACCTCCACGATGCCGCCGTCGCCCGTGCACACGAGGTTGAGGTCGACCTGCGCGTGGCTGTCCTCGGGGTAGTCGAGGTCGAGCAGGAGGCGGTCGGCGACCTTGCCCATGCTGATGGCCGCGACCTGGCCGGTGAGCGGCAGGCGCTTGATCTTGCCGGCGTCGACCCACTTTTGGAGCGCGTCGTGCAGCGCCACCCACGCGCCGGTGATCGACGCGGTGCGCGTACCGCCGTCCGCCTGGATTACGTCGCAGTCGCACGTGACGGTGAGCTCGCCGAGGCGGTGCATGTCGCACACGGCGCGCAGACTTCTGCCAACGAGGCGCTCGATCTCCATCGAGCGGCCCTTGCGACCCTTGTACTCGCGGCGCGTGCGCGTGGACGTGGACGCCGGGAGCATGGCGTACTCCGCGGTGACCCAGCCGGCGCGCGAGCCCTTGCGCCACGCGGGCACGCCCTCTTCCACCGTGGCGGTGCACATGACGCGCGTGTTGCCGAACTCCGCCAGGCACGAGCCGTCCGCGTTCATCATCACGTCTCGCGTGAGCTTCACGGGGCGCATCTGGTTGGCGGCGCGGCCGTAGCT
>CACWMM010000084.1:0-6045 GCA_902761955.1 uncultured Olsenella sp. | reverse complement strand
CCTTCTCGTCCCCGTCGTTTGCTATCTCGACGTCGCTCTTCGAGCGCAGGTAGTCGTCAGTTGGCTGGCGCGCCGCCCGCGCGTCGAAGTCCTCGCCGCACATCCCGCGCCCGATGGCGCGCTCGCGGCGGACCGCGACGGGGCAGGTCACGCACACGACCTCATCGGCCATGCCAAGCGAGTCCTCCATGCGGTCGAGCAGCGGTATCTCGACCACGGCGCACGGCGGCTCCGCCGAGGCGCACGCGTCCTGCGAGAGCACCTGCTCCAGGCCCCGCCTGATGTAGGGAAGCTCGATCTTCTCTAGCTGACGCGCCGCGTCCTCTGAGGCAAACGCGCGCTTCGCGAGCAGGCCCCTGCGCAGGCCCGAAGGCGTCCGCGATCGCGAGCGTGCACTCGCCTCCCGGCTCCAGGACGTCGCGCGAGATGCGGTCCAGGTCTATGCGCCACGCACCCAGGCGCTCGAGCTCGCGAGCCACGGTCGACTTGCCAGATGCGATGCCACCCGCAAGGAACACGATGTACATGCTGACCACCCTTCGCTCTTCCGCGCGCGAGGCACGCGACGGCACACTATCATCTCACGCCCGGGACGCGCCATGCGCCCATCCCAAAAACCAACAGACGATGCGCTCGCCTAACGCATGGGGACGGCCGCGCGCAAGGCACGACCGTCCCCTCTCACCCTTGGCTCACTCGCGGCGTCTACGAGTGGATGTCAAACTTCTGCTTGCAGCGCGGGCACGTCACGCGGATGTGGCCCTTGCCCCTGGGGACGCGGACGCGCTGGTGGCAGTTGGGGCACGTCGCGTGCTTGTAGGTGCGGGCGTTCTGGAACGCGGCCGCCGGGTTCGTGATCCACGGGCGCGCGGGACCCAGCTTCGATGCGAACGCCATGCTCTCCTTACGGCGGCGGTTGACGTCCTTTGACACCATCCTGAACACGGCATAGGCAATCAGGAGCAGAATCAGCACGTAGATGACGGTGTTGTTCGCGAAGATGTTCACGATTGCCAGGATGACCGCAAGCTCGAGCGTCGCGATTCCCAGCTCGTCGGCACCGTTGCGTCCCCGCATGAAGTCCTCGACCTTGTTCTTGAAGTCAGCCATTGACCAGACCCCTCGTTCCCGTGCGCCCAGGCGCGCCCGAAGTTACCTACATTGCATGGTGCCCATTATGGCAGTTTCTAGTCCGTGGGCAAAGGCACGGACCTTGCAGAGAAGAACGAGGGGCCGCCGCAGCGACCCCTCGCGAAGATGCACCTAAAGGCGTGGCTCGAAGCTACTCCTCGACGGGCTTCTCGTCCTCCTCAGGCTTGTCCAGAGGCTTGACCTCGACCTCGACGCCCAGCGTCTCGGCAGCGGCCTTCATGGACAGGGAGATGCGACGACGGTCGAGGTCGATCTCCATGACCTTGACCTGGACCTTGTCGCCCACGGAGCAGACCTGGGACGGCTGGTCCACGTGCTGCTTGGCCATCTCGGAGATGTGCACGAGGCCCTCGACGCCGTCACCGAGGTCGACGAAGACGCCGAAGGTGACGAGCTTGGTGACAGTGCCCTCGACGATGGCGCCGACGGGGTACTTCTTGACCAGGGTCCTCCAGGGATCCTCGGTGGTCTGCTTCAGGCCAAGGGAGATGCGCTCGCGGTTGAGGTCCACGTCGAGAACCTGAACCTCGACCTCCTGGCCGACCTTGACGACCTCGGAGGGGTGGTTGACGTGGTTCCAGGAGAGCTCGGAGATGTGGATGAGGCCGTCGATGCCGCCGAGGTCGACGAACGCGCCGAAGTCGACAATCGAGGACACGGTGCCACGAAGACGCATGCCAGGCTTGAGCTTGGAGAGGATCTCCGAGCGCTCGGCCTTGCGGGCCTCCTCGAGGACGACGCGACGGGAGAGGACGACGTTGTTGCGGTTGCGGTCCATCTCGATGACGCGAGCCTCGATGCGGGTGCCGAGGTAGGCGTTGAGGTCCTTGACGCGACGAAGGTCAACGAGGGAGGCGGGCAGGAAGCCGCGCAGGCCGATGTCGAGGATAAGGCCGCCCTTGACGACCTCGATGACCTCGCCCTCGACGTTCTCGCCGGCGTTGAACTTCTCCTCGACGCGGTTCCAGGCACGCTCGTACTCCGCGCGCTTCTTGGAGAGGATTAGACGACCCTCCTTGTCCTCCTTCTGGAGAACGAGGGCCTCGATGGTGTCGCCCAGGGAGACGACGTCCTCGGGGTTGACATCCTTGCGGATGGAAAGCTCGCGGGCGGGGATGACGCCCTCGGACTTGAAGCCGATGTCCAGCAGAACCTCATCGTGCTCAATCTTGACGACGGTGCCCGTCACAAGATCGCCCTCATCAAAGTCGGTAATCGTACCGTCGATGAGGCTGTTCATCTCCTCGTCGGACATGTCATCCAGGGAGAAGATGGACGAGTTCTGAATCTCACTCAAAGGTGGACCCCTTTCGAAAACGGGGCCCCGATCAACATGATCGCTGCCGGGCGCTCAGCGAAGGTGCGTTTGCGCAGATGGAAACTTACATGCTCTCGGGGGCCTACAGATACGTTTGCATGGGCAATTTACCCATGCGTGGGATAGAGTACCTTTATTCGACCCGAGATTTCAAGCACTACCTGTGGATTTCAGGAATTTCATTTCGCGTGCAAAACTACCGGGCACAAGAGTAGAGTTTTCTGTTGTTCATACCTATGAGAGGACGTGTCGTGATCAGGGCAGTGCTTTTCGATCTTGACGATACCCTGCTTGACATAAACCTCACGGCGTTCGTGGCGCGCTGGGCGTCTGGCAAGGCCCGGATACTCGCTAAGGCCTCCGGCATCCCCTACCCCATCGTGATGGAGAGGCTCGCGCGCAGCTACATGCGCGTGAACGACCAGACCCGCGACGACCAGATGACGAACGAGCAGCTCCTGAACGAGACGTTCTTCTCGCTCACCTCCATTCCCTTGGACGACCCGGCCATCGCGGACGCCATCGGCTTCTACGAGCGCGAGTGCCTCGAGCCCCTCAAGGGCGGCATCGTGATGGCGGCGCCAAAGATAGGGGCGCGCCAGACGGTCGAGAAGGCCATGTCGATGGGGCTGACGGTCGCCCTTGCCACCAACCCAACCCTCAGCATGGACGTCGACCGCGTGCGCATGCGCTGGGCGGGCGTGGACGACATCGACTTCGCGCTGGTGAGCCACATCGCGAACTCGACCCGCACGAAGCCGTGCGCCCGCTACTACCAGGAGTTCGCCGCTCAGCTTGGCCTTGCCCCGCAGGAGTGCCTCATGGTGGGAAACGACGCGGCGCGAGACTTCCCGCGGCCGGACATAGGCATGAGCACCGCGTACGTCGGCCACGGCTGGCCGCGTAAGGCCGTGTTCCGTGGTCCCATAGAGGCCCTGGGGGCGCGCCTTCCCGAGATCGTCGACCTTTTGGACTCCCGTCAGGACCTGCGCTGACGCAGGTCGTAGCTCCCCCATTGCAAACGACCCCACAGGAGGAACCCATGGATCAGAACGCCTACGCAAACCATGTCGCGATACTTGAAGAGGAGCTCGTCTGCGCGCTGGGATGCACGGAGCCCATCGCCGTCGCGCTCGCGGCCGCGCTCGCGAGGGGCGCGCTCCGCACACGCCCCGAGCATCTGACCGTCGCATGCAGTGGAAACATCATCAAGAACGTCAAGAGCGTCACCGTGCCCAATTCCGGCGGCATGCGCGGCATCGAGGCGGCGGCCACGCTCGGCGCCATCGGCGGCGACCCCTCGCGCGACCTCGAGGTGCTCCAGTCCGTCCGTCCCGAGGACATCGAGCGCACGAAGTCGCTCGTCTCCGCAGGCTTCTGCGACGTGGAGCTCGCCGAGGACGTCCCGAACCTCTACGTGCGCGTCACGGCTGCGGGCGCGGGCCACGTCGCCGTCGCCTGCATCGAGGAGCGCCACACCAACGTGTGCGAGCTCACGCTCGACGGCGAGCCCACGGCGGTCGCGGGAAGGGCCGCCACGGGCGAGAAGGACGCGGACGTCCCGGGCGGGGCGGACCGCTCGGCCCTCACGCTCCAGTCGATCTGGGACTTCGCGCACGAGGTGCGGCTCGAGGACGTGGACGAGCTCATCTCGCGCCAGATAGAGACGAACCAGGCGATCTCGCGCGAGGGCCTCACGAACCGCTGGGGCGCGAACATCGGCCGCACCCTCCTGCGCAGCCGTCCCAACGACATCAGCTGCAAGGCG
Organism: uncultured Olsenella sp.; assembly: GCA_902761955.1. Classification (GTDB taxonomy): domain Bacteria; phylum Actinomycetota; class Coriobacteriia; order Coriobacteriales; family Atopobiaceae; genus Parafannyhessea. Next base: position 1,807 of record CACWMM010000084.1, on the reverse strand, counting down.
CGCGCGGCGGCAGCGGCCGGCTCCGACGCCCGCATGAGCGGATGCGCCATGCCCGTCGTGATCAACTGCGGCAGCGGAAACCAGGGAATCACCTGCTCGCAGCCCGTGCTCGAGTACGCCCACGACCTGTGGAGCTCGCACGAGGAGCTCGTGCGTGCCGTCGTGCTCTCGGACCTCACTGCCGTCCACGTCAAGTACTTCATCGGCGAGCTGTCCGCGTTCTGCGGCGCCGTCTCCGCAAGCTGCGGCGCGGGCGCCGGCATCTGCATGCTGCGCGGCGGCTCGTTCGCCCAGTTCGAGGCCACTATCGTGAACACCCTCGCCAACGTGGGCGGCATCGTGTGCGACGGCGCGAAGCCCAGCTGCGCCGCGAAGATCTGCGCGGCCGTGGACGCCGCGATCCTGGGCTGCGACATGGCGCTCTCGGACGACAACTTCCTCGCGGGCGACGGCCTCGTCGGCCAGAACGCGGAGGAGACCATCCGCTCCATGGGCTACGTCGGACGCGTGGGCATGCACCCCACGGACGTCGAGATCCTCAACATCATGATCGGCAAGACGGACGTGGACGCCTAGCGGGCGCCCGCGGCGCGAAAGGAGGCGGGGCACATGCCCGCCATCAAAGCAGGGGTGTTCGTTCGGCGCCTGAAGGACCGCATCGCGCTCAACCGGCGGGCGTTCGTGCTCTACTCCGTGCTTCGCGCGCTCGTGCTCGTCGTCCTCGTCCGCTGCGTCCTCACCGGCAGGTGGGAGGGCGTCGCGCTCTGCGCGCTGTCGCTCGTGCTGTTCCTCGTTCCCGCGTTCGTGGAGGACCTCGCCCGCGTCCAGATCCCGGGGCTGTTCCAGGCCATCATCTTCTCGTTCATCTTCGCGGCAGAGATCCTGGGAGAGATCGACCACTACTACGTGCTCGTTCCCGGGTGGGACACGGTGCTGCACACCATGAACGGCTTCCTGTGCGCCGCAATTGGCTTCTCCCTCGTCGACCTGCTCAACCGCTCGAGCAAGCCCATCAGCCTCTCCCCGCTCTACGTCGCGATCGTCGCGTTCTGCTTCTCCATGACCATCGGCGTCCTGTGGGAGTTCGTCGAGTTCGGCTTTGACACCTTCTTCGGCCTCGACATGCAGAAGGACAGCTTCGTCACGGCCATGACCACGTTCTCCGGCTACCTCGACATCGGCCTCATCGACACCATGAAGGACCTTCTCGTCAACTTCGTCGGCGCGCTCGCGTTCTCCGTCGTCGGCTATCTCAGCCTCAGGTGCGGCGAGAGCGGCAGCTGGGCCGCGGGCCTGCGCGTGACGCCCCTGTCAGAAGATCAGTACGAGAAGAGCGAGAAGTGCCTGGACAGCATCGCCGCCGGCAGGCGCCGCAGGCGCAGGAGGTCGTAGCCCGCGTCCCCCTCACCCTTACGCACGGGGCTACCCCACGACCCTGTAGCCCGCCTTGTTCACCGCCGCCGCGTATGCGTCCGGGTCGGCGGGCGTCTTGCTCATCACGCGCGCGGTCCCCTTCTTCAGGTCCACCCTCGCCCATGTGCCGGGGAGCGAGTCAAGCGCCCCCTCGACGCTCTGGCGGCATCCCTCGCAGTGCATGCCGGCTATCCGCAGGTCCATGCGGTACGGGTAACGGGACTCGTCCGTGTCCGCAACGCGCCTGGGCCGCGGACGCGCGCCCTTCTCGCATGCGCCACCCCCGCAGCAGTCTCGCCTTCCCGTGAACACCTGCAGGGCATGGCGCGCCGCCAGCACAAAGCCCACGGCCACGATCGCCACTATCACTATGTTTGCCATCTCGTCCTCCAGA
>CACWMM010000083.1:0-6248 GCA_902761955.1 uncultured Olsenella sp. | reverse complement strand
GCGCATCGTGTTCGCGCCGCTGCCAGACGTGAAGCCGGTCTCCGCCATCGCGATCGTGGCGGGGGCGACCCTGGGGCGGCGCAGCGGGTTTTTGGTGGGCGCCATCGCGGCGCTCGTGTCCAACTTCTTCTTTGGTCAGGGCGCGTGGACGCCCATGCAGATGTATGCGTGGGGGCTTGTGGGCTACCTGGCAGGCGTGCTGGCAGACGCGGGCGCGTTTCGCCGCGACTGGGCGCTGTACGCGTACGGCGCCGCGTCCGGCCTGCTGTACGGCCTGCTGCTCAACGGCTGGTACGTGCTGGGGTACGTCCGCCCGCTTTCGTGGCAGACCGTGCTCGCGGCGTTTGCGCTGGGCCTGCCGCTCGACGCGACGCACTCCGCCGCCACGGTCGGCTTTCTTGCAGCTATCTGGCTGCCGTGGCGCCGGGCCATCAGGCGCGTCGTCGCAAAGTACGGCCTATCTGGCTGCCGTGGCGCCGGGCCATCAGGCGCGTCGTCGCAAAGTACGGCCTGCGTTAGCGGCTTCGGCGCACGCACGGCGCATGCGCGGCACGTTGCGCCGGGGCTGCTAGAATCTGATTGAGCACATCAGGGGAGGGCGGCATACGTGGCCAGGCACATGAGAACGAACAACCGGCACGGCGCGCAGGCGCAGACGCCCGCAAAGGGCGAGAAGGACGCGACATCTGGGGCGAAGGCAGCGCCGCAGGCGGAAGCCCCGCGCGGAGGCGCCGCCTACGGGCAGCGGCCCGTGGCGCGCACGCTCGTCACGCTGCTTGTGGCGGCGGTCGCGTGCGTCGTTATCGTGGCGCTGGGCGAGCTCGGCATCCTGCACTACCCAGAGAGGCCCACGCCCGCGCCCGCGAAGTCGGCCGCGGCGGCCTCCTCTGCCAAGGCGTCGTCTGGCAGGAAGTCCAAGGACTCCGGCACCTCCGCCGCGGACGCGGGCACGTCTGACGCATCGGACTCCTCCTCCGCTCCCTCGCCCGCCGTGAGCACGAAGCTTGCAGAAGGGCGAGGTCAAGTCCATCCGCGTCCTGGGCGATAGCATCACGGCAGGCCTTGGCTGCGACGGCTACGGCGTGGACTCCGACACGGGCACCGTCGTGTACTCCGGCCCCCAGGGCAGCTACCAAGAGAGTGCCACTACGGTCTCCACCTGGGCAAACGATTTCAGGTCATACGCGGCTCAGCGTGGCGTCACCAACTTCGTGAACGCGGGCGTCTCCGGCTTCAAGATGCAGTACCTGGCGGAGGACCCGGCTGCGTGGCTGGGCGACGGCGCGGATGTGATCGTGGTCGTGCTCGGCACCAACGATGCGGCGCGCCGCACGGCGGAGGAGTTCTCCGCGGACGCAGAGATCGGCCTCAAGGCGGCGGCAGCCAAGTGCAAGCTGCTCATCGTTGTGTCCCCGCCTCAGAACCGCAGGACGGACGCCACCAACAACTTCGACATGCAGCGCGCGGACCAGATCCTGACGTCGCTCTGCAAGATGAAGGGCTACGTGCACGCGAGCTTCCTCAACACGCTCCAGCTCGATACCGCGGACTTCAACACCGACGAGCTCCACCCCACGACGGCGGGCTCCCACAAGCTGTGGCAGGCGCTCAAGACCCAGCTCGCCCTGGTGTAGAGTTTGGTACTAAGCGCTTGACATCACATATTCTGCGCAGTTTATCGTTTGACGCAGATTTAAATGTCCTATTGGGACCTGGATAGCATGCTTTTGGATTGATGGAGCCTGTCCGTGGTTACTCGTGAGGGTTCTTTGGGGCTGTGAAACATTAAAGTGCTAAGGTCGTGACTTAGTTTATGTGTTTGTTTGGAGATTACACCTCTCGAACGTATAAAGATTGGATTTGTGAATGAGACCTTCTACCTTCTTTAGGGGTGCCGCGACGGCAATCATCCTCTCAGCCGCCCTTGGGGCGACTCCTGTGATGGCGCTGGCGACGGAATCTGGCGCCGATGCTTCGGCGGTGATGGAGCAGACTTCCGCCACATACAGTGACGAAACGGCACAAAGCGATGCGTCATCACAGGGCGCGGTTGCTTCTACAGCTGCTGGTGCGGCATCTGATGCAACAACTAGCGAGAAGAGCGCAGCAACGCCGTCGACAACCCCTGCGGAGGGCAGCTCGTCCATAGCAGAGTCGTCGAACTCAGGAACGCCTGCGCAAACACAGAGCGAGGAGGCCTCTTCAAAGGCTGCCTCGGAGTGCGCGCAAGCCAGGCCGTCCGCGAATGCGACAGTGAGTGCCGAAGAATCACTCGACGGCAAGTCGTACGTCATTCAAAACAAGAAAAACGGAACGCGAGCGGTCGTGGACGTGAGCGCCGGCTCAAAGAGCAACGGCGCAAACGTACAGCTCTACGAGTCGAATGGCACCAATGCGCAACGCTGGACGTTTAGGAAGAATTCCGATGGTACGTATGCCATCGTGAACCAGGGGAGTGGCAAGGTCCTAGACGTCGCGAATGGCAACCTAAAGAGCGGGGGCAACGTCTGGCAATACGAATCGAACGGAACGGCCGCGCAAAAGTGGAGTATCAAGTGGGTTGACCAGTCGAAGGGCCTCGCGAACATCCTTCTGGCGGCTCACCCAGAGTTGGCGCTTGACGCTTATGCGGGATCGACGTCTAACGGCACGAACCTCCAGATCTGGCAGGCCAACGGTACGGATGCTCAGATTTGGTACCTGCGCGACCTTGCGCTTGCAGCTACGGAGGCGGTGCGCAAGGCGACGGGCCTTGATGTGGTGAAGAGTCTGGATGGCTCCGACTACACCATCGTGAGCGCTGCAGACGGAAAAGGCCTGACGGTGAGTGGTGGCAGCGCCTCAGCTGGTGCGGGGCTTGTGTTCGAGTCGGCCAACGGCACCGACAGACAGGCTTATCGCCTTACTCGCGAGGGCGATTTCTGGCGCATTCGCAATATGAGGTCTGGTCTGTCCGTCGCGGTTGTGAACGGGGATGTCGTACCGGGTGCGGCTATTCGGCAGGAAGCGAACTCCTCCGATGCGTCGCAGCTTTGGCTGCTCTATAGGTCAAACGGCAAGTTCGGCTTTATCAACAAGGCAACCGGTCTTGAGTTCTCCAACCTGTCGGGACTGTTCTCTGGAATTGGTTTTGGCACCTCAGCGAAGAACAATGAGCTTTTCTCGCTCAACGCATGGTCGCCGAGCGTCGAGGAAGGGCTCTATCGGATTTCGAGCCACCTTGGCAACTCCCAAACGCTCGACGTTGCAGGTGGATCTGGCGCTAGCGGCGCCAATGTCCAGGACTATGCGTGGAACGGGACGACTGCCCAGAAGTGGTACGTGAGAAACACGGGCAAGGGCTATGCGATAACAAACCTTGGCTCTGGACTTCGCCTTGCGGTAAGCGGAACGAACGCCGTGCAGCGTGGTAATGACTTCCTTTGGGGTTTGAAGTACGTCTTGGGCGGCGGATTCTCGTTCGTAGACTTTGCGACGGGCAAGGCCTTGGATGTTTATGCCGCAAACAGGGCGTCCGGAGCCAACGTCCAGATCTACTCTGCCAATGGGACGGCAGCGCAGGCCTGGGATTTCATCTCGGTCAACGCTATCGAGGACGGCTGGTATACCATCAAGTCAGCGTTGCCCGGCAGGAGGGCATTGGAGGTCGCGAGCGCGTCGCCCTATAATGGCGCAAATGTTAGGCTTTGGGATTCCAACGGCTCCGACGCCCAGCGCTGGTACATCTTCGGCGTTGGCAACGGGTACTACACGTTTGTGAACGGCGCAAGCAATAAGGTGCTCGAGGTGGCTGGAGGCAGTTCCGCCTCGGGGGCAAACGTGCAGCAGTACACGGGCAACGGAACGAATGCACAGCACTGGCGGTTTGCGCTTGTGGATGGCCTTTTCACGTTCGTGAACAAGAGCGGAAAGGTACTGGATGTGTGCGGTGCGTCGGACACGTGCGGTGCGAACGTCCAAATCTGGGACTCAAACGGTACTGTCGCTCAGCATTGGGTGCTTTCGACCTCAGACGTTTCGAGCAAGATGCGCAGGCTTGTCGCGTTCGAGAACAACATGGTCGCGATGGCGAATGACGATAGGCACGGCTACGACCAGGCATATCGTTGGGGCGAGCGTGGCGACTATGACTGCTCCTCTCTCGTTATCACATGTCTTCGTCGTGCGGGGTTCAGCACGGGTAGTGCATCGTACACGGGTAACCTCAGGTCCAATCTTCAGGCAAGGGGTTGGCAGTGGATTACGGACGTCAACTCCTGGGAGGCACAGCCTGGCGACATCATGCTGAGTGAGGTGCACCACGTCGCTGCCATGGTGACCCATTCGACTATGGTCGAGGCTCGTGGCAACGAGTACGGTGAGGCGACGGGCGGCCGTCCTGGCGACCAGACTGGCAAGGAGATTTGCATCAGCCCGTGGCGAAAGGAGCGCGGTCTGCACACGACCCAGGGCTGGGACGGAATCCTTCGCTTTACCGGCTGGTGCTAGTTGGACAGCCGGTCCGTAAGCTAGTGAAGTAATCGACCCGTCAGTCATTGCGACCGGCGGGTCGTTTGTAAGGCGCGTGCAGATGGGAACCGTGAACGTGCTTTTTGCGCTTTTTGCAGCCTTTGCGAACGTGGCGGCTGGCAGGCGGCGCATCCCTTGCCCGCGTGGACGCTATCGATTATCATCTTTGTGTTTTTGCCAATACCAGAAGGAGTTGTGTATGTCCGGACACTCTAAGTGGGCTACCACTAAGCACAAGAAGGCCGCGATCGACGCCAAGCGTTCCGCGCTCTTCTCCAAGCACTCGCGTAACATCACCGTTGCTGCTCGTACTGGTGGCGACCCCAACCCGGACAACAACGCCTCCCTCGCAGCGGCCGTCGCCCGCGCCCGCATGGTCTCCATGCCGAACGCCAAGATCAAGGCCGCGATCGACAAGGCCTTTGGCTCCGGCGCCGACGCCGCGGTCTACAAGGAGGTCACGTACGAGGGCTACGGTCCCGCCGGCACCGCCTTCTACGTCGAGTGCCTGACGGACAACCTCAACCGCACCGCGGCCGACGTGCGCTCTGCGTTCACGCACGCGGGCGGCAACCTGGGCACCGCGGGCTCCGTCTCGTTCCAGTTCACCCGCAAGGGCTCCATCGCCGTGGAGAAGGTCATCGTCTCTGACGAGAAGAAGGTCGCCGACAAGGAGAACGCCGTCGACGAGGACGAGTTCATGATGGCCGTTGCCGAGGCCGGCGGCGAGGACTACGAGGACGCGGGCGACCAGTGGATCGTCTACACCGCGTACGACAAGATGCAGGACGTCCAGAAGGCGCTCGAGGCCCAGGGCATCGAGTGCAAGGGCTCCGAGCTCACGATGGTGCCGAACACCCCGACCAAGCTCGAGCTCGCTGACGCCAAGAAGGTGCAGCGCCTGATCGACCGCCTGGAGGAGCTGGACGACGTGCAGAACGTCTACACCACCATGGAGGTCTCCGACGAGGTCGCGGCTCAGCTCGACGAGGACTAGCACCAAAAGCCAACAGTGTTGCGCGCGCGGCGGCCCCCGGGTCGCCGCGTTTTGTGAAGGGGGAGTTCGCACCGCCGGACGCGCCCCGGCCAGGGAGGCAGCTTGAGGAAGCAGGACATGACGCAGGCACAGGCCGAGAAGATCCTCGACCTGCCGGAGCGCTACACGAAGTCCGACCTGAGGAAGCGCTTCATGAAGCTCGCCCAGCGCTACCACCCGGACAACGCCGCGACGAACGGCATCAGCCCCGAGGTGGCGCAGCGCAAGATGACGCAGGTGAACAAGGCGTACGGCCTGCTGAAGACCCTCTTCGAGGACGATGCCGCCGCGACGGTCCAGCGCGACCTCGTGGGCGGCGACCCCGGCCGCTACGGCGTGGGCGTGCACTTTGACCCCATGGGCCAGCACGCGCGCCAGACGGCCGTGGACGACTCGCTGTTTTGGGACGAGCACGGCAACCCCAGGAGCGCGGTGGCCGAGAAGGCCGCAAACGACGCGGTCGACGCGGCGCCGGGGACGCATCGCCTGCGCCGTTTCCTACTTGGGCCCGTCTTCCTGCGGGTGGTCTGCGTGGCTGCGCTCGCCCTTGTGTGGTGGAACGTGTTCCCGTGGGCGGGGGGCCGTGCGGCGGGATTCGACGCGGCGCGCCTCCAGACGCTTGCGGACTGGGTGCCGCTCCTGTGCGCGGCGGTGTATCCCACGTACTTCCTGGCGTACGAGTCGCTGACCGGGCACGTGTCCG
>CACWMM010000082.1:0-5321 GCA_902761955.1 uncultured Olsenella sp. | reverse complement strand
TGTAGTCGGCGGGCAGCTCGTCGCCGTCGAACTCCTCAACGTAACCGCAAACGGGGCAAACAAACTTCATGTTGGTTCCTCTCCCTAGGTCTGACGTTTCTCTGTTGCGTTCTTAACAACAACGATTATCATTATGGACAGTAAAGGGTCCGTGTCAACGGCCAATCGAAAATTTCTGGGAGTCGGTAATGGAAGAGAGAAGAGCGCGAGCGAACGTTCCCGTGCGGCGGAATACAAGACAGAGGCAGATGGTTCTAGAGGAGGTTCGCTCGCGTTGCGACCACCCTACTGCGGAGCAGATATACCAGAGCGTTCACGAGCGTGATCCACGTGTGAGCCAGGCGACGGTCTATCGCAACCTCCATCTGCTTGCGGAGGAGGGGGAGATCCTCTCCATCAAGGCACCGGGTGTCGAACACTTCGATCTGCGGAGAGACGTTCATCCCCATATGGTCTGCACCCGGTGTGGCTCGGTGGTGGACGTGCCGCTTCCATTGGGCGATACCGACCTCGATGGGCGGGCGGCAGACGCTACCGGATGGATGGTTCTCGACCATGCGGTTTTGTTCTGCGGCGTGTGTCCTGCGTGCCTGAAGCTGGAGCACGACAACATGGCCTCATAAGCGCCTGCATGTGTCAACCGCGTCCTGGGTATCATGTGACGGTATGCCTCGACGAAAGGAAACTGCCATGAAGGCCCGATTCGTACATCGTTGCACCCATGTGATTGACAAGCAGAAGACCATCGAGTTCTATGAGAAGGCGCTTGGCTTTCACGTGGTAAGGGAAAGCGGGCCCGCAGACGGCTCGTGGACGAACACGTTCATGGAGAGCGATGCGTGTCCGTTCCAGCTTGAGCTCACGTGGAACCGCGGACGCACCGAACCCTACGACAATGGTGGCCGGGACCAGCACATTGCGTTTGTCGTGGATGACTTCGATGACTATCACGAGCTGCACAAGCAAATGGGGTGCATCGACTACGAGAACACGGCCATGGGCCTCTACTTCATCTGCGACCCGGAGGGTCAGCGCATCGAGATTCTGCCGGAGAAGCGATAGCGTCACCTACCTGTCACCATGTCGCCGCATTGTCAGACATGCATGGCGACATGGTGCCATGGGCATATAATTGCGACCTATGGAAGAGCTGCTGACCGACATATTGGAAGAGCTTCGACGCTTGCCTGACGAGCCAGGTGAGGGTGCGCTCGGACCGCTCGAGCTTGACCGGATAGTCCGCAGGCACAACCGTGGCATCAGCAACAATGCAAAGCATCTCTCGAAACGCTATGTCCTGCCCTTCTACCTACGCGTGAAGCAGGAGGATCCCGCCCGTTGGAAGGGGTGGGCCGTGGACCCTGGGTTGGAGCGGCGCCTGCTGCGCACGCTTCGCATGAAGCCGCGCCGCACGGCGTCCGGTGTGGCTACCATCACCGTGCTCACTCGTCCGCAGCCATGTTCCAGCAACTGCCTGTACTGCCCCAACGACCTGCGCATGCCGAAGAGCTACCTCTCGAACGAGCCTGCCTGCCAGCGCGCGGAACAGAACTTCTTCGATCCGTACCTGCAGGTGACGACGCGCTTGACGGCCCTTTACCAGATGGGTCACTCCGTGGACAAAGTCGAGCTCATCGTTCTTGGTGGCACGTGGAGTGACTACCCTCGCAGCTACCAGCTTTGGTTCATCCGCGAGCTCTTTCGCGCCCTCAACGACTGGCCCGTACCCGCGGACGTCCTTGCCGCGCGTCAAGCTCATTACCGCGACCTCGGAATCAGCAACGACCCGCAGGAGATAGCACGATTTGCGGCGCCGGAACAGCGGCTTGTGGACGCTGGGCTCGAGACTTACAACAAGGGTTTTGCGCGACTGTATGGCGAGGTTCCCACGGACGAGGATCCCTGGGGCGAGAAGTGCGAGCGCTTCAGGCGGGCGCAGGACATCATGCATGCGACCGAGGAAGAGCTTGCGGCAGAGCAGGCTCGAAACGAGACCGCTGCGCAGCGTGTCGTGGGGCTGGTCATTGAGACGCGCCCTGACACCATCACGCCAGAGAGCCTTATGCTCTTCAGGCGTCTTGGCTGCACCAAGATACAGATTGGCATCCAGTCCACGCGCCAGGACATCCTGGACGCAAACCACCGTGCGACCACCATTACGCAGGTAAAGAGGGCCTTCTCTCTCACCAGGCTCTTTGGGTTTAAGATCCATGCGCACCTTATGGTCAACCTTCTGGGCTCTACGCCGCAGGAGGACAAGTCCGACTTCCAGACGTTCGTGAGCGACCCCGGCTTCCTGCCGGACGAGGTCAAGCTCTATCCCTGCGCGCTCGTCGCCGGCACGCAGCTTGTGACGCGCTACCATGCGGGGGAGTGGCGACCGTACACCGAGGAGGAGCTTCTCGACGTCCTCGTCGCGGATACGCTGGCTACGCCGCCCTACATGCGCATCAGCAGGATGATTCGCGACATTGGTGCGGATGACATCCTTGTGGGCAACAAGAAGACGAACCTCCGCCAGATGGTGGAGGGGCGCATCCGCGAGCTCGGCGCAGCGGGACGCGTACATGACATCCGTTTCAGAGAGATAGCGCGCTCCGAGGTGGACCTGGGGACGCTTGCGATCGACGACGTCTGCTACCAGACGGCTGTCACGCGCGAGCACTTCCTCCAATGGGTTGCGCCGGACGGCCGCATAGCGGGATTCCTCAGGCTCTCGCTTCCAAACTGGGGCGCTCTTCAAGGTGGTGAGACGGACGTGTGCGCGGATGAGCTGCCTACGCGTCCGGGGGATGCCATGATTAGAGAGGTTCATGTCTACGGACAGGCCGCCCACCTGGGCAAGGCGGACTCCTCCTCCCAACACCAGGGGCTGGGGCGCGGGCTCGTGCAGCGCGCGTGCGAGCTCGCCCGCGAAGACGGCTACGCACGAATCCACGTGATTAGCTCCGTGGGGACTCGCGAGTACTATCGCAAGCTGGGATTTATGGACACGGGACTGTACCAGAGCAGGGAGCTTTAGCAGGCAGAGCACTACAATCACCCCTTCCGTCCACCATGGCGTTACGTGCCACGCAGACAGGACCGTCGCTTTGCGGATGATCTAGCAAGTGTGGACACTCTAGCACAAATAACAGAACAGGTGTTCGTAATTTAAAGATTAAAGCCAAGCTAAAGTTTGCGGGCGAGAAGGACGTGCCCTTCTCGCCCGCGGCGTGCTTTTACCAGCACGATTGCCGTGCGACGCGGTTCTCTGGGTTGCGTCGCGCGGCATCGGTGAGCTGCGCATCGCGCTGACGCAATACCGGCGTGGCGGTTAGTCTGCCACAAGGACGCGCTCGACGTAGCCCACGTACATGGTGTGGTAGTTGCCGGCGTCTGCGCCGGAGTAGTTGCGGGGCTCGACCTCGGGGTCGCGGATGCCCTCCGGCGCGAGCGGGCCGACGTACGCCTTGCGGCACGCCAGGATTACGCGCGCCTGGTCAATCACCGGCGTTCCGTCGACCAGCGACTGCGTGAGGTCCGTCTTCGCGAGCTTGTCGCCGTCACGGCCAGACACCTTGCCCAGGATGCCCAGCGCGGGGCGCTCCGTGCCGTCGAACAGGTTGACGGAGAACGTGTCGTTGCCGTCCAGGAACTGCTTGGTGTAGCGGCTTTGGCGCACGTACGCGGTCGTGACGGGCTTGTTCCACAGGGTGCCGAGGCCGCCCCAGCTGATGGTCATGCAGTTGGACGCCGCCTTATCGCCAGCCGCCAGAAGCGCCCAGCCCCGGTCGAACGCGTCAAAGGGCCTAAGCTTGAGCTCATGGGCGTCTACCTCGTGGAATGCCATGTTCTTCTCCTTGTGTCTGCGTCCGCGCGTGCGGGCGGTTTGCATATGGCACTACTGTACCCGCTTTTGCGGACGGGCGGCGCGGCAGGGTTTTGGCGTGCGGCATACAATGGGCTGGTGCCGCGGAACCGCTGCGGCAGGGGGAGGACAACATGACGTTTGACGAGGTAAGCCGCGACATCCTGAGGTTTCGCGACGAGCGCGACTGGAAGCAGTTCCACAACCCCAAGGACCTGGCGATATCCGTCTCGCTCGAGGCGGCGGAGCTTCTGGAGTGCTTCCAGTGGTCTGGTGCGGACCTTGAGTGCGACGACCGCGAGCCGCACATGGAGGAGGAGCTGGCCGACGTGATGATCTATTGCGTGATGCTGGCCGACCGTCTGGGCGTGGACCCCGTGGAGGCCATGCGGCGCAAGCTGGAGCAGAACGCGAGGAAGTATCCCGTTGGGAAGGCTCGCGGCAGGTCGAGCAAGTACACGGAGCTGTAGGTCTGTTGGGTGCTGAAAACGAGGCTGCGATCAGAAGCCGCGAACGGTTGGATAAGGCCCGTGAGCGGCTATTGTTGGAATAAATGTCCACTGGCCTACGTATTATCTTCCCGAGGCACGCGCGTCGCATTTGGCGGCGCGGCGTGCGATGACAACGGCATAGGAGGCGGTAGATGTTTACCACTGGTGACTCCGAAGAGGCCTGCGCGCGCCGCAAGCAGGAGATGCTGGCGTTTCTTCAGGCGGTGGACGTTCCGCTGGACACGAGCTACCTCAGGCGCGGGAGCTGGGAGTGGTTTGACGACCTGGGACAAGTGGTGGCGCTCTGCATGACGAAGGAGCCGTACGCGCGCGGTGTGGTGCGCAGCGAGGAGGACTGGCACGCCTTGCTCAATCTAACGGTGAGCATCGTGACGAGCGTGATGAAGACCGCGGCCGACGAAGAGGTCTCGTTTCTGGAGATGGTCATGCTGGCGGTCTTTGCCGCATCGTGCAAGGCGTATGACGACCTTTACCAGGGCAAGGTTCCGGTCGAGCTTGCCCGGCGCATGGCGGAGGCGAACCGCCGGATGTACGAGACCGGCAAGGAGCTCCGGAAGTTTTCGCAAGAGGTCGAGGCCTTCGAGGGCTTTGACTGCAAGGGGGCCGGCGGTACCGACGGCGATGGCGCAAAAACGGACGCTGCCGAGAAGAGCGAGGGGCCTGATCGGTAGGTGATGCCTCAGCCCGATGAGGCCATGGTGGGCGAGCGGCATGTTTTGGGCGGCAAGTGGCGACGATGTGGGCATTAATGTCCACTGAAGCCGATAGAGTGCATGGCAGAAGGACGGACGTGAACGTCGTCACCACGTTGGAAAGGGGATGCCATGTACAAGCGGAGCAGGGAATACGTGAGCTGCAACATCGCCGGCCAGTCGCATTGGGACATCGCGGAGGTCTTTGGCGAGCTGAAGCCGGGCAGCAAGCTGAAGTTGAAGGCGGAGCCGGACAACCCCTATGAC
>CACWMM010000081.1:0-6789 GCA_902761955.1 uncultured Olsenella sp. | reverse complement strand
CGCCGGCGCCCACGGCTGCTCCGGCGGGTCGGTGCGGCGGCTCAACTCGGTGCTCACCAACGCCCTCACGATAGGCGCGCAGCAGCGCGCCCGCGCCATCGACGCGGAGATGGTGCGCTGCGCGGCCGACGAGCTGGCGCTGCTGTGACGGGCCCGGTGCGCGCCAACGAGGCGGGGTGGCTCTCGGGGTGGCTCGCGGAGTGCGCCCCCTCCGCGCCCGTGCGCGTGAGGGTGAGGCTGCCCGACATCGGCTGGGAGGTGGAGGACTGGGCCTTCGGCGTGGGCGGGACGCGCGCCGAGCCCGCCATCGAGGTCACCGTCCACGGGTTCGACCTCGACTTCCCCGACGTGGCGAGGAGGCTCCTGGCCCTCGCCGAACGGCTGGCGCACTACAACCTCGTCGACTAGCGGGCCTGAGGCCGACAATCGCGGGGGCACCCCTTCGGGCGCCCCCGCAACGCTTTCTCACGCAGCCGTCCGGGGCGGCAGATTAATCAATGTGACGTTAGGCGGTGTTCTCAATTTGTCGTTCAACAGGATGCCGCTCGCGGCCGTTCGACGAGTGGCTCGCGGCGTCCGGCATCGCGCACGGGTGCACCAGGCCCCACGGCCCCTGGCAGAACGTCAAGGTCGAGCGCATGAACGGGACGCTCGCGCAGGAGCGGCAGCGCGCGCCTACGCGAGCGAGGGGGAGAGGGCCGCCGCCCTCTCATCCTTCATCGACCGCCACGATTGGGCCAGGCCCCACAGCGCCTGCGGGGGTCTCCCGCCGATATCTCGTATCTTCACAACGTCATGGCACACAACAGCTAGCGTCAGATGGCTTGGAAGTGACGTCGGGAAACTGCTTCTCCGATGAGCTATTTGCGCAGGTCATCTCAATTATTCCCGAAAGTTGCCGATTATTCTCTCCAGTCCGCCCGGGCCTTGCGCGCTGGAGAAGCCGGTTTGGTCCCGCTTCTCGCGCCAGCGATTATTCCTCGCGGTCGTTTCCGCAGGTAGGATGGGCTGCCGGCGTGTACCGGCTACCGGCTGCCGTCACGGGCATGGGTGGTGCAAACCGTGTACTATCCCCGGTACCGGCTGGTACACGGGTTCCAGGCGCTTTCCGGGCGTTGGGGAATAAGCGTAAGCGCAGGTGAGAGCGCGAGCTGGTACAAGCAGCGGCACTCTTTTTCATTATCGAGTGGGAGTAGGCCGCTACAAATTGTGCGATTCTCCAGACGCTCCGGACGTGGCTGCGGGGCGCCTTTTTGGTGCTTCTTGGGGACTCGTGTGCCTGTTGGCCTAACGCAGGTAAAGTCCGGATGGTCGATGATCATTCCCTCGATTGGGTCCTAGGAGACCACCTCTCCGGTGTCGCAGTCGATGCACTCTTGCCATTCATCGCAGTTCTCGATCTCGAGGAGATTGTTTGGCAGGCCGTACTTGCGATGCCGGAGCGTGGTCTCGAGGAAGAGCATGGTGCCGGTGAAACCTACTCCAAGTATCTCGACCCCACTGACGCCGCCGTGGCTATATTCCCTGAGATAGTCGACGAACTGCCGGGGGATGGTGACGTCGGGCAGCCTTTGGGCGGACGCTATCATCTCCTCGGTCGGTGCCACGCGCGTGAAGAAGGAGTCCTGCTCGTGCCGGGCAATCAGAGCCCTGATTTGGTCGTTCATTGCTTGTTCCTTTTCTGATACCACCTTTGGTAGTTGGGGCGTGTTCGGCATTCGTGCTTATATCTCCCCGGATAACCCTTCGGGTCTGACCTGGATACCCCAGCCATAGAACTCGGAGAAGGGGAAGCCCCTCACGAGCTCGGAGTCTGGCAGCTGGATTCCATGCTTTCCTAGACGGCCGACCACGTCGGATACGAGGTTGACGGCTCCCTGGGAGGGGGTCTCAACCGCGGTGTAGGCGTAGCACATCGCGACGTCGTATATGCGGTGCGTGAGGAGGCCGAGCACCTCGTCGTCGGGGTTCGGCAGGCCCCTGAGCTCGATGAATTCGTTCTCGGTGAGGTGCTCGAACCCCCGCCGCCTCGTAGTCGTCGAACTCGAAGGGGTACTCGGGGATGGATTCCATGTGACGGTCGGCATCCTGGTCGATGTTGCCCTCCTGTCCGACGATGTCCCATGCGAACCGCAGGACGGGAGCGAAGTCGTGGTCGGCGTAGGCCTTCAAGACGTAGCTCTCGAGGCACATGATGCAGTAGGCGACCATGCTTCATACAGAGACGCTGAAAAAGTCACGTTTGTCCACGCTGGCCTCACTCTTCCTCGAAGTAGTTGTTCCGCAATAACTGTGAGATGTCGCCGTTCACGACTTCGAACAGCGGGAACGGCAGGGCGTTGTGAGCGCTCCGCGTGAGGTGGGCGAGGACGTAGTCCCGCCCGTCGTGGAACAGAACGTCGTCACGACGCTCGCTCCTCGCGAGGGCAACGAGGTTCCGGCACTCCAGCGGGTGGCCCGCGGGAAGCTCGCGCCTCAGCTCCTCACCGAGATCGTATGGGTCGTCTGGCACCCACCAGCAGAAGTCCTTCAAGATGCCCGGCGTGACGCCGGTCTTGGCCTTCACGCGTTCGAGCCACCTCTTGGCCCAGGACGTCCCCAGGTCCAGCGCGTCGGCCTCCCAGTCCAGGAACGGGATCGCCTTGCCGACGTAGGGCCTGAAAGCGTCGATGAAGTGGTCGGCCTCCGCCTCGGCGGATCCCTCGTAGCCCCGGTCGCGCGCGTAGCGGTAGCAGCCGAGCAGCTTGCCGGCGGCCAATGTCTCGTCAGCGTGCCGGCGGAAGCACTCGTTGGAATACCCGGCGCCGCCGGTCGCCTTAACGATGGTGAAGTTGCAGGTACCCCTGGCCGAGACGACCAGGTCTTCCTGCCAGCTCGAGATGTCGATGCCGTTAAGCCCCACGTGCCTCATCCCTCGGAATCTACGGGGTGTCGCCGTCCCCTCCGAGCGCCGCCATGATCGGCGAGGGCATCGCCATCACTAGCGCCACCACCAGGCCCCTCATGCTGGGGTCGATCACGCATCAGCCCATGATGAGGTCGAGGTTCGTGACCACCACGCCCAGGACGTCCTGCACGATCGTGCGCAGAAGCCGCCATTTGCCACTCGTTGCTTGCCAGGAACTTCTCCATGTCAGTCCGCCTTTCCCTTCAAGGACTCGATGTCGTGCTTCGCGACAGCCATGTACTGTTTGAGTCGGTAGGTGCGCTCCAGGACCTGGTTGTGCTTCTCGACCTTCTCCGTGAGGGCGTCGAGCTTGACCTCCATGACGGCTCTGCTCTTAGAGTTGGAAAGAATCACCCCAATCAGCGTTACGACACCGGTAATGCACGCCACGATGATTGACTCAATAAGAGAACTGCCTCCCGAAATCGACTTTTTCGTCCTCGGGAGGCATCGTCCTATGGCGTCACAAGGTGGCCTTCATGATGTGCCGTGGTGTTCCACTTCCGCAGTCAGCATGATATGATGGTTGAGATGCGCGGGGCATGAGGCCTCGCGGCAACGACCATCCAAGGGGATGCCTTTTGGTCATTGTTCTGTAGGGAACGCTAGAACCTAACGTTTAGAGAGGGTGCAAGGCACCCAAGGTTCGCTGCGTTCCGAATCCATCCACGGGTAACGGATTCTCACAGAACAGGAACAAGACCATGAACTTCCCGAAGGCAGACACCTTCCCTCAATCCATCATGCGCGAACGCAGCATGGGACCCAACCCGCTCAAGCTATGCGAGGAGCTCCTAGGCTACGCCGACATCCCCGAAGGCTCCGTCGTGCTCGACCTCGGCAGCGGCGCCGGGCTCACGAGTGCCCTCATGGCGCGCGAGTGCGGCTTCACCGTGTACGCCGCCGACCTCTGGAGCGACCCCTCCGACAACATGCGCTTCTTCGAGGAGATGGGGCTGACGAACCGGCAAGCCGTCCCGCTCAAGGCGGACGCGACAGCGCTTCCCTTCGCGCACGGGTTCTTCGACGCCGTCGTGAGCGTCGATTCCTACAACTACTTCGGCCGCGACCCCCTCTACCTCGGCGAGCACCTGCTGCCGCTCGTCAGGCGCGGCGGCGAGCTGCTGTTTGCCATACCCGGAATGGCGCGCGACCGCCACGACGACCTGCCCGCGTGCCTGCTCGCGTCCTGGACGCCCGAGCAGCTCGACTACATGCACGACATGGCTTGGTGGCGCGCCAATCTCGAGCAGACCGGGGACGCCGAGATCCTCGACATGCGCGAGATGACCTGTACGCACGAGGCGTGGGCCGACTGGCTCGAGTGCGACAACGAGTACGCCGCAGGCGACCGTGCCGCCGTCGAGGCCGGAGCCCTTGCCTACCTCAACACCATCGCCGTGAGGCTCAGGCGCAGGTAGCGCAAAACCCCAGCTAGAGAGCGATGATACGGGCCGTGTCGCCGACGTGACGGCACGGCTCTTTCCCGGTGGCCCCATGGCGGGTACCTTCGCCTTGCCATGGGTCCACCGACGGAGAGGAGAGTCATAGTGAAAGAGATGGCAAAATCGAGAAGGGACCTCGTTACAGAGACGGCGCTGCTCGCCGCATTCGTGCTCTGGACGGCGCTGGTGCAGCTCGAGGACGTGCAGCCGGCCGGGCAGAACGGCACGTGCGTAGGACTCGCGGCATTCAACGTATGGTTCCACGGCCTGACGGGCGTGCACATGGTCCTCTATGCGATCACCGACTGGCTCGGCCTCGTGCCGGCAGCCGTTTGTCTTGGCTTCGGGGTCATGGGCGCCACGCAGCTCGTCAGGCGCAGGAGCCTCTCTGCAGTCGATCCCGACCTGCTGCTCCTCGGCGTCTACTACGTTTTGATCGCAGCCACCTACCTAGTCTTCGAGGCGTTCCCGATAAACTACCGGCCGATCCCCATCGACGGCGTCATGGAGGCGTCCTACCCGTCCTCGACGACGCTGCTGGTCCTGGGCGTCATGCCGACGCTAGCCTACCAGATCGTGCGGAGGTCGAAGAGCATTCAGGCAAAGGTTGCCGTCGTCGCCTTCGTGGCCGCGTTCTCCGCCCTCATGGTCGCCGGCAGGCTGGTCTCCGGCGTGCACTGGGCCACCGACATCGTCGGCTCGATCCTCCTGGCGGCAGGCCTGTTCGCGATGTACCGGTACGCCGTTGCGCGAGCCGACGCAAGACTTACCACTGCGCGATCGGAGGGATGACCATGGAGTTCGGCGAGAAGCTCCAGGAGCTAAGGAAGGCGCGCTCGCTCACGCAGGAGCAGCTGGCGGAGGCGTTCTACGTCTAGAGGACGGCCGTGTCCAAGTGGGAGTCCGGCAGGGGCTACCCGAGCATCGACTCGCTCAGGGAAGTGTCGCGCTTCTTCTCGGTGACGATAGACGAGCTCATAAGCCCGGACGAGGTCGTGTCGGCTACGCAGGCCGAGAGGAGGTCCTTCGCGGTTGGTCATGCGTCGCTGGTGTGCGGCCTGCTGTACGTTTTGGCGGCGCTGCTCCTGGTCGTGCCGGTGTTCGGCAACGGTGCCGAGGACCCGACAACGGTAAGCATGCTCGCGCTCACCGGCGTAAGCCCGTGGGTAAGGGCGGTCTTCTCCGCGTGCGTCGGGGCGATCGTGCTCTGCGGGCTCTGCGAGCTCGCCGCCTCCCGCGCTGACGGGCGTTGGGGGAAGGCGGCTCTGGCTGCGGGGGTCGCGCTTTCCGCCGCCTGCGTGGCCGCGTTCATCCTGGCGAGACAGCTCTATGCAGGCATCATCTGCTTCGCGCTGCTCGCGGCGAAGGCCGCTATGCTCTGGATGCGCGATCGCTAGTGCGTGTGGTACCTACGCTGCGGTGATATACCCCGGCGTACTTGCCGAGTCGATGCGGAGGTACGCGCAGCCCGTCTTGCTGCTGGTCCACACGGCGCCGTTGCCTCCGGCAAGCGAAGTCGAGCACGAGTAGAAGCACTGCGGTCCAGAAATCCCGCTCGACGGCAGCGCCCACGTTGAGTCCGCGTAGATGGTCGTGAGGTGCGAGCGCCCCGAGAACGGCACAGGCGTCCGACGCATAAGGCGGGGGTATGCGGATGGCAAGGCTAAGCCTCGGTTCGATGCGACCGAGGGGTCAATAGGCGTGATCCTGCCCGTTTTTGGACGTCAGGCCTGCTCTCGACGGGGACGAGGAGAGGGTGCTCTTGGCCTTCTCGGGAGTCCTGCTGTCAAGCAGCCGGGTGGTCGCGTTGACCGGGTTTGGAAAGGACAAGGTCCTAAGGGTCCTGAAGGGGCTTGTGACCAAGGGCCTGGCGAGCGTCCAAGGCTCGGGCCGTGGCACGCGCTATGTCATGAGCTAAGTGCATGCCTCGGCTCTTCTGCCGTCGTTACCAGCGCAAACGCGGATGGGTGGCGTCATGACGTCATCGTACTTGAAGTGAGGCGACGTCACGGGTGCGGAAAAGGTGCCCGTGATGTCGCTTTGACGTCCGCGTGGATGATACCCGGCGCCACAACGCGCAGCATGGATACGAGAGGGCGTTTCGAGCCACCCCAAACCACCACAGCCGCTCGACTCATATTGAGTGGGAATAGGCCAACTCATCCAGCCTCATCCCGCACCTCTAGTCGCGGTGGCTTGCAACTAGTGCCCTGTATTGGACAAAGCCGCCAAGGCTTTCGGGAAGCGCCAAATGCGAGAAAGCCCCCGGAATCTTCGGATTTCGGGGGCTTATTTCATTCAATGGCTTTAGCCTGTGCCGCGCGTAGTGCGGCACAGAAAGCCACCCGCTCAGCGGGTGGAGGGTACTGAAGCTATGCAACGAAACTCCCCCCTCCC
>CACWMM010000080.1:0-11417 GCA_902761955.1 uncultured Olsenella sp. | reverse complement strand
TACATGGCCATGTTCTCGGTGATGAGGATGGTGAGGATGGGCTCGGCGAGGACGCCGGAGATGGTGGACTGGTGGATGCCGAGGCAGAAGAGCAGGTTGGCAAGGGTGTAGACGAGGATGACGAACCAGGGGCCAGCGTTCACGAAGCCCTTCAGGGGCGCGGCGATGCAGGTGTTGATGATCGTCATGAGGTCAGTCGCCCAGATGCCATGGAGAAGGGCGGCGATGAGGCCGAAGATGGAGAGCGTGATGAGCATCGGGAACATCGTGTTGAACGTGTCGGCGACCGCAGGCGGGATGCCCTCGCCCAGGTTGACGCGAAGCTTCTCGTTCTCGGAGAGCTTCATGAAGATCGTCGTGGCGGCAAGTCCGATGATGATTGCGCCGAACAGGCCGTTCGCACCGGTGAAGTTCTTGCTGAACACGCCGGAGACGTTGTCGGAGCCGACGCTGGAGAGCTGGTAGCCGGAGGGAACCTTGCCGGTCTTCTCGATGCCCTTCTCGACCTTGTCGTACTTGACGGTGACGACCTTGGCGCTCGTATCGCTCGGGTTGGTGTAGGTGAGCTCGGTCACGTCCGCGATGCTTGCCGCGGCGGTGCCGACGGTCTGCGGCATCATGATGAACAGCGCGGTGATACCGATGACCACGCAGGCGATCGCGTTCTTGAAGCGCTTGTTGCGCGCCAGGCAGTAGCCGATGATGCCGGCGAGCACGACGGTCGCGACGTTTAGCGTGCCCTGGGTGATGGCGTTGCCCCAGTACTGGACGTTCGCGAGCGCGTCACCCTTCAGGAACAGCGGGAACACGACGTTGTTGATGAGCACCGCGATACCAGCCAGAATGTAGATTGGCATGACGGTCGCGAAGCCGTCGCGCAACGAGCGCAGGTGCACCTGGTTGCCGACCTTGGCGGAAACTTCACTGAACTTGTCCAGGAAGCTCGCCTTCTCCTCTACTTCTTCTGCCATGATTCCTCCTTGCGGGAAACCCCGCACAATCTCAGACGAGGGACTCCCTGCCCTGCGTCCTGTTACCTACTATGCGTCGAAGATCGTGTGCGTGGTGGCGACGCGACGCAGCCAGTCGGCGCTCTTCTTGTAGTGGCGGCTGTAGTTGTCGTCCAGGTCGACCTCGACGAAGCCGTAGCGGTTCTTGAAGGCGTTTGCCCAAGACCAGTTGTCGATGACGGCCCAATAGTGATAGCCGCGGCACTTCGCGCCGTCCTCGATCGCCTTCGCGACCCACTTGAGGTGGTCGCGCACGAACTCGATGCGGTAGTCATCCTGAATCTGGCCCTTCTCGTCCTTGTTGGCGTTCTCGCCCTGGATGCCGATGCCGTTCTCGGACACGAACCACTCGAGGTCGGGGTAGTTGTCCCTCATGGTCATCGCGAAGTCGTAGATGCCCTTGGGGTAGATCTCCCAGCCGCGGCTCTTGTTCATGACGGCGTCCGGCCAGACGTACTCCTCCGCGAACACCGGGTTGCCGTACTGGTCCGTCTTCTTGGACGGGGCCTGGACCCTTGCGGGGTGATAGTAGTTGAAGCCGAGCCAGTCGACGGGCCCCTGCTTGATGACCTGCTCGTCACCAGGACGCTGGCCGAGGTCGATGCCGCTGCGGTCGAGGTCGTCCAGGATGTCCTGCGGGAACTCGCCCTTCGTGACCAAATCGAGCCACCAGCGGTTGTCGACGCCGTCCACGATGCGCACGGCCTCGAGGTCTTCCTCGCCCGGGTTCTCCTTGGTATAGGGCGGCGTGAAGCAGTTGATGAGGCCGATCTTGGCGTCCGCGCGGACGGTGCCTGCCGCCTGGGCGAGCCTGAACTCGTGCGTCGCGAGGGCATGCGCGAGCGAGATGCCGTACTGGACGCGGCGTGCCTCGGCGAAGTCGTGGTGGAACGGATACCAGACCGCGTTCGTGAAGCGCTGCTGCGGCTCGACGATGGGCTCGTTGAACGTGAACCAGTTCTTGATCTCCTGGCCGAACTCGTCGAACGCAGCACGGGCATAGTTCGCGTATGCCTCGACGACCTCGCGGTTCTCCCATCCGCCGCGGTCGTAGAGGTAGGCGGGCATGTCAAAGTGGTACAGGTTCACGAAGACGTCGATGCCGGCCTTTGCAAACGCGGCGAAGAGCTCGTGGTAGTAGTCAGCGCCAGCCTGGTTGAGCTTGCCGTCCTTGTCCATGAGGCGGCTCCACTGGATGGACGTCCTCACGGAGTCGAGGCCGAGGTCCTTGAAGATCTGGATGTCCTCGTCGCGACGACGCGTGAAGTCGTTTCCGCCATAGGACCCGACCAGGTTATAGAAGTCCGTTATGTTGAGATTGCTCCAACGGTCCCACAGGTTGGGCAGCTTGCCCGTCGCCTGCCACGCACCCTCCGTCTGGGGTCCGGACATGGCGGCTCCAAGAAAGAAGTCCTTGGGAAGCTGCGTGGGAAGTTCGATCTTGCCCATCGTCCTTCTCCTTCCTTCCTACAATCGCTTGTATCTTTTTACATGTCTTTTTGTCTGTCTCTCTATGTCTTGCTATGTTATTACACAGATTCCTTCTGCGTTCAATATCGTTTCTCTACATTGCCGCTGAACGGTATTGTTATTGCTTTAAACGGTATTGTACATGTCTTTTAAAACACTACGGGATGAGACCATAGGTCACGTTTTCGCAGGTATCGGAACTGTTTTGCAGAATCGTCCAAAAGGAGGCAACCCTCCCCCGAGCGGCAATTGGAATCCGCAAACGGACTGTCTACAGAAATGGGGCACGCCATCCTTCCGTGGATGACGCGCCCCGCTGTCTTGTGCTTGCACTATGAGATTGCTTCTCTAGCTTTTCTGTTTCTGCTCCTGGTCAGCCTTGGCAAGCTCGTCGCGCACGGCCTTGCGCACGACAAAGTACACGACGACCAGCAAAAGCACGGCAGGTATCGCCAGCTCCAGCATCATCGCCAGAATCGACATGCCAAGCTCTGGCAGCCCAATTCCAAAAATCATGGCTCCTCCCATCGTCGCGTCCAAGCGTATAGACCGCGTGGCCCTGCCACGCGGAATCCCCCTATGCCAGAGACGGCATCTGCCGCGGGAGTCCGCCCTCGTAGGCAATCTGCTCCGGCGGCGCAACCAGGGGCCTGACGTAGCGCACGAACTCCGGGGTGACGCCCATGCCGTCTGCGGCGATCCATTCGCGCGGGACGGGCTTCACCTTGTTCGCCACGTCTGCCACGCCCACGGTGCGAAGCTCCGCGCGATATGGGTCGTCCGAGGTGCGCTCGACCGCGCACATGATGCCCGTCTGGCCGTCCAGCGCCGCAAGCGCGCCCAGGCGCCCGAGCGCGAAGGCCTCGTCCAGGTCCGTCGCGCTCGCGCAGTGGCTCGCGCAGCGCTGGAAGGTGGAGATCTCCACGGCGCGCGTCTTGCAGCCAAGGCGCTCCTTCGCAAGAGCAGCCAGGTAGCGGCTTGCCCCGGAGAGCTGCGCCAAGTGACCGAACTCGTCGGTGCCCGTGCCCGCGGCGACGGTACGCTCCGCGATGAGGCGGCCCGAGGCGTCGCGCACGCCCTCAGACGTCGCGACCATGACGGTGTTCTTCTCGGCGAGAAGTGCCTCGACCTTTGCCATGAGCGCATCCTCGTCCAGAGGCACCTCGGGCAGCAGCACCACGTCGGGGTTGGCGAGGCAGGCGGAGCCCGCGAGCCAGCCGGCGTCGCGGCCCATGATCTCGACGAAGGTCACGCTCTTGAGGTCGTAGACGTCCGCGTCGCGCGTAACCTCCGCGACGGCCGTCGCCACGAAGCGGGCCGCGCTTCCGTAGCCGGGCGTGTGGTCCGTGCCGACGAGGTCGTTGTCGATGGTCTTGGGAACGCCGACGAAGCGGACGTCGCTTCCCACCTGCGTACCGTAGCGCGCGAGCTTTGCGATGGTGTCCATGGAGTCGTTTCCGCCGATGTAGAGCACGGCGGAGACGCCCGCCGCGTCGATGCGCCCGAGAGCGCGCGCGAAGAACTCTGGGTCGACCTCGGGCTCCGGCAGCTTGAAGCGGCAGCTGCCGAGCCAGCTGGCGGGGGTGTCGCGCAGGAGCGAAAGCGCGTCGTCGTCCGGGACCGCCTGGTCCAGGTCTACCGTGCGCCCGTCGAGGAAGCCCTGGATCCCGTAGCGCATGCCGATGGCATGGGCGCCCTTCTCCCGTGCGCCGGCGATGACCCCGGCGAGGCTGGCGTTGATGGCGGAGGTGGGCCCTCCGGACTGTCCTACGAGGATGCGCTTGGCTTGGGACATGGTTCTCCTTTCGCGGGTTTTCCCGAGTATACCGCGCGGGCGCCCACCTGCCTCGCGCTGGGCGAGAAGGTCGGGCAGGCCTGGGCGGACGGCAAGGTCCTGGGCCAGGAGCGGCTGCGCGCCTGCGGCACGTCCGTCACGGCCGCCGGGTCGAGGTCGTCCGTGTGCAGCAGCACCGCGGAGCCAAGGTTCTTCCAGCCCATGCGGAGCATGAGGTAGTCGAAGTGCGCGAGCAGCTGCGCGGGGTGGCTGCCGCCCGCCGCCACGAGCAGCGCCCCCGACCTGCCATTGCCGTGAAGCTCGTCCGGCTGGCACTCCGCAAGGGCCCACAGCCGGTCGAGGGCGTTCTTGAGCAGGCCGCTGTACGACCAGAAGAAGAGCGGCGTCGCGAGCGCCACCACGTCGCACGCGCGGTACGCCGCGTAGACGGTCGCCATGTCGTCGCGCTGGGTGCAGGGGTGCGCAGGGTCCGCGCCGCCGTGGAGGCAGCCCACGCAGCAGTGTATGTCGAGCGTGCGCAGGTCAAGCACCTGCACCGTGTTGCCCGCCTGCCGCGCGCCCTGCTCAAACGAGCGGATCATGGCCGCGGTGAAGCCCCTTGCGCGGGACGACCCATTCAGCACGAGGATTCTTGCCATGGGGTTTCTCCTTCCAGTACGGGCGGGCTACAGCAGCAGCGCCAGCAAGAGCGCCGCCTGGCCCACGGTGTTCACGACCTCCTCGACCCAGTTGTCGCGCGCGACGTCCTGGCGGTTGTGGACGGCCATGTAGAACATGGCGACCATGCAGGCGGCCCATGCCGCGAGCGCCACCACGGCAGGCGCCCGCACCAGCGACGCGAGCACACCCGCAAGCGCGTCCAGGCGCATGACGGCCCCGGTGACCATCATGGCAAAGCCCAGCGGCATGACGTAGCGCATCTGCCGCGCGAGGAAGGGAACGTCGCGGCGGGCAAGCGCCAGCAGCGCCTTCCAGGCAACCTTGCCGGCGCCGCCCGCGAACGCCACGACCGAGCCCACCACGAAGAGCGGGCTCGCGATGCGCCGGCCAAGCACGATGGAGCTGAGGCAGAACAGCACGACCGGCACGGCGTCGAGCGCCGCGAGCGCGGCCGTGAAGCCCTCCGGAACGGCGGCGGGCCGCACGTCCCGCCCTTCTCGCCCGCGCAGGCCGGCGCCCTGCGATGCGGCCGCCACGGCTACGCCTGCTCCAGCGCCTGGGCAAGGTCGTCCAGGATGTCCTGCGTGCCCTCGAGCCCGCAGGAAAGCCGCACCATGGACGGGCTGATGCCGGCGGCAACAAGCTCCTCGTCCGTCATCTGGCGGTGGGTGGAGCTCGCCGGGTGCAGGCAGCACGTGCGGGAGTCCGCCACGTGGGTCTCGATGGTGCACAGCCTGAGCGCGCTCATGAAGCGCTCGGCCGCCGCGCGCCCGCCGGCCACGTCAAACGAGACCACGCCGCAGGTGCCGTGTGGCATGTACTTCTGCGCGAGCCCGTGGTAGCGGTCGCCCGGAAGCCCGGGGTAGCGGACGGACGCGACCTTGGGATGCGCGCTCAGGAACTCCGCCGCGGCCTGCCCGTTTCTGCAGTGCTGCGGCATGCGCACGTGCAGGCTCTCGAGACCGATGTTCAGCAGGTAGGCGTTCTGCGGGCTCTGGATGGAGCCAAAGTCGCGCATGAGCTGCGACGTCGCCTTGGTGATGAACGCGCCCGCGTTGCCAAAGCGCTTGGCGTACACGATGCCGTGGTACGAGTCGTCCGGCTGCGTGAGGCCCGGGAACTTGTCCGCGTGCGCCATCCAGTCGAAGTTGCCGGAGTCCACGATCGCGCCGCCGACGCATGAGGCGTGGCCGTCCATGTACTTGGTGGTGGAGTGGGTCACGATGTCCGCGCCCCACTCGATGGGGCGACAGTTCACGGGCGTGGGGAACGTGTTGTCCACGATGAGCGGCACGCCGTGGTCATGCGCGGCAGAGGCGAACAGCTCGATGTCGAGCACCGCGAGCGCGGGGTTTGCTATGGTCTCGCCAAACACGCACTTGGTATTGGGCCTAAACGCGGCGTCCAGCTCCTCGCGCGTGCACGTGGGAGAAACGAACGTTGCCTCCACCCCCATCTTGCGCATGGTGTGCGCCAGGAGGTTGTACGACCCGCCATAGAGGGCGGAGCTCGCCACCACGTGGTCGCCGCACTCGCAGATGTTGAAGAGCGAGAAGAACGTGGCCGCCTGGCCCGAGGACGTCAGCATGGCCGCCGAGCCGCCCTCCAGCTGGCAGATCTTCTTCGCGACCGCGTCGTTGGTGGGGTTCTGCAGGCGGGTGTAGAAGTAGCCGTCCTCCTCAAGGTCGAACAGGCGCCCCATGTGCTCCGAGGTGTCGTACTTGAAGGTGGTGGACTGCACGATGGGCAGCTGCCGGGGCTCGCCGTCCCCGGGAACGTAGCCGCCCTGCACGCACGTGGTCTCGATGGTGCCCATGAACGTCTCCCTGCTCGCTGGCGGCTCCCGGCGCCATGGCCGGCGGGACCGCAGAACCTACATGCCATGAACATATATGTTGCCACACCTTTAATCCCGCGCGGCAATAAAGCCGTGGCGCCTCCCCCGTGTGGAACCAAGGACGCTCGACGCGACACCAACGCCCTTTACGCCGCAGTCACGTGGCAGAAACGGGCCCAAAATGCACGATTTCGCACGTAATGCTACAATTCACGCGGGCAAAGACCCGCCGGCGGAGAATTTCGTACCTTCTGCCGACGCGCCAAAGCGAATACATGGACTCGATAGGAGGGCATTCCAATATGAAGCGTTCCGTCTACAAGCTTAAGAGCAAGTCCCTCGGCCAGGAGGCCAACCTGATCGTCTACGGCGAGGGCGGCTACCCCGTCGTCGCGTTCCAGACCCAGGACCAGAAGGCGAGCGAGCTCGAGGACGAGGGCATGGTGGATGCGCTTGCCGAGTTCATCGACGGCAAGCAGATCCAGCTCTTCTCGGTTGATAACTTTGACGAGCAGAGCTGGTCGCTCCTGAACGGCGACAACGAGGCCCGCGCCGCCCGCCAGGAGGACTACTTCCGCTTCGTGACGGATGAGCTCATCCCCCGCGTGCACGAGCTGAACGCCTCCAACCTGCGCCCGATCGCGTTTGGCTGCTCCATGGGCGCCGTGCACGCGGCCATCGCGCTGTTCCGTCGCCCGGACCTCTTCCAGGGCTGCATGGCGCTTTCCGGCGTCTACCACTCCGGCTACTTCTTTGGCGACTGGATGAACTCCACGCTGTACGACAACGACGTCCTGGCGTTCCTGCCCAACATGCCGCTTGACCACCCGTACGTGAGCCTGTACCGCAACCGCTCGCTTCTGTTCTGCTGCGGCCAGGGCGAGGACGCGCAGTTTGCCAACGACGAGCGCCGCATGGACGCCGAGCTCAACCGCCTGGGCGTGGACCACTGGTGCGACTACTGGGGAGCGGACGTCACGCACGACTGGTACTGGTGGAAGAAGCAGATGTCCTACTTCCTGCCCTTCGTGCTGGAGGACGTTGCCAAGGAGGTAGAGAAGGAGCCCGTGGCGCCGTGGGTCGCGAAGGCGCCGGAGCCCGCGAAGCCGGCTGCGAAGAAGGCCGCCAAGCCTGCCGCGAAGAAGACTGCCGCCAAGCCGGCCGCAAAGGCTGCCGCCCCCAAGGCTCCCGTGACCGCCGCCGCAAAGCCTGCCGCAAAGAAGGCCGCCGCCAAGGCTGAGCCCAAGGCAGAGCCCAAGCCTGCCGCCAAGCCTGCCGCCAAGCCTGCCGCCAAGCCTGCCGCAAAGAAGGCAGAGCCCAAGGTTGAGGCCAAGCCTGCCGCGAAGCCCGCAGCCAAGACCACCGCAAAGGCGACTCCTGCCAAGGCTTCCGCGAAGTCCGCGGCGACCAAGCCCGCCGCGAAGAAGGCCGCGACCAAGGCCGCTGCCGCTGCGAAGACCGAGGCCAAGCCGGCCGTGAAGGCCGAGCCCAAGGCCGCTGCTAAGCCGGCCGTGAAGGCCGAGCCCAAGGCCACCGCTAAGCCGGCCGCAAAGCCTGCCGCTTCCGCCGCTAAGCCGGCCGCAACCACGAAGGCAGCCGCAAAGCCTGCGACCAAGAAGGCTGCCACAACCAGGACGGCTCGCAAGAAGCGCTAGTCGCCGCAAGCAAGACAGCCCCGAAGGCCCCACGCCCCTCAAACCACGGAGCGCGGGGTCTTCTCGTTATCAACGCAATTCTCCCCTGCCTTGCGCCGGGGCGCGTCGCGCTTCACACGCACGCAATCTTGCGTTGGTATCATCGCAGGCACGCGCCACGCACGGCGCCGGACCCTCCGGATTGGAGCACCTTGAACTTCGTCTTCGTATCGCCGCAGTTTCCCCACACGTACTGGCAGTTCTGCGACCGGTTGCGCCGGCGCGGCGTCAACGTGCTCGGCATCGGCGACACCCCGTACGACCAGCTCGACGGCCGCCTGAAGGATGCGCTCACGGAGTACTACTGGGTCCCGAGCCTCCAAGATTACCCCGGCGTGTTCAAAGCGGTCGCGTTCTTCTCGTACAAGTACGGCAAGATCGACTGGATAGAGTCGAACAACGAGTACTGGCTTGCGCAGGACGCGGCGCTGCGCACGGACTTCAACGTCACGACCGGCCCCAACGCGCAACAGATCCGCTCGCTCCAGAGCAAGGCGGACATGAAGCTGGGCTACCACCGCGCCGGCGTCGCGACCGCGCGGCAGATACGCCTGACCACGCTGGAGGCGGCGCTCGACTTCGTGGAGGGCGAGGCCGGCATAGGCTGGCCGGCGTTCGCAAAGCCGGAGCGCGGCGTGGGCGCGGGCGGCGTCGCCAGGATCGACGGCCGCGCGGACCTGGAGCGCCTGCTGGGCGAGAAGGGCCAGACGCCGTACGTGCTGGAAGAGTACGTGGAGGGCCAGATCTTTAGCTACGACGCCATTCTGGACTCGCACTGCCAGCCGCTGTTCGAGAACATGGAGGAGTTCCCGCCCTCGATGGCCAGGGTCGCGACGGAGGGGCTCGACCTCTGGTACTGCTCGCTTCCCACGGTCGACCCCATCCTGCGGCAGCTGGGCCGCGCCACCGCCTGGAGCCTTGGCCTTGGGCGTCGCTTCGTCCACATGGAGTTCTTCAGGCTCGCCCACGACAAGCCGGGCCTTGGCCAGCAGGGCGACTACGTGGGCCTCGAGGTCAACGTGCGCCCGCCCGGCGGCTACTCCCCGGACATGATGAACTTCGCCCACTCCACGGACGTGTACCAGATCTGGGCGGACATGGTGACGCTTGACCGCAGCACGCTGCCGCCCTCGCGCGATAACCACATCTGCGTGTACGCGGGCAGGCGCGACGCACACGCGTACGCCCACTCCCACGAGGACGTGATCGCGCGCTACGGCGACTCCATCGTCATGTGCGAGCGCATGCCGGACGCGCTCTCCAACGACATGGGCAACCAGATGTACACCGCCCGCCTGGACAGCATGCAGGAGCGCGACGATTTCGTTCGCTACGTGCAGGAGCGCGCGGACTGAGGTCCCATCCGCACACAGCAGGTTGACGGCACGGCAGGCGACGCCGCGCAGACAGGCACAACGCAGACGCAAGAAACGCAGGATAGGAGAAGAGCATGGACATCAGGCGCGCAACGGACGCAGACATCCCGCAGGTTCTGGATCTGCTCGTCCAGGTGTGCAACGTGCATGCGGACGGACGGCCAGACCTCTTCGTGCGGGACACCACCAAGTACACCGCAGACGAGCTGAGCCAGATCTTCCGCGACGACAGTACCCCCGTATTCGTGGCGGTGGAGCCGGCAGACGCGAACGACCCGGACGCACGCGAGCGCGTGCTGGGCTACGCGTTCTGCATATACCAGGACTGGAACGGCAACAACGCCACCGGCATCCGCACGCTTTACGTGGACGACATCTGCGTGGACGAGTCTGCCCGCGGCAAGCACGTGGGCACGTCCCTGTACAACCACGTGATCGACTTCGCGCGCCGCGAGGGCTTCCACAACGTGACGCTCAACGTGTGGTCGTGCAACCCCGGCGCCCTCAAGTTCTACGAGGCCATGGGCATGAAGCCGCAGAAGATCGGTATGGAGACCATACTCTAGCGCGCCCAGGGCGAGGCGACCGCCTACTTCGGGCGCCTCGACTTCGACGTCGCGTCCAGAATCGTCTCGAAGGCGTCACGCACGTTCGGCGCCAGCCGCGCATAGATCTCCGCATAGCGCTCCTCGTAGGCACGCACCCGCACCATACGGACGTCTCCCTCGTATCCCAGCAGGTCGTTAGGGGTACAGCCCAGGCAGTTCGCCAGCGCCAGCAAGTGGTCTCCCACGCGCTCACGGACTTCTCGCTCACGCCCATGATGGCCGCAAGCTGCCGCTGGCTCTTGCCGGCGGCCTCCCTGCAGGCCCTCAGGTTGTTCCGATGCCGCACGTCCGACTTCCTGGCGCCCATGGGCGCAAACGCCTCCCCCCGATCGCTCCGGTTCCGCGCAACGCAAGCGATTCTTCCCGCTCGGCGCGGCCCAACGCAAGCAAAAAGCGATTCAGATACAAAGAATGCTCTTCTCTATTCATAGGAGAGTTCCTGCGCGGCGTGTCTAGCATCACTAGGCAGTCGCGCCAAAACGCCGTAGAATCTAGTCTTGCTAGACACATAGATAGCCGGACGAGAAACACGTGCGTCCGTACCCCACGCGCATTCGGAGGACACCCCATGAGCGACGCAGCACCCAATCGCCACGACTTCGTCGAGCCCAGGCCCACGGACAAGTTTCTCCTGCAGACCACGGGCGATGTCGTGACGTACCAGAGGCTGCTCGAGATGTACGGCGAGGCGCCGCAGACGGAAGGCGAGCTCGAGGCCATCCTCGAGGAGTACGCTGCCGCCGCCATCGTGACAGAGCTGTAGCCCAAGGCAAGCGCCCCAGCGGCATGCCGCGTCCCTCTCGACCAGGGCGTCCTTCTCGCCCGGGGCGTCCTTCTTGCCCGGCGCGTTGCGCGCATCGGCCTCCAAGTGGTATAGCTTTACTGCATAGCAGACCGATGCGGGAGGCCCCATATGCAGCTGCAGCAGCTCCGTTACGTTATCGCCATAGCCCAGAGCGGCTCCATG
>CACWMM010000079.1:0-15124 GCA_902761955.1 uncultured Olsenella sp. | reverse complement strand
GGCCTGAACGAAGTGAAGGCCAGGGACTTGAGTCCCTGGCCGGCTTTGTAGGGTTATACCCTTAGAGCAAACCACCCGCTATGCGGGTGGTAATGATTGTGACAGCAGATATGTGCGTGCCGAGGGGTTCCTACGGTGCCCTGGCGCACCTTATTGGGCTCTGGACAGCGATGCTGCCGGACTATCGGCAGAGCTAGTGCGTGGCGTTGAAATCGTCCGGGGAGAGGCCTTCCACGAAGGCATGGAACTTTTCGAGCTCCTGTTTCTCCTCGTCCTTCTCGACCGACGCGAAATCAGGCAGGGTCGCGGCCTCGAGAACGGACTCCTCCGCAAACAGCGGCGCGTCGACGCGAACCGCAAGGGCGATGGCGTCCGACGGGCGTGCGTCCACCTGAACGGCGCGGCCGGAATCCGTCCGGAGCGCCACCTGGGCGAAGAACGTGGTGCCCTCGACGTCGGAGATGACGACGTGCGAGACCTTTGCGCCCAGCGCCTCGATGGTCGAGGCCAAAAGATCGTGCGTCATGGGTCGTCCGCCGTGGGCGCCGTCGACTCCCATGGAGATTGCGGTTGCCTCGACCGCGCCGATGCGAATGGGAAGCTGCGTGACGCTGCCGTCCGCATCGGGCTTCCTGGTCCTGAGGACGATGAGGGATGCGACGGGACCTCCGCCGACCACCACCGTCTGGATGTCCATTCTTTCCAAGTGAATCCACCTCTCTTTAGCGTGGATATCTTACCCACAATGAGAGGGGGCGCAAGTGCTATTTGGTAAACACCAGATATACACGGCCGTGCCCGGCTGCCTCGCGCCTCGCCTGAATCGGCGTACAGAACGAACGAAATGTGGAGGAAAAGAGAAGGGAAAGAAATTTGGGATTGCGGTTGACCTAGGTGCTGATGCTGAGTAATATTACTTCTCGCGTTGGGCCCGTAGCTCAGTTGGTCAGAGCGTCCGGCTGATAACCGGGAGGTCACAAGTTCGAACCTTGTCGGGCCCACCACTTTTTCTTGAGAATAATCGCCCCAGCGCTAGCCGAGTCGCCGCTGGGGCGATTATTATCGGGGACGTAGCTCAGCTGGGAGAGCGCGGGCTTTGCAAGCCTGAGGTCGTGGGTTCGATCCCCATCGTCTCCACCATGTATATGACGCCGCGGGCATGGTCCCGCGGTTTTTTGTTAGACGTGCATCCTGGTTGCCTACATTGCGGATGTCCTTTCCGGATGTTCTTCCGTTACGGTGCGATGGGTTGTCTACAGCGCGAGCTGACCGCCTCCCAAAAGTCCCGCATGCCCGGCGGCAAGCGGAGTGCCGCCCCTTATGGGGTCACCGCCGCGAAGCAGGCAGCGACCCCGCTTGTTGCTCGAGTCATGTTGCGTTGGCCCCTCGGTATCCGTGCCTTCGGTGGGCGGACGTAACGCGCGCGTGACCATGTGATTCACCTTTCTATGATGGGCTGCGTGGATGGAAAGCGTAGCAAAGGGCGCTTGCAGATGGCTCGCCTGCGTCTTGCAGATAACTTTGCGCAGGTAGCGGATGTCGTGCTGGGCAGGGATTGCGTAGATGGTAAGGAGATGCCTGCTAGCCACGTGGGTACGTTCTTCTCGTCCGCCGCACCGTGCGGTACTTTGCGGCTTGTGTCGAGGGAATTGCGCCTGCGCTCCCCGCCGCAGGCAAGCTGTGTTAGAATGCTCAAACAGACGCGGGCATCGCCAAGTGGTAAGGCAATGGCTTCCCAAGCCATCATCCGCGGGTTCGAATCCCGTTGCCCGCTCCATGGATGTCAGACGGGCCCTTCGGGGCCCGTATTTGTTTACGGTCTGCCGCCCGGCTGGGCCAGACCCTGCGGGCGTCTTCCGCCCGCGGTGCAAAACCACAAGAGAAGAGGTGCGAACGTGAGCAAGGGAATGACCCGCGAGGAGTGCACGCTGGCCATAGAGGGCCTGAGCGATCAGATTGACAAGTATGCGGAGCTGCTTGTGCGCAAGGGGCTTTGCGTGCGAGAAGGGCAGGAGGTCGTGGTCCAGGCCCCCGTGGAGTGCGCGGACTTTGCCAGGCGCGTGGTGCGCCTGGCGTATCGCGAGGGTGCCGGTCACGTGACCGTGATTTGGAGCGACGACGTGATGACGCGCTTGGAGTACGAGAACGTGCCACTGGAGCACTTTAAGCGGACGCCCACCTGGAAGGTGGAGCAGCTGAACTCCCTTGCCGAAGCGGGAGCATGCTTCCTGTTTATCGAGGGCAGCGACCCGTCTGCGCTCGACGGCATTGACCCCGCGAAGCCGGCGGCCGCGGTGCACGCGCGCAACACGGAGTGCCTCTCGTTCAGGAACGGCATGGACTTTGGCAAGAACGTCTGGTGCATCGCCGGCGCGCCCGTCGAGGCGTGGGCGCAGAAGGTCTTTCCCGATTGCGCGCCGTACGAGGCGGTCTATCGCCTGTGGCTTGCGATCCTGAAGGTCGCCCACGCGGACGGCCTTGATCCGCAGCTTGACTGGGAGACCCACAACGCGACGTTCGAGAAGAACAAGAGCTTCCTGAACGACATGGCCTTCGACCACCTGCATTACACCTCGAAGAACGGGACCGACCTCACGATTGGCCTGAACGCGAAAGGCATCTGGGAGGGTGGTGCCGGACGCACCGTGGACGGCACCGTGTTCTTCCCCAACATCCCGACGGAGGAGGTCTTCACCACGCCCGTCCGCACGCGCGTGGACGGCATCGTGTACTCCGCGATGCCCCTGGTGCACGCCGGGCAGATCGTGGACGACTTCTGGCTGAGGTTCGAGGGTGGCAAGGTGGTGGAGTACGACGCCGCCCGTGGGCGAGAAGTGCTGCGCCACATTATCGAGACCGATGAGAACGCCGCGTACCTTGGCGAGTGCGCGCTCATATCGAAGCGCACGCCCATCAGGCAGTCTGGCCTGCTGTTTTTTGACACCCTGTACGATGAGAACGCCAGCTGCCACCTTGCGCTGGGAACCGGGTTTCCGGAGTGCCTGGAGGGTGGCCTGGACATGGACAAGGACGCTCTGCTCGCGAACGGTGTGAACCAGTCCGCCACGCACGTGGACTTCATGATTGGCTCCGACGACCTCAACATCACGGGCGTGAAGTCGTCTGGCGAGGAGGTTTCCGTGTTTTGCAACGGTGCCTGGGCCTGGGAGAGCGAATAGCTGCCTAACGTGATATGATTTCCCGTACGAGCACATGAGGGTCGTTAGCTCAGTTGGTAGAGCAGGGGACTTTTAATCCCAAGGTCGTGGGTTCGAGACCCACACGACCCACCACTAAGAACAAGCCCTACACCTGCGAAAATGCGGTGTAGGGCTCTTTTTTGCCTGGCGTTGGCAGGGGACGGCGGTTTGGTTAGCAGGCGTTTCTCGCCTAGGCGGACGCCTCTCTGTTTTTGAAGCCCTGGTGCAATCTTTTACATGCAGTAATTTGAATATAGATGCAAGTACCCGTCGCCTGCTGCATGCGGAACACAACCCTTTTTTAAAAAGGGCCCTCTGTGGGCGCGTTTTTGCACGTACCTTGCGCGGCAAGCTCATTCGTGGCAAACGTTATGAAGTTGTGTGGACATTGTTACGAACGTGTCTCGAACCACGATTCTTGGTTGAGCGGCGCGATTTTGCCGCTAAAGTCTTTCACCAACACAAGCCGCGCTGCAATGGATGCAGCACAACGCATGAAGGAGGGGTTTTATATGGCATTCGCGTTCAACATGATCAACTCCCTCCGACGCCAGGACCGACGTTCCACGCTGCGACGCCAGCGCGCGCTCACTTCGGTCCTCGAGGCATAGCTCAACAAGCCTAAAACTGGACAGTGTAGACGCCTGGCAGAGCCGGGCGTTTTTTGTACCTACGCAACGGTGCAAACAACCGGGGCATGGCCCCGTGGGCATAGTTATCGAAATTCTGGCACATCACACGGTTAATCGCGCAGAGGAAGCAGGGGTGTTGAAGATGGCAGCAGAGAAGAACAAGGAAAAGGTCGTCCTGGCGTATTCGGGTGGTCTGGATACCTCCGTCATGGTGAAGTGGCTGCAGCTCGAGAAGAACCTCGACGTCGTCGCGATCTGCGGCAACGTTGGCCAGGACGCACAGGACCTCACCTGGATCGAGAAGAAGGCCCTGGGCATGGGTGCCGTGTACTCCAAGGCGCTTGACATGCGCTCCGAGTACGCCGAGGACTTCCTCACGAAGGCCATCGCGGCAAACGGCATGTACGAGGACACGTATCCGCTGCTATCCGCCCTGTCTCGTCCCCTGATCGTGAAGCACCTGGTGGACATTGCGCACGAGACCGGCGCATCCTACATCTGTCACGGCTGCACCGGCAAGGGCAACGACCAGGTGCGCTTTGAGTCCAGCATTCACGCGCTCGACCCCGAGCTCAAGATCCTGGCGCCCGTGCGCGAGTGGGACCTCCACACCCGCGAGGACGAGATGGAGTGGGCAAAGCAGCATGGCGTGCCCGTTCCCACCACCGCGGCGAAGCCGTACTCCCTGGACGAAAACCTCTGGGGCCGCGCGATCGAGTGCGGTGCCCTCGAGGACCCGTGGAAGGAGGCGCCTGCGGACATCTACACGCTGACCGCCGACCCCATGAGCGCCCCTGACGAGCCCGAGGAGGTCGTCCTTGGCTTCGAGCAGGGCAAGCCGGTCTCACTGAACGGCAAGAAGATGGACCTGCTGAGCCTGATCATCAAGATGAACAAGATTGCGGGCAAGCACGGCTACGGACGTCTGGACATGATCGAGGACCGTGTGGTGGGCATCAAGAGCCACGAGGTATACGAGTGCCCCGGCTCACTTGCGATCATCAACATGCACAAGGCCTTGGAGACCATGTGCCTGGATGGCGCGACCCTGCAGTACAAGCACATGATCGACCAGCAGTGGGCGACCACCGTCTACAACGGGCTCTGGTACTCCCAGCTGAAGCAGGCGCTTGATGCGTTCTGCGCCGACACCCAGAAGTTCGTGACCGGCCAGGTCAAGGCGAAGTTCTACAAGGGCGGCATGACCGTGACCGGCCGCAAGAGCGCGTACTCGCTGTACGACTACAGCCTGGCGACGTATGGTGAGGGCGACACCTTTGACCGTAGCGCCTCCAAGGGCTTCATCGAGCTGCACACGCTCGCCGCGACCACGTGGTCCAAGACGCAGGGACCCGCCGCGGAGTACGAGCTGCAGAAGCAGAGCGAGAACGTCCACGTGGCGTAGGGTTGACGGCGCAGGAAAACGAGAGATGGGATAGGGATGGCACTTTGGTCGGGCCGCTTTGAGCAGGGAGTGAGCGAGTTCACGCAGGAGTTTGGCGCGTCGCTCGAGGACGACAAGAGCATGTACGCGCAAGACATCGCCGGATCCATCGCGCACGCGAAGATGCTTGCCCGACAAGGTGTCATCCCTCAGGAGGACGCGGAGAAGATCGAGGCCGGCCTGCTGAGGATTAAGGGCCAGATTGACGCCGGCACGTTTGCGTGGGACGTGAACGACGAGGACATCCACATGGCAGTGGAGGGTGCCCTCATCCGCGACATTGGTGCGCCGGGCGCGCGCCTGCACACCGGGCGCTCCCGCAACGACCAGGTGGCGACGGACATCAGGCTCCTTGCGAAGGACATGCTGCGCGAGCTTGCGAAAGAGAACTGCAAGCTGAGGAAGACCCTGCTTTCGGCGGCCGAGAAGAACTTCGACGTGGTGATGCCGGGCTATACGCACATGCAGCATGCGCAGCCCGTGCTCTTCTCGCATCATCTTCTGGCGTACTTTTGGATGTTCACGCGCGACCTGAAGAGGATTGCGTTTGCCTTTGAGGATGCGGACGCGAACCCGTTGGGCTCCGCCGCGCTTGCGGGTACGACGTACCCGCTGGACCGCTTCTATACCACGGAGCTCTTGGGCTTCGACCACCCCATCCCAAACTCGATGGATGCGGTATCCGACCGCGACTACCTGCTCGACCTGCTGTTTGCCTGCAGCGTGAGCATGATGCACCTCTCGCGCCTGTGCGAGGAGATCATCACGTGGTCCACCACGGAGTTTGGCTTCGTCACGCTGAGCGACGAGTACTCCACGGGGTCCTCCATCATGCCGCAGAAGAAGAATCCCGACTTTGCCGAGCTTACGCGCGGCAAGTCTGGGCGCGTGGTTGGCAACCTGGTGGCGCTTCTGGTGACGATGAAGGGGCTGCCGCTTGCGTACAACAAGGACCTGCAGGAGTGCAAGCAGGGGGCCATGACCTGCATGGAGGGCATGATCGACACCTGGACCGTGCATGCGGACCGGATGCTTGAGGAGGCGAAGGCGGGCTTTACGGCCGCGACGGACGTGGCAGACTACCTTGCCAAGAAGGGCATGCCGTTCCGCCGCGCCCACGAGGTAGTGGGCGAGCTGGTTCTGTACTGCGAGAAGCACGGCAAGGGCCTGGAGGACCTGACCCTGGCGGAGTTCCAGGCGGCGAGCGACCTGTTTGGGGAGGACGTCGCGCAGGACCTGGACCCCGCGGGCATTGCCCGCGCGCGCAACACCTATGGCGGTACCGGCCACGACGCCGTGCGCGTACAGCTGGGCGAGGCAAAGGCGCGCCTGCAGTCCGACGAGGCCATGGTGGAGGGCATGTAGCTCTTCTCGCATGGGTAAACTTGCACGTTTCTTGCATGACGGTCTTCTGAGCTTGGGTCGCAGCCGGCCCAGGCTCTTTTTTGCGCGGTAGAATCTTGCGTGTAGGAGCGTCACCAACCTGTTGCCATACGGAGGGAACCCGCATGATTGATCGCTACACTCGTCCCGAGATGGGAAACATCTTCGAGCTCGAGCACAAGTACGAGGTCTGGCAGGAGATCGAGGTCTTGGCGTGCGAGGCTCACGCGGAGCTGGGCGAGAGCGGCATCACCAAGGAGGAGGCCAAGTGGATTCGCGACCACGCGAAGTTCAACAAGGCCGAGGTGGACGAGATCGAGGCCGTGACCAACCACGACGTGATCGCGTTCCTGACGAACATGGGCTCCTACATCGACGCGGACGTGCCCGAGGGCGAGCCGAAGCCCAGCCGTTGGGTCCACTACGGCATGACCAGCTCTGACCTGGGCGACACGGCCCTGTGCTACCAGCTGTGCGAGGCCACGGACATCCTTATCGAGGACTGCCGCAAGCTGGGAGAGATCTGCAAGCGTCGTGCGTTTGAGGAGAGGGACACGCTCTGCGTGGGCCGCACGCACGGCATCCATGCCGAGCCCATGACGTTTGGCATGAAGTTTGGCAGCTGGGCGTGGGAGCTGAAGCGCGACCTCGACAGGCTGAAAGACGCCCGCAAGAACGTTTCGTTTGGCGCGATCTCCGGCGCGGTAGGAACGTACAGCTCCATTGACCCGCGCGTGGAGGAATACGTCTGCAAGCACCTGGGCCTGGTGCACGACCCGCTGTCCACGCAGGTCATCAGCCGCGACCACCACGCGTACCTCGCCGGTGTGCTTGCGACGACGGCCGCCACGTGCGAGCGCATCGCGACCGAGATCAGGAACCTGCAGCGCACGGACACCCTCGAGGCCGAGGAGCCGTTCCGCAAGGGCCAGAAGGGCTCCAGCGCCATGCCGCACAAGCGCAACCCCATCACCGTCGAGAAGGTATGCGGCCTTTCTCGCGTGGTAAAGGCGAACGCGCAGGTTGCGTTCGACAACGTGGCGCTGTGGCACGAGCGCGACATCAGCCACTCCTCCGCGGAGCGTGTGGCGCAGGCGGACAGCTTCATCGCGCTCGACCACATGTTCCAGTGCCTCATCCGCATCGTGGACGGCCTGCAGCTGTATCCCGCGCAGATGATGGCCAACCTCAACAAGACCAGGGGGCTGATCTTCTCGTCCAAGGTCCTTCTGCACCTGGTGGACACCGGCATCACGCGCGAGGACGCCTACAAGATCGTGCAGGAGAACGCCATGGCCACGTGGCACGAGATCCAGCAGTGCGACCCCAACGGCACCACGTTCCGCGCGAAGCTGGAGGCCGACCCGCGCTGCAGCCACCTGACGAAGGAGGAGCTGGACCAGATCTTCGACCCGTGGAGCTTCCTCGGCCGCATCGACGTGGTGTTTGACAGGCTGGAACAGTTGAGCTTCGAGTAGCCCCTGAGCGCCCGACGCCCGCTCGTCCGCGCGCCGCACCGCGCGCGATGCCTTGTCGCGCGAAAGACAAATGCAGGAACGCCTAGGCGAGAAGACCCGCGACACCAGCCGCGGGTCTTCCTGTGTATGGCGGCCGCGTGCCGCTTGTGCTGGGTATACTTGTGTCCGACAGAAAGGACGGGAATGTTTCACTACGACTTTGTGCCGCGCGGCGTGTGCTCGCGCGCCATCCACCTGGACCTGAGCGATGACGGACGGACCATCGAGGACGTGAGCTTCGAGGGCGGCTGCGACGGCAACCTGAAGGCCGTCGGCAAGCTGGTGGAGGGCAGGCCCGTGGCGGACGTGGTGGAGCTTCTTGCGGGTAACACCTGCGGCATGCGCCGCACCTCGTGCGCGGACCAGATGACCATTGCCCTGTGCGAGGCTCAACGCGAGCTTGCGTACGCGCGGGGCTAGGCGAACCATGGCGGCCGGCGGCGTGAGGCACGCTCTCACCAGGCGCGGACTCTTCAAGGCGGGTGCGGCCACGGGTGTGGCGGCAGCCGCCATTGGCGTCATGGCGGGCTGTGGGCGCAACACGAAGGACGACGACACCGCTCCGACCGTGGTGAACGACAAGTCCGCGGACTACGTGATCGACCCAAAGACAAACGAGAGCAAGTACAAGTCCGCGGATTTCAAGAAGGAGCCCGTTGCGACGTGGACGATTCCCGTGGGCAACGTGCTGCATCCCGGCGGCGAGACGTGGATTCCCGTCACCTCTGCAGGCAGCTCGGCAACGCCTATGGTGAAGGGCTCCGCGCTTGACATCACGAGCGGAACGCTTTCCGAGGTCGTGAGCAAGACCCACACGTCGCACAACACGAACATGGTGATATACGACGTGCGATGCTCGGACAGCGTCTATGCGTGGAGCGAGTTGGACCTGCTCACGCACAAGTGGTACCTGTACGCCGCGGCGTTTTCTGGCGGTGCCCTTGCGGGCGACGTGTCCACGCTCTGGCACGCGAGCAAGGACTTTGACCCACCGTTGTTTGCCGTTGCGGGAAAGCGCGTGATTTGGCAGGTCATGCCCTCGACAACGGGCACAAAGGCCGCAAAGAGCTCTTCCTGCTACGTGTGGTCCCTGGGGGATTCCAAGGCGCGGCGTGCCATAGAGTCGCCGGGTCGCTTTGCGACGGAGCCGGCGGTGTCTGACGGCACCGTGACGCTCACACCGCGCGTGCGTGCGGACAAGGGCACGTTTTATGGCATAACCTCGTACAAGCTGAGCGATGACCTATCCGAGCAGGTTGACCAGCTCGTGCTGCCGGCGGGCGTGAAGCCGCTCAATGCGGTGAGCATTGACGACCGCTTTGCGTTCTCCATCGAGGCAAGCTACAGCTCCGGCGGCCTGCTGGGGACCATGGGATCCTACATCGGTAAGCCGGAGGGGCCGTTCGTGGCGCTTTCCCGCGAGCCGTTTGCGCCAATCTGCGGCAAGGACGGCACCTACATCGTGAAGAGTCGCGCGTCGTACTTCGTGATCGATACAGACAAGAGGAAGTACTCCGTGCTGGCGGCGCAAAACCGCTGCGTGGACTACGGGGAGTATCCGGCCCGTGTGGGCTCCACGTCGCAGTTCGTGACCTTCTCGACCATCAAGAACCAGGACACCGGCTACCCCGAATCCGTATCGGTCCGAATATTTTCTCTCTAGTTCCCGCTTTGAGCTGCTTCGTTCTGGGGTATCATTACTCAGAATCACAAAAAAGGCGCACAATGCACATAACGACCCCTGAGCAGTAAATGGAGGAGGCCATCTATGGCTTCGGACGAGAAACGCATCCTATTGGTCGAGGACGAGAAGACCATCCGCGACGCTGTCGCGGCATACCTTGAGCGCGAGAACTACATCGTGCGCGGCGTAGGCGACGGCCAGAGCGCACTGGAGGAGTTCGAGAAGCACTCCTTCGACCTCATCATTCTGGATCTCATGCTCCCGAAGCTCTCTGGCGAGCGCGTCTGCCGCGCCATCAGGGAGACCTCTAACGTCCCCATCATCATGCTGACCGCGAAGGGCGAGGTCGAGGACCGCATCATCGGCCTCGAGCTTGGCGCCGACGACTACCTGATCAAGCCCTTCTCGCCCCGCGAGCTCGTGGCGCGCGTCCGCGCGCTGCTGCGCCGCGCCCATGCGGAGAGCGAGCCCCAGCTCGAGGTGCTGGACTTTGGCGACCTCGTTATCGACATCTCTGGCCACAAGGTCATGGTCGAGGGCAAGGAGGTCGACCTCACCGCGTCCGAGTTCAAGCTGCTCACGACCCTTGCTCGCTACCCGGGCCGCGTCTACACGCGCATGGAGCTGGTCGAGAAGGTCCTGGGCTACGACTTCGAGGGCTACGAGCGCACGATAGACTCCCACGTGAAGAACCTCCGCGCCAAGCTGGGCGACGATCCCCGCAACCCGCGCTGGCTCTACACGGTGCACGGCGTTGGCTACCGCTTCGAGGCACCTCAGAAGCCCGAGAAGAAGAGTGCGGAATAGCGCCGCAGGCAGGTAAGCGACAAACGTGGCAGACATAGACGCAACCAGGTCATACGACGAGCGTGAGGACGCGGGCGAGAAGAGCGAGAGCGCGAAGGCCGAGTACTCGACCTTAAGGCGCGCGACGCGCGTTGCCAACCCGACCACGTCCTTCACGAGTCGCATGGCCTTCTTCTTTGCGTTGACCGCCGTGATGACGGCAGCCATACTCTCCATCGTGCTTGCGGTGGTGTGGGAGCAGCAGTTCCAGGGCTACACCCGGCAGAACATGCAGCGCCTTGCCCAGCAGACCGCCGACACCCTTGGCACGCAGTACGACAAGGGCGGGGACCGCTGGACCTCGAGCGTCATCGAGTACGCGAAGACCTCGATTTCCGCATACCCTGACATCAGCATGCAGATACTTGATGCCAACGATGCCCTGGTGTACGACGAGACCGCCGCAAACCGCGCCGCTTCCGGCAAGATGTCCCACGACGCCAAACAGAACCCCGTGCCGTCATCGGCAAACGACATCGTATCGGCCGAGGTGACCGACAGCACGGGCAAGAAGGTGGGCACCGTTCGGCTTTGGGCGTTTGGGTCCGAGGCGCTCATCACGAAGTCCGACGCCGCCTTCAGGCAGAACTCGTACACCGCAATCCTGACGGCAGCGGCCGTCGCGATATTCCTGGCGAGCATCATCGGCTACTACACGTCGCGCGCCCTGACGCGGCCCATCAAGAAGATAACCGCGACCGCGACGCAGATCAGGAACGGCGACCTGACGGCGCGGACGGGCCTGAAGGGTACGGACGAGATTGGCCAGCTGGGCGAGACGTTCGACGGCATGGCGACGGAGCTGGAGCGCGACATCAAGTTCGAGCACCGCCTCACGAGCGACGTGGCGCACGAGCTGCGCACGCCGCTCATGGCGATGCAGGCGACGGTCGAGGCCATGCAGGACGGGGTGCTGCCGGCAGACGATGAGCACTTCGAGACGGTCGCGAGCGAGGTAAGACGTCTTTCTCGCCTGGTCGATGCGATGCTGCACCTTTCTCGCGTGGAGAACAACGAGAAGTTCAAGACCGAGAAGACCGACATGGTCTTTGTGCTGAAGAGCCTGGTGACGATGCAGCAGCAGTTGTTTGCTGACTGCGACCTGCGGCTGCGCTTTGACGACAAGACGCCAAACCACGAGCTCTATGCGGACGTGAACCCCGACCTCATTCGCGAGGCGATCACGAACCTCATGTCCAACGCCATGCGCTACACGCCCGCGGGAGGATGGGTCGTGGTGAGCATTGGCTACGAGGGTCGCAGCTACATGCAGGTATCCGTGCGGGATACGGGCATCGGCATCGCGAAGGAGGACATCCCGAGGGTGTTCTCGCGCTTCTGGCGCTCCGACGCAAGCCGCGAGCGGGTCTCTGGCGGACTTGGCGTGGGCCTTGCACTCACGAAGGAGATCATCGACAAGCATAACGGCAGCATCTCCGTGGAGTCCGAGCTTGGCAAGGGCACGACGTTCACGCTGCACATACCGCTTGAGCACAAGGCGGGCGGCTCTTCTCGCGAGGAATAGACCACGTGCATACGTACCGGCCTGCAGCGAATGGCGAGCAAGCCGGTTTAAATTGCGTGACGCATCGCGGCGCGCGAGGGCCTGAAATGGCGAATCCATTACAATGGATGCGCTATGCACGTGCGTTAACTGGACCTCAATGAGGGGAGACATACGACTGCGGCGACAGCCTGCTCATGGTCGCGAGCGACCGCATCAGCGCGTTCGACTACATCCTGCCCGACGAGATTCCGTATAAGGGAGAGATTCTCACTCGCATCTCGGCCTTCTGGTTCAACAGGTTCAAGGACCTGATGCCCAACCACCTGATCACGATGGACGTGAGCGAGTATCCGGAGGAGTACCAGAAGTACGGCGAGTACCTCACGGGTCGCTCCATGCTCGTGAAGAAGGCGAAGACCGTTCCCATCGAGTGCATCGTCCGCGGCTACCTCACCGGCTCCGGCAAGAAGACGTACGACCAGGACGGAACCGTCTGCGGCATCAAGCTGCCCGCCGGCCTGACCGAGGCGTCCAAGATCCCCGAGCCGATCTTCACCCCGTCCACCAAGGCCGCGCTTGGCGACCACGACGAGAACATCAGCTTCGAGCGCTGCGCCGAGATCGTGGGCGAGGACGTTGCGGCCCAGCTACGCGACGCGTCCCTGAAGCTGTACACCGCCGCGGCGGAGTACGCCCTGACGCGCGGCATCATCATTGCGGACACCAAGTTCGAGTTTGGCTTCATCGACGGCAAGCTGACGCTGATTGACGAGGCGCTCACGCCCGACTCGAGCCGCTTCTGGCCCGCGGACGGCTACGAGCCCGGCAAGGTGCAGCCCAGCTATGACAAGCAGTGGCGAGCCGCCCCACCTGCCCGAAGAGGTCGTCAAGGGTACCTCGGAGCGCTATCAGGAGGCCTTCGAGATCATCACTGGCGAGAAGTTCACCCCCATGAAGGAGTCAAATGTCTCTGCGTGAAACCATTAATGCTGCCAAGAGGGAGGCGCAGGAGGCAAACGCGCCCCTCGCGAAGAAGGACGAGAAGGA
The DNA here is from genome assembly GCA_902761955.1 of uncultured Olsenella sp. Taxonomy (GTDB): domain Bacteria; phylum Actinomycetota; class Coriobacteriia; order Coriobacteriales; family Atopobiaceae; genus Parafannyhessea. The sequence goes on along the minus strand of CACWMM010000079.1, from coordinate 1,864 downwards.
CGCGACCGACGAAGATGAGCGCTCGGGCTTCTCGAAGCGCTCCGTCACGCGTGCGAAGCCTGCGCGCGAGGCTGCGTCGGGCGTGCGCGTTGTAGGCGCGTCCGGAAGCAGTCGCAAGTCCTCCGGCTCTGGCAAGGCGCCGGTCGAGATGACGAAGGACGAGAAGAAGCGCGCTCGTCGCGAGCGTCGCGATGAGGCAGACCGCCGTGCGTCTGCCTCGCAGATCGTCCTGAAGCAGATTCCGGGCTACAAGAGGTCCCAGCACGTCTGGTGGGGACTGCTCGGCACGGGTTTTGTGTGCACCATCATCTCGTGGCTGCTGCCGAACCTCTTCCCCCAGCAGGTGAACGAGGGGACGACCCCCATGGGCATCGCGGTATTCATCATGCTGGTCGCGGCGTACGCCCTCATCATCTCTGCGTTCGTGTACGATTGGCGCGTCGTGCGACCCATGAGAAAGAAGGCCGAGGCCACCACGGGTGCCATGACCAACAAGAAGGTCACGAAGGTGCTCCGCGGCGAGGCAAACGAGATCGCCCGAGAGCAGGCCGAGCGCGACGAGGCCAAGGCCGCACGCCGTGCGAAGCGCTCGAGCAGGCACGAGCAGCACAAGTAAAACTCTCGGCCTCATATCGTCCAGAAGATGATAGAATGGTCGAGCACGGCCCCGTAGCTCAGGGGATAGAGCACAGGTTTCCTAAACCTGGTGTCGTTGGTTCGAATCCGACCGGGGTCACCATGAAAAGACGGGTCAGCGGCTTAGGTCGCTGGCCTTTTTTCATGAGATGGCAAGATTGTGGGGTGTACTTTGTGATGTGCTTCCATGGTGTGCTGCCGTAAGCAATGTTCGCCTACAAAAAGGCCCGCGGGCGAGAAGAGCGGTTCTTCTCGCCCGCGGGCATCATCCTATGTTAGAGGTGCCTGCCTCTATTGTCCGCCGGCGGTAGGGTCCTTCGTGGTGTCGGTGTTAGTCGTGGTCGCGCCGCCTGTGTTGTTGCCGCTCGTCGCGGGGTCGGGACCGTTGGAGATCACGAGGGTGATCGTGGCTCCGCTCTTGGCGCTGGTGGCCGACTGCGAGATGACGGTGCCCTGTGCAACGCTGGAGCTGTACTGGTAGGTGAGGTTGTACTTGAAGCCCTCGGCATCCAGCGCACCCTTTGCGTCATCTGCAGTGGATCCCACGACGTTGGGGACGGAGACCGTCTTCGGGCCGTTGGAAACGTAGATCGTGACCGTGGTGCCCTTGTCGGCGCTGCCGGTGGGGGACTGGTCGTACACGTAGCCCTTCTGGACGGTGTCGCTGTCGCCGTAGCTGACGCTGACCTCGAAGCCGGCGTCCTTGAGCGCGGACGTTGCGGAGTTAGCGTCCTGTCCCACGACGCTGGGCACGTCCACGGACTCCTTACCCTTGGACAGCTGGTAGGTGATGGTGTCGCCTGCCTTGGCCTCGGAGCCGCCCGCGGGGGACTGCTTCGCGATCATGCCAACCGCGACGTTCTCGTCGTACACGGAGTCGCCGGCCTGTCCCACAAGGCCCACCTTAGCAAGCGCCTTGTCAGCCTGAGACGGGCTCATTCTCGTGAGGTCCGGAACCTTTACCGACGCTGCGGGTTCCTTGCCCTTGGAGATGACCAAGTTGATCTTCGTACCCCTGGCAACCATGCGGCCGGAATCAGGGTCCTGGTCCATGACCACGCCCTTCTCGACCGTGCTGGAATACTGCTCCTTGACAGAGCCCTTCTTGAAGAACTCGGACTCATCAATTGCCTTGAGGGCGTCCGCCTCAGTCATGCTGAGGTAGTTGGGCACCTCGCGCTTCTGGTTGCTGGGATTGACGAGCGAGTAGACGCCCACGATTGCCGCG
>CACWMM010000078.1:0-7377 GCA_902761955.1 uncultured Olsenella sp. | reverse complement strand
GGTCGTGAGCAGGCGCTCCTCTCCCCTTTCGCGCCCCATCAGCTTAGAGACCGCCTTGCCGGCCATGCCGCCAAGCTGTACGCTTGGTCCTTCTCGTCCTAGAGAGAGGCCGCCGAGCGCGCAGAGCGTGCCCTCGACGAACTTTGCAGAGAGTACGCGCCACCAGGGCATGTCGAGGCGGCCGATCACTTCGGCGTCGATCTGTGGGATGCCGGAGCCCTGCGTGAAGGGCTCCCATACCATGAGGCGGCACACGATGCCGCAGATGACGACGAGAAACGCAAACCATAGGGGCAGAAATGCCCAGTTGGACTGGATGGCTGCTGCGATGGTGCGCAGGAGGGTCTCGGCGTGCGACAGTGCCAGGCGATAGAGCGAGACGACCGCCCCCGCCGCGAGCCCAACGAAGAGGCCCTCGCCGATCATGTATACCTGAAAGCGCCGCGAGAAGTGCCTTGTTACGATGTCCTTGCGTCTTGCCATGTGCCTTCCATCCTGAATCCAACGAAAGGCACCTGTCGGCTCTCGCTGACAGGTGCCTGGTGAAGCTACTTGCCTGTTGCCACGTTGCCTGCTGCTACTTTACCTTGATGAGCGTGAAGACGTCCTGGTTGTAGGTGGCACCAATCTCCTTGCGTGGGTCGAGGTAGCAGAGCTCGAGGATGAAGCCGAAGCCCATGACCTCCGCACCGGCCTGCTCGACGAGCTTCGCCGTTGCGACCGCGGTGCCTCCGGTTGCCACAAGGTCGTCGATGATGAGGACCTTGTCATCCGCGGCGAGCCTGCGAGTACACGTCGCGCGGCAGCTTGCCCGGCTTGCGCGCGGGCACGAAGCCGGCACCCAGGCGATACGCGACGGGCGCGCCCACGAGGAAGCCGCGGGCCTCCGCGCCCACTACCTTGGTGATGCCCGCATCCTTGAAGTGGTCCGCGAGGTCGTCGATGGCCGCCGCGAAGCCCTTGGGATCCGCCATGAGGGGCGTGATGTCCTTGAAGATGACGCCAGGCTCGGGGTAGTCGGGAATGTCCACGATCAGGCCTGCGTAGTCGCTCTCTGCCACGGGTATTCCTTTCACTTGTTTCGCACTGCCAAGTACGTAATTCTACTCTTCCATCTCGCTGAAGGTCTTCGAGATCTGCCTGCGGATGAGGGTGTCACGTACCTGACCCGTGAGCGCGAGCATCTCGGAGAGTGCCTGGCCAAACTGCTGGCGGTTCTCCTCCGTGCGTTCCATCTCGACCCCGCCGCCCTTCTTCGCGAACACGACGAGCGCCTGCTCGAACATGGCGCTTTCCCTGTTGGCGGCCGTGACGTACTGGCGGAGGTTCTTTGGGCCGATGCCAAAGTGGCGAAGCTCGCCGCAGGTCCTGATGAGCTGGAAGTCCTTGCCGTCCACGAGCGACCGCCCGTGCGGCGACTCGCGCAGCTGGATGACGCCGGCCTCGGACAGCTGTCGCACAAAGCTCACGGGTACGCCCAGAAGCTCCGGCATGCGGTCGATGGGATGGAACTTCTGGCGGACCTCCTCGTCGTCCTCCCCGACGTTGGGATACGGCGTCTGGGCAAGGTCCGCATGCCCTTCTCCCCCATCAAGCTGCTGCTTTATGACGGAGAGCGGCATGAAGCGGTTCTTCTGCAGGTAGAGGATGGTCTCGAGCCTGTGGACGTCCTTCTGCGAGTACAGGCGGTACCCCGAAGGCGTGCGAGACGGGTTGAGCAACCCCTCGTCCTCGAGGTATCTGACCTTTGATATCGATAGGTCCGGGTATTGGCCCTGCAGCCGCTTGACTACCTTGCCGATTGTGAGGTATCCGGCATCGGGCATGGCTTAGTTCCCAGTCTCGATCCTCACGTTCTTCCGGTTGGTGTGGAAGATCATGCGGAAGGTGCCCACCTGGATGGTCGAGCCGTCCTTGAGCAGCGCGCGGTTGACGATGGCGCCGTCGACCCACGTGCCGTTGAGCGAGCCGAGGTCCTCGATGGTGGCAAGGCCGCTCTCCAGGCCGGAGAGGTCAAGGCGCGCGTGGCGGCGCGAGACCGTCATGTCGTTCAGGAACACGGAGTTGCTGGGGTCGCGGCCGATGGTGACCACGCTATCTGCCAGCTCGAACGTCGATCCCATCTGCGGCCCCTTCACGATGGTGAGCGTGGGGTGGCTGGGGGTCGCCGCGGCCATGAGGTCCGGAGAGGTGGCGTCCGTAGCGGGCATGCGGAAGATCTTGGTGGCTCCCGCGTCGTTGTTCTTGGTAGGCTGCATGTGCCTATCTCCCCTCTTGTTAGGTTTTCCGTACCATGATAACGCTTTAGCGGCAGGCGACGCAGTCCATCTCGACGAGCGCCCCCATGGGCAGGCGCGATACCTCCACGACGGTGCGGGCCGGCGCCGGCGCCACGAAGTAGCGCTCGTACACGCGGTTCACGGCGTCGAGGTCATCCAGGTTCGCCAGGTAGAGCGTCGTCTGCGCGACGTCCGACAGCGTGCAGTCCGCCTCGGCGAGAAGCGCCTGGACGATCTGGATGACGCGCTCGGTCTGGACCGCGGCGTCTCCGGCTATCAGCCGGTCGCAGTGCTCGGGGTCGATGGGCAGCTGCCCGGACGCGAACACGAGCCTGCCGGCGGTCGTGCCCTGGGAGTACGGGCCGATGGACTCGGGCGCTGCGGGCGCGTTTATTGCATACTTCACTTTTGGCTCCCTCCGTTTGGACCCAGGAGGCCGGCGTTTCTCGCCGCGGCGTTAAGGCGCTCCAGCGCAGAGCGTAGCACGTGCTCCGGACATGCGAGGTTGAAGCGCTCGAAACCGTCGCCCTCGCTGCCAAACACGTGGCCCTCGTCCAGGTAGAGCTGGGCGTCCTTGTGCATGAAGCGCTCGAGCTCCTGCGGGGTAAGCCCCCATGCGCCAAAGTCCGCCCACGCGAGGAACGTGCCCTCCAGAGGGTACACCTCGACCTCGGGCATATGCTCGCGCATGAAGTCGCGCAGCATCTGGTAGTTGGACCAGATGCTGCCCAGCAGCTGCCCCAGCCACTCGTCGCAACGGGTGTATGCGGCAATGGTCGCGGGATATGCAAAACAGTTGAGCTCTGTGGACGCGACGTCCCTAAAGCCGCGCACGAAGCGCTCGCACACGTCCGCGGCTGGCACATAGTTTACGGACGCCTGGCAGCCGGCGATGTTGAACGTCTTGCTCGGCGCGGTGCACACAACGAGGCGCGGCCAGTCCGCCGGGCGCGCAACGGACATGATGGCCGTGTGCCTGACGCCGGGCATGATGAGGTCGTCGTGGATCTCGTCCGCGACGATGGTGACGCCGTGTCGTGCACAGATGTCAAGCACGCGCTCCAGCTCACGTCGCGTCCACACGCGGCCGACGGGGTTGTGCGGGCTGCACAGCACGAGCATGGTGTTCGCGGGGTCCGCGGCCTTGCGCTCCAGGTCGTCGAAGTCCATGCGGTAGCGCGGCGCGCCGTCCGCACGGTCCACCACGAGCGGGTTCCGCACGATGCGCCGGCCGCTGGCCTCGACCGCCATGAAGAACGGGTAGTACACCGGCGGCTGCACGATGACGCCGTCGCCCGGGCTCGTGAGCGTGCGCACCGCGTTGAAGATCGCGGGCACCACGCCCGGCGACGTCACCACCCACTCGCGCTCGGGCGTCCAGCCATGGCGGCGCTCCTGCCAGCCAAGGCACGCGGAGAAGAACTCGTCCGTGGGGTCCGTGTAGCCCATGACGGCGCCATCCAGCCAGTCGCGAAGCGCCTGCTTCACCTCCGGCGGGTTTTCAAACTCCATGTCCGCCACGGAAAGCGGCACGACGTCTGGCCCCAGATCGGGCTGGTCGCGATACATTTGCTCCCACTTTGCCGATCCCGTGCCGCGGCGCTGTGGCAGAGTCTGAAAGTCGTAGTGCATGGCGTGCCCCCCTCGTGTTTGATGTTAGGAATTATATCCTGAGCGGGGCCGCCCCAATCACGCGCTACAGGGCGCGCCCGCCTATGAAGTCGGCCGACGGCCGGATGAGGCCCCATTCAAGCAGGTCGGTGCGGTCAAGGCGCACGCGGTCCGGCTTCTGCAGCGCATCAAGCCACGCCGCCTTCGCGCGCGCCGCGTCCCACAGCTCCGCAAGGCCCGTCGGACGCACGCCCGTGAAGCTCAAGAGGCTGCGCCACAGCACGCGCGCGAAGTCCGGCGGAACCAGCAGAACGTACATCGGCGCCCCACCGAGCGAAACCGCGCATGCCACCACGGGAATGTGCCCGTCCAGCATGAGGTGTGCCACGTGGCCCGCCTGCGGCAGCGCGGAGGCGCCGCCCACGTAGTCGCCCAGCACGCGCGGGGCGTCGTTTCCCCACAGGGCCAGCGGCACCAGGTCGCGGCTCACGTCCTCCACCTCGAGCCCCTCGTACGGACGGAAGCCGTTCTGCTCGATGGACGCCACGAACGTGAGCCACGCGGAAAGCACCCCCGCGCGCGGGCTCGCGTCGAACGCGAGCAGCTCGTGGTCACCCGTGCGCGCCGCCAGCGGGATGGACGCCACGGCGCCATCGCCCAGAAACACGGGCGAGAAGCCCGCGCGCCCCACAGGCAGCGGCTCCGCCGCGAACGCGGCCTCGCCAAACGGCGCGACCCGGTCGCCCGAGGCCAGAAGCATCCGCATGCCGGAGGCGTCCGCCAAGAGCGTGCCGTCCTCAAGCGACTCCGCAACGGGCGCGGACGCGCCGTATGCCACGGTCCTGAGCGCCCCCAGCTCCGTGCGCTCGAACGTCGCGCCCAGCAGCAGGTGCTCTTCGTACAGGGGACCCACGACCCCCGGCGCCTTGTCCTTCTCGGCCATGAGACCCCCTACGAGACGAGACCTGCCACGTCGTAGAACAGCGGCAGTGCAAATACGTTATAGGATGATACTCGGTGCAGCCAGCGGCTGGCGCGATACACCTCGCGCGCGACGGGTCGGCCCTGCTGCGTCCACGAGGAGCGGCCAAACGGCTGCTGCGCGCCAAGCATCGTGCCCGAGGGCAGCATCGTGGTGTGCCACGTCACGTCCTGGCCGCGATAGACGCGCCCGGCGGCGTCCCACTGCGCCGTGACCACGCGCTTTGCCCAGAAGCAGTCCGCGTCAGAAACCACGCGCACGGGCCACGCCTTGCGCGCCAGGCTGATGCGCCCCAGGTAGGTGTCGTACGCCCAGTCCATCAGGATGGCGGTGTCCGTGAAGCGCCCCTCGTGCGTGGAGCAGCCGAGCACGGCCGAGAAGAGCTGGACGCCCCAGCGGCGGCTCGATCCCAAAAACGTGGTGCCGGACTCGACCGCACCGGTCTTGATGCCACACAGCCCCGCGTAGCTTCCCATGAGGTCGTCCGTGGATGCGAGCGTCTTCTGCTGGCCTCCGGCCGTCACCGTTACGGATCGCGTGGTGACAGCGGCCGCGATCAGCGGGTAGTTCTGCAGTGCGTAGCGGCCCATGAGTGCGAGGTCGTGCGCGCAGGAGTAGTGCCCGTCCTCCTCCAGGCCGTGCGGGTTCTTGAACTGCGTGTTCGTCATCCCGATTTCCTGGGCCTTCTTGTTCATGAGCTCCGCGAACTTGTCGACGCTGCCCGACACCGCGACGGCGATGTTTGCGGCGGCGTCGTTTGCGGAGTACACGAGCATGGCCATCATGAGCTCGCGCAGCGTGGGCGAATCGCCCGCCTTGTAGCCGGCGAGCTGGGCGCCGTCCTGGTACGTCATGTCCTGGATGGTGCACGTCTTGTCCAGGTCCACGCCGGAGTCCAGCGCGACCATGGCCGTCATGATTTTGGTGATCGAGGCGGGTGCCATGTGCTCCGTGGCGTCGTGGCTTGCGAGCACGTTGCCGTCCTGGTCGATGATCTCGTAGCTCTTGGCCTCCGTCACCTGCGGCTTTGCCTCCTCGGCCAAGGCCGGCGCTGCGGGCCATGCAAACAGGGCGGCCAAGAGCGCGGCCGCGATGAGGACGATCGTTCTTCTCATCTTGCTAGTTCGCCTCCGTGGCACGGCTGCCCTTCTTCTTGGCGCTGCGCTCCGCACTGCGCTCGGCCGCGGCCTCGCGCACGGCGGCCTCCTTTGCGGCGGCACCGGTTGCAGCCGCCTCCGCGGCGACGGCGGAGGCGGGCGTGGGCTCGCCCTCCGGGGTCTCGTCCGTGCGGTGGCCAAGCTCGAGCGCGCGGCGCTTGATGGCAAAGCCGCGCTTGGTGTACACGAGGGCCGTCACAAGCGAGCACAGGAGCCCCGCGTACACGAAGAAAATGCCAAGGGCGGCGCGCGCGTGGCCAAGACCGGGAAGCCAGCCCACATCCACCAGGCCAAGGCCACCTACCTTGGGCAGCCCTAGCAGCAGAAAGCTGAAGCCCGTCATGAGGAACGCGGTCGCGAACTTGCCCACGTAGATCACGTCCACCGGGCGGCGCTGGTACTTCTGCAGGATCATCGATCCCGCAAACAGGTACGCATCGCGGCCGATTACGAACACGGCCATCCACACCGGGAGCTCCCCCCTGAGCATGAGGCCGAGCACGCCTGTAAACAGCAGCACGCGGTCCATCACGGGGTCCATGATCTTTCCGAGCCAGCTGACCGTCTGCGTGCGGCGCGCCACCTGGCCGTCCAAAAAGTCCGTCACGGCCGCTATCACGTAGAACGTGAGCGCCAGGTAGCGATTGAGGTCGTTCACGAACATGTACAGAAACACGCCCGTAAGGACAAAGCGGCACATCGTGATCACGTTCGCGATGGTAAATATGCGGTGGGAGGGGTTGTCAGAGGTTCCCTCCGGTGCGTTAGTGCCCTGAGCCTGCGCGATCGCGGCGTCGCGACCGACCTGGTTCTTGACGGATATCTTGAAGTTCTCGCGCTTGGTGCCCAAGGGGTCTCTCCTCGTTTTAGCTTGTAACGTTGCTATGGTACCCGATTGCCCGCGTTTCTCCCAAACTCTGCCAAGATTACGCATGCGTCACGGCATGGCCGCGGGCGCGCGGCGCACGGCGGCGGCGTAGTACAGTTGCGTCAAGACACGCGCCGCGGCGGCGGCATCGCAGACGTGGAGGTAACGCATGCGCTACGAGGTGGGCATCGGCACGCGCACGGAGGGCTTCGAGCTCCCGGAGGAGGACGTGATAGAGGTCATGCACGCAAATCCCGTGGCGAGCGGTCCCACGGGCGAGAAGGTCGTGCGCGCATCGCTTGCGGCGCCCATCGGCACGCCGCGCCTGCGCGAGCTGGTTCGCCCCGGCCAGACCGTGTGCGTGATCACGAGCGACGTGACGCGCCCGCTTCCCACGGCGACGGTGCTGCCGCCCGTGATGGACGAGCTCCATGCCGCCGGCGTGCGCGACGAGGACGTGCTTCTGGCCATCGCGCTGGG
>CACWMM010000077.1:0-6608 GCA_902761955.1 uncultured Olsenella sp. | reverse complement strand
CGCGCCTCCAGACGCTTGCGGACTGGGTGCCGCTCCTGTGCGCGGCGGTGTATCCCACGTACTTCCTGGCGTACGAGTCGCTGACCGGGCACGTGTCCGGCGTCGTGCGCGAGGCCATAAACGGGGCGGTGTCGCTTGCGACGGGCGTGCACGTGGAGGTCCGCAAGAGCGGCACGTACACCTCGGAGCTCACGAGCCTCATCCAGAAGCAGTGGTACGGCCCGCTCATCCTGCCGCTTGCGGCGTGGGTGGCGTCCCTTGGCCTGGCACAGGGCTCCGGCTGGCCGCGCTACGTCCTTCTCGCGCTGGGCGCGCTCATGGCGCTCGACGCCCTGCTCTCGACGTTTGGCATGGGCCTTGCGGACAGCGTCGCGCGCCATGTGGGCGACGCCGCGGAGAAGTGGTACGTGCAGGCGCGCATGGACATGCTGAAGCGCTGCGGCCAGTGGGGGAGCCCCGCCGGCGCGCGTCACTCTGGTGCGGGGAACGTAAGGTGGGAATAGAAATGGAAAGGCCATTGGCAAGCAAATCGTTAGGCCGTACCCACCTTGCTCTTGCGGGAAAGACGGTGACGCGCCTTGCCTGCGCTTATCTGGTCTGCGTGACGCTGTTCAGCCTGCTGGCTGTTGGCGTCGCCTCGATTCCGCGTTCTGCAATCTGCCTCCATGTGCAGCAGTCCATTTCTGAGCTCTCCTTGGAAGGCCAGTACCACAGGCTATTGCCCGAAGACGATGCCTGGCAGCTCGACAACTACACAACTGCGATCATGCTCAATCAGGCGTACCACTCTGCGGAGAACCCCGTGCTTTCCGCCGCCTATAACTTTCAATGGCATGGTCCGGGCAATGGCGACGACCAGATATCCGCCTTGGAAAGTGGCATGAAAAGGCCTCGGGGCAGCCTGTCAGCCGACGGCTGGATAGCCTATGGGCGCTATTGGCACGGGTATCTCTCCGTGTTGAAACCGCTTCTTATCGCATTTGACCTTTCTCAGATACGGGTGGTTTTCCTACTTGCCTTTGTCGCGCTTTTAGGCTGGTCGACGGTTCTGCTCTCAAGATCGGAGGGCACAGTGACTGCGGTCATTTACCTAAGCGCCTTCTTCGCGGTCCACTTCATAGTTGCTGCGTTCTCCCCCTCACTATTTTTCTCTTTTTGTATCGGAATCGCTGCTACGGTTTTTGTGCAGCTGCATCACGACGGTCGCTGGAGTTTTCTGAATAGCGGCGAAGGAGTCGTCTCCTGGCTCGTGTTCTATTTTGTGATTGGAGGCGTGACCGTATTCTTCGACTTTCTCGACACTCCTATTGTTGCGTTGGGTCTTCCCTTGGGAATGCAGGTGTTCCTTGCGCGGGATAGAATCGGTCGTGACCAAGTGACGAAATCGATCTTTTTCGTGCTTGCCGCCTCTTTGTCATGGGCCATTGGATATGGCGGGCTCATGCTTACAAAATGGATTCTCTCATCCTTGGTAACCGGCTTCGACTTCGTGCGAGACGGATTCTCAAGTGTCGTATATAGATCGGGCGGAACGTCTGGTGCTCTCAAGATTGCGCGGACGGCGGCCCTAAGAAAGAACGTGGGACTGCTTGTCCATCGCTGGCAAGTGAAAATGCTCGTACCGCCTTTTGTTGTCGCGCTCGTATGGCTGGCCAAGACTGGCCGATGGAGGCGCCTTGGTTCGGCTCACTGGTGGTATCTGATCCCCTTGGCTCTTGTGGGCGCTCTTCCATTCGGATGGTATTTGGTTGCCGACAACCACTCTTTCGTGCACGCATTTATCACGTACCGTGATCTGGTGGTGTTGCTGGTTGTTGCTGCACTGTCCATTGGGCCAGTAATCGACCGTGCACGAAGAATGTGTCTGCGGCAGCCGGAAGGTAATGGAGCGTCCGCTAAGCTGTAGCATCGATGGATTCCCCATTGTTGGTCTATTATCTTTACGTTCATGGCCTTTCTCGAAGTCGACGCTTAGGAGGACCGACAGGTGAAGGGAATCATCCTGGCGGGTGGCAGCGGAACGAGGCTGTACCCCCTTACTACCGTTACGAGCAAGCAACTCCTACCGGTGTATGACAAACCGATGATCTACTATCCGCTTTCGACTCTTATGCTGTCTGGCATCAGGGACATTCTGATCATCAGCACTCCTCAGGACCTCCCCAACTTTAAGCGCTTGCTTGGTGACGGATCAGATTTTGGTGTGTCGCTCTCGTACGAGAAGCAGCCTGTTCCCAATGGGTTGGCGCAGGCGTTCGTCATCGGGCGCGACTTCGTAGGGTCAGATGCCTGTGCGCTCATTCTTGGTGACAACATCTTCTATGGCAACGGGCTATCGCGCCACCTGCGTAAGGCTGTCGCTGCGGCGAAGAGTGGAAAAGCTACGGTGTTCGGCTATCGCGTCGATGATCCTGAGCGCTTTGGTGTCGTAGAGTTCGACAAGGACTACAACGCCGTGTCGATTGAGGAGAAGCCTATACATCCAAAGAGCAACTACGCGGTTACGGGGCTGTATTTTTATGATTCTCGTGTTTGCGACTTTGCATTGCGGGTGACTCCCTCCTCTAGAGGCGAGTATGAGATCACGGACCTGAACAAGATGTACCTGGAGGCCGGTGACCTCAACGTGGTGACTCTCGGGCGTGGGTATGCCTGGCTCGATACCGGCACCATGGAATCGCTTGCCGAGGCCTCCCAGTTTGTGAGGACGGTTGAGCAGGCTCAGGACCTGCCCGTTTCCGTACCCGAGGAGATAGCTTACGAAAACGGTTGGATTCCACGCGAGCGTCTGCTCGCATGCGCGGAGCGCTATGGTAAGAGCGACTATGGCAAGCACCTCAAGATGGTTGCGCAGGGTGGCATCGCTCCGAGCGGAAGGTACGAGGAGTAGACATGCACGTTTTAATAACGGGCGCGCATGGGCAACTGGGTAGCGAAATTCAGCGCTGCGTGGAACGTGGACGCTCGGAGATCGGGCCAATCTCCGATGCGTGGAAAGTGGCGCTCATCGATTACGCTGGCTCTGCGGATCTCGACGTCTCGAGCATCCGCTCCGTCGATTCTTGGTTCGAGAGCCATGATCCCTATGACGTCGTCATCAACTGTGCGGCGATGACGAACGTCGACGGATGCGAGAAGGACTTTTCCCGCGCCTTCGCAACGAACGCCTTGGGCCCGATGAACCTTGCGATCGCGACCGAGCGACAGGGCGCGAAGCTCGTTCACGTCTCGACGGACTATGTGTTCTCGGGGGAGGAATCCGGTGCGCGTCTTGAGTCGGACGTGCCTTGTCCAATCTCTGCCTATGGACGCTCTAAGCTCGCAGGGGAGGGCCTGGCAACCTCCCGTAATCCCAGGACGTTTGTGGTCCGAACGGCATGGCTCTATGGTCTCGAAGGCAAGAATTTCGTAAAGACGATGCTTCGCTTGGCGCAGGCGCACTCTAGGGTTACGGTAGTGGACGACCAGGTGGGAAACCCCACTTCGGCAAGCGATTTGGCCCACGAGCTCCTTGCGCTATCGCTGACGGACGCCTTTGGCACCTATCACGCCACGTGTGAGGGGACTTGCTCATGGGCGGACTTTGCACAGGCGATATTCGAAGAGTTCGGGATCGAATGTACTGTCGAGCGCTGCAGCTCGGCCGAGTACTTGGCTGCACATCCCGAAAGCGCTGAGCGCCCGCGATTCTCTGCCCTTGATAGCAGTGGCCTGTATGCCGTAGTGCCCGAACGGATGAGAACTTGGCGTACAGCGCTTTTCTCGTACCGCGATAGCTATAAGTCTCACTTTGGAGGAAACCATGCGTAAGGATGCAGAGTCGCTCGTATCCGTAATCGTTCCCATATACAACACCGAGAAGTTCCTGCCGCAGTGCTTGGACAGTATTTGCGGCCAGACATACAAGAACTTGGAAATCATACTGATTGACGACGGGTGTACCGACGGGTCTCCGCAGATCATCGATAGCTATGCGGCCATAGACTCCCGAATTAAGCCGATTCACAAGAAGAACGGCGGATACGGTGCTGGGTGCAATCGCGGAATCGAAGAAGCTACCGGACGTTGGATCTCAATAATCGAGCCGGACGACTACATCGACTCGACCATGTATGAGGAGCTGCTCAAGTTCGCGGCTTCCTTTGACGAGGAGATAGACATCGTTAAGGCCGCATGGACCGACCTAAGGGATTGGGATGACCCTGATACCATGAGGTCGTTTCCGGCAGCTATAACGAAGAGAATTCCTACCTCGAAGCGTCCATTTACCCTTGAGGAAGACCCAAGGCTCATTTCGACGCATCCCTCTATCTGGTCTGCGATATATCGTCGCGGATTCCTGAACGAGAAGGGCATACGTTTTATCGAGTATCCCGGGGCTGGCTGGGCAGACAACCCATTCCTTATAGAGACGATGTGCCAGGCGGACGCGATTCTGTATCTCAACAAGTGCTTCTATAACTACCGCACCGACCTCCCGGGAAGCACGTACGACCATAAGGCGGATGATGCGATCACCCGACCGTTCGACCGGTGGCACACGATGCTTGACATTATCGAGCGTCTTGGAGTGAAGGATGAAGGCATTCTCGCAGCCCACTACGTGCGTGGCTTTGACTATGCACGTGGCGCGATTATCGACGATGGCGAGGATAACCCTCTTGTAAAAGAGAACGTCAAGAAGATGTTCTTGCGTATGAAGCCCGAAATCGTTGACAAGATGTGCGAGCTTCCGACGAACAGGCGGAAGTATTACTACGATGTCACGGGTCGGCAGATGCCTCAAAATTCGCGACTGGCAAGGGCTGCCTATCTGGCGGGTCAAGTGGATTACGAGTTTAAGAGCTTTGGTCCGCTAGGGGTCATGGGCATGTCTTACGCCCATGTTATGAGCGCCATGCACATAATGATGCACGGCGACTTCCAACGCGATAAGCACGTAGGCAAGGCCAACAGGTAATAGAGCGAGAGGATTATCCTTGAGACAGCTTCTGGCCCAGTTTATGAAGTTTGGTGTGGTTGGGGTCATCGCCTTCGTTATTGACTTCGGCCTCATGGTTCTTTTACATGAGACGATTGGAATGGACCCGGTCTTAGCGGCAGCGATATCGTTTAGCGTTAGTACCGTCTTTAACTACCTTGCGAGCATGCGCTTTGTGTTTACCCACCGCGAGGACCTTAGCAAGACGCGCGAATTCACGATTTTCGTAATCCTGAGCGTAATAGGCCTAGCCATCAACGAGGTTTGTATGGTGGCCGGACAGGTTGCGTTCGAGGGCGTTGGGGTCGACTATGCACATGGGCCCTACTATATGTTTGTAAAGGTCGTCGCAACCGCGGTGGTGATGTTTTGGAACTTCTTCAGTAGGAAGAAGTGGCTGGATGCCGGCGACAGATAGGAAATCATGGGAGACGGACGGGAAATGCGAAAGAGCGTCACGTATGGAAACTTCACTTTCATAGAGAGTGACATCAAGGATGTCGTCATCGTCGACTGCAAGGTGTATGGAGACGATCGCGGTGGCTTCATGGAGACGTACAAGCGCTCCGACTTTGTAAAGGGTGGCATCACTGCAGATTTCGTGCAGGACAATCAGTCGATGAGCAAGCGTGGCGTTCTCCGCGGCCTTCATTTTCAAATCGCACACCCGCAGGCGAAGCTCGTACGCGTTGTCGAGGGCAGCGTCTACGACGTCTGCGTTGACCTTCGAGCGGGCAGTCCGACTTTCGGGAAGTGGGAAGGGGTCGAACTCTCTGGAGAGAACCATCGCCAGCTCTTCATTCCCAGAGGATTCGCGCACGGCTTCTACGTCATGAGCGAGACGGCTGTGTTCTGCTATAAGTGCGATGACGTGTACCACCCCAACGACGAGGGCGGCATTACCTGGAACGATAAGGACCTTGCGGTGGCGTGGCCGCTGGGAGTGGGTACAGAGCCAATCCTTTCTCAGAAGGACCAGATGCACCCAACGTTCGCAGAGTGGAAGAAGTCCATCAACATCTAGGAAACGGTAGGTTTGCCACATGGCCAAGACGTATCTTGTCACAGGAGGCGCTGGATTCATCGGCTCCAACTTCGTGCTCTACATGCTTCGTAAGTACGACGACATCAAGATCGTGAACGTCGATCTTCTCACCTATGCGGGCAACCTCGAGAACCTCGCCTCCATCGAGGGCGACGAGAGGCATGTGTTCGTGCAGGCAGACATCAGGGATGTGCAGGCGGTTTCCGCTCTGTTCGAGAAGTACGATATCGACTACGTGGTGAACTTCGCCGCGGAAAGCCATGTCGACCGCTCTATCGTGGACCCTGGTGCCTTCGCCTCGACCAACGTGATGGGCACCGTCAACATGCTCAACTGTACCAGGGCTGCTTGGGAGCGCGAGGATGGGTCGTACCCCGAGGGAAAGAAGTACCTCCAGGTCTCGACCGATGAGGTGTATGGGTCGCTCTCCATCGACGAGCCCGACACCTTCTTCCGCGAGGACACACCCATCAGCCCACACTCGCCGTACTCCGCCTCCAAGGCGAGTGCCGACCTCTTTGTGAAGGCTTATGGCGACACGTACGGCATGCCGGTGAACATCACCCGTTGCTCCAACAACTA
>CACWMM010000076.1:0-10403 GCA_902761955.1 uncultured Olsenella sp. | reverse complement strand
GGATGGGACGAGAGGGAGGTGCTCAAGAGACAGAGCTAGCTCCGGCGACTGGGACGGGACCCTGGCTGACGAAAGTGCGAAAGACTATTGACGGAACCCTTGGCTCGGGGAGCGCTCCACCTCGTCGGCGACGCTTTCGCCCATGTAGTCAGTTGTGCGCAATCGAACTCTGTTTCCGCAGGTCATACATGTCACTCTTCGGTCGGGCGAAAAAACTCTCCCCAAGTGACTACAGAGCGTGTAGTCAACGCCGACTACATGGTGACTACACGGTTTTCGAGATAGGAGAGTAGAGGAAGTCCCAGCTCGCCTGCTCTGCTGACTACATGAAAACGGGCAATGCAACGATCGAGTGGGAATAAAATTCGGGACAAATCGGTATTTCACACTCCATCCCGAAACATAACAAAACCTCAGTTCAGAAGTGGTGCGTTCGAGAAATCGGCGCACCACTTTTCTACACTAGAAAACGCTCCTTTCCAGATTATTTGTAGCGGAATATGTAGCGCCCCAGGATTGCCCAAGGGTGACTCGTGCACTCGTGGGTTATGCGCATCCTCCCGTCAGGACGACGTGGCTGTTCTTGTGGTACAGCGGCACTTGGCGCCAAACACGCTTCCCTTGTCTGTCGAATTGCTCGATAGTATGATTAGTATAACTAGTTATACCGTAGAGGGGGATACCATGGAGATGTCTGAGGGCAGAGGAGCTTGGACGGCGACGGTTGGCGCCAAGGGGCAGATTGTCATTCCCAAAGAGGCGCGCGACATGTTCGGCATCAAGCCGGGCGATACGCTCGTTATCCTGGGCGATGCCGAGCGCGGCCTCGCCATCCCACCCAAAGAGCAGTTCGGCGAGTGGATCAACGCAGTGTTCGACGGAGGTACGCGATGAGGGTGCTCTGGTTCTGCATCCCGGCCTATGGCCACACCAACCCCACCATCGAGGTCGTGCGCGAACTCACAAGGCGTGGCCACGAGGTTCGCTATTACTCGTTCGAGGAGTTCCGCGAGAGAATCGAGGATGCGGGAGCCCAGCTCGTCGCCTGCGACTCCTTCCTGCCGCCTATAGACGAGAAAGTCGAGAAGCGGCTCCGCAGGGTGTCCACCACCGAGATGAGCGTGCAGTCGTTTCGCATGGTCGCGAACCTCGACCCGGTCGTGTCCGAAGACGTCGCGTCCTGGCGCCCCGACGTGGTGGTGACTGACTCGGCGTGCTTCTGGGGCAAGTTGGCCGCGGCTAAACATGGCCTGCCCTGGGTGTGCTCCACCACGACGTTCGCGTTCAACGAGCACTCTTCCAAGTACATGAGCCACAGCGCCTCCGAGATGGCCGACATCATCCTGGGCCTGCCCCGCCTCAACCGCGAGATCCGCAAACTACGGCCCTTGGGCTACCACGTGAAGAGCGCTCTCGACATCGTGAGCAACAAGCCCGAGGACAACACCATCGTCTACACATCGCGGACGTTCCAGCCATGCTCCGAGACGTTCGACGAGGGGCACTACCGCTTCGTGGGCCCATCGGTGCGCGACGTGGCCCCAAAGGAGAAGGTCGGCCGGCCTCTTGTGTATGCCTCGCTCGGCACGGTGATAAACGACCGTCCGGGCTTCTACCGCACGCTGATCGATGCGCTGCGCGATGCTGATGTGGACCTCCTCGTCTCGTGCGGTAGGGCGTTCGACCCAGCGCAACTCGGAATGCTGCCAGATAACGTGCGCGTCGAGCAGCACGTGGACCAGATGGAGGTGCTCTCGCGGGCGAGCCTGTTCGTTACCCACTGCGGCATGAATAGCGCTTCGGAGGGCATGTGGATGGGCGTGCCCGAGCTGCTCTATCCGCTGACCGGCGAGCAACGCGCCGTGGCGAAACGTGTCGCGGAGGTTGGTGCAGGCACGATGCTCGAGGAAGAGGCGGCGCGGAATGGCGCTGCATTACGCCATGCAGTGCTCGCCGCCTTGGAGGACGAGCGGCTCATTGAGGGCTTCATCGAGCAGGTGGCACGTTGTCACGTGGGGGCTTAAGACCATGCGGCACATCATGGAGCGCGGCCACCTTCGATTCTGCGGCAGCCATGTTCGCCCCGATTGGCTGCAGATATACGCGATTGACAGGGGCCAACTGATACTTACCGCATCGCGAACAGGGACACGCTCGGATTTGTTCGACGAGTAGCCGGTATCCGATGTGTGGGAAGTCGATTTGCATGCACTCGCACGTATGAGCATGGGGCCAAAATGGCAGAACGTCGATTGTGCGTCCTTTGTTTACCGACTCGGATTTTGCGACGATATACGGTACGCGCTATGAACGCGAGGACGCCGAACGAGAAACGAGCCGTTCTCTTTCCACCCCTGAACTGCGGAAACGCGAGCACGGGCAATTCCTCTCACCAGATGCTACTACCGAGTGGAAATAAAGCCGCTACAGAATTGTGCGATTCTCCAGGCGCTCCGGACGTGGTTCCGGGGCGCCTTTTTGTTGTGCCGAGGGGACTCGTGTGCCTGCTAGCCAAACGCGAACGGTTGTATTATCGGTCGCTGCATTTTGCGACCGCAACCCGATCGCGTGAGTGCGCATTCCGGTGGAGTATTGCTCTATCATCCTTAGTTCCGAGTAACTGTGTCATTACACATATATTCGGAATACTATCGGCTAACGATGCTATACTATTCCGAGAAAATGCGTCAAGACACAGAAGTTCGGAATGGGGTCACCATGGAAATGGCTAGGGACCGCTATCTGCGGAGGCTCGTGGAACGTCGAGGAAACGGACTCATCAAGGCCGTCACGGGCATTCGCCGGTGCGGCAAGTCCTACCTTCTCCTCAAGCTCTTCCACAGACACCTGCTCGAGAGTGGCGTGGACGAGGGACACATCGTAGAGGTGGCTCTCGACGATCGCGCGAACAAGGCCCTGCGCGATCCTGATGCGCTGCTTGCGTTCCTGAGGTCTCGCATTCCCACTGACGGGCTGCCTACGTACGTGATCCTCGACGAGGTGCAGATGGTGGACGAGTTCGAGGATGTGCTCAACAGCTTGCTGCACGTCGACGGGGCAGACGTCTACGTATCGGGCTCCAACTCGGAGTTCCTCTCGTCCGACATCGTGTCCAAGTTCCGCGGCAGGAGCGATGAGGTGCGCGTGAGGCCGCTCTCCTTCGCGGAGTTCATGAGCGTCTACGACGGTCCTTCAGACGAGGGGTGGGACGAGTACGTCATACATGGCGGCATGCCTCTCGCGCTCTCGTACCAGCGGGCGTCTGACAAGGAGGAGTACCTGAGGGGGCTGTTCCAGAGGGTGTACATTACCGACATTGTGGAGCGCAACCACGTGGCGAACGTGGCGGAGCTGGACGAGCTGGTGGACGTGCTCGCCTCGGCGGTGGGATCGCTCACGAATCCGAGCCGCCTGCAGAACACCTTCCGCAGCGTGAAGGGGAAGAGCCTCGACGACAAGACCATCTCCTCCTACATCGGGTACCTCGAGGACGCATACCTCGTGGCGGAGGCGCAGCGGTACGACATCAAAGGCCGGGCATACATAGGCTCCCCCAAGAAGTACTACTTCGAGGACGTCGGTCTGCGCAACGCGCGGGTGGGTTTCCGCCAGGTCGAGGAGAACCACCTCATGGAGAACGTCATCTACAACGAGCTCCTCTCGCGCGGCTACAACGTGGACGTCGGGGTGCTGGACACGTGGCAACGCTCGGGTCGGCGCGCTACTACGTGCAATCTGCGCTCACTGTAGACGACCCCGCGAAGCGGGAGCAGGAGACGCGCTCCCTGCTCGGCATTCCCGACTCGTTCCGGAAGCTTGTGGTCGTGAAGGGCGCGATGAAGCCGAGGCGCGACGAGGACGGCATCACCTACATGGGAATCCGTGACTTCCTGCTCGATGACAGAAGCCTCGACCTGTAGCCCTCTCACGAAGGATGGCTTGTGACTCGAGTGGTTCGGACGACCATCACTAAGGAGCGCGGATGAACGAGAGAGACCCTGAAGGAGGGGTAACGATGAGAGATGCTTGGGACGTGTACCTGTGCGTCTTCTTCACGCTCGAGTTCGCCAGCGAGCAGATGGCCTGTCCGGGCGACGCGCTCAGGGAGTTCTTGAGCGATGCCGACGCGTTCCTGTGAGCAGACAAGGGGTCTGCTGATCCTGCCATCTGGATAGAGTTCGAGCGTGCTTTTTCCTCGCGCTTTCCCGATGGTGACTGCACCGACGAGGCTTCGCTTGCCTTCGCTCGTGAGTATCTTGCCAGTCAGGGCGCCTATTACGCCAGCATCTTTCCTGATGGTGATGAGACTCCTTTCCTCGAGCTTTTCGACAAGGAGACCGACCTTGCCGAATGGACGCGCATGCTCGACGACGTTGAGAGGCAAGAGCAATCAGATGAGTAGTCCTGACGCCACTGGCTCGTAAGGCAACCGGCCCGCCGGCTCTGGCGGGCCGGTTGCTCATGCAGCGAAGGTGGGCCGCTTCCTCGCCTCGAGATCGGCTGGTCTTCGAGGATAATATCGCTATCGCTACCAGCGCAAACGCAGTCGGGTGACGTCATGACGCCGCCCGACTCGAAGTGAGGCGACGTCACGGGTGCGGAGACGGTGCCTGTGACGTCGCTTTGACGTCCGCAGGGAGGATAGTAAGAGCTACGTCGGACATTGTGGATACGAGGTAGTTCTCCGAGCTACCGTGAGCCACCACAACCACGCTTCTCTAATTGAGTGGGAATAGAACCTCCAGATAAATTGCGCTACAACACATTATTACGTCCTTATTATTGCAATATCAAGCTATAATAAGGACGTAATCTTTATGGAGGGAGGTTGCATGAGAAGAGCCCTCATGGATGAACTCGTTGCCTGGAAGGAGAATGCGCGGCGCAAACCGCTCATCCTGAACGGCGCCAGGCAGGTTGGAAAGACCTGGCTGCTCAAGGAGTTCGGCAGGTTGAATTTCGAGAACGTCGCCTACGTGAGCCTCGACAACGACCCGCTCGCTCGCAGTTACTTCGACTCCGGATTCGACATCGCGAGGATCATCGCCTCGCTTTCGCTCGAGCTCGACATGGACATCCAGCCAGGGAAAACGCTCGTCGTCCTCGACGAGGTGCAGGCCTGCCCGAAGGCCATCACGTCCCTCAAGTACTTCTGCGAGAACGCGCCCGAGTACACCGTGGCCGCAGCTGGGTCGCTTCTAGGGATATCGGCAACCGAAGGAACCGGCTACCCCGTCGGCAAGGTCAACACGCTCGACCTCTACCCGCTGACCTTCACCGAGTTCCTCGACGCGACGGGAAACGAGAGGTTCGGAAAGCTCATAAGCTCCGGGGACGCTGAGATGATGAGCGCTTTCTCGGACAAGCTCGCCGAGCTCCTCAAGCAATACTACGTCGTGGGAGGTATGCCCGAGGCGGTGAACGCCTACGTCGCCGAGCAGGACGTGCGCGCCGCACGGGCAGTCCAACAAGAGATCCTGAACGGATACGTGAGCGATTTCGCGAAACACATACCGCCCCGCCTGCTCGCGCGCACCATGCTCGCCTGGCAGTCGATCCCGGGACACCTGTCGCGGGAGAACAAGAAGTTCATCTTCGGGCAGGTGCGCAAGGGCGCCCGCGCGGCCGACTTCGAGGAGAGCCTCGCGTGGCTCCAGCAGGCAGGCCTGATTTACAAGGTGCGCCGCGTGAGCAAGCCGCACGTGCCGCTGCCGAGCTATTGCAGTATGAGCGCGTTCAAGGTTTTCATGGTGGACGTGGGGCTCCTCGGCGCCATGAGCGGCCTGGAGCCGAGGGACGTCATCGACGGCAACAAGGTCTTCACGGAGTTCAAGGGCGCGCTCACCGAGCAGTACGTCTGCCAGCAGCTCATCTCGGAATGCGGTCTCTCGCCCTACTACTGGTCGGCGGAGAACTCGACAGGCGAGATCGACTTCCTGGTCCAGGACGGCAGCGGCGTGTTCGCCATCGAAGTGAAGGCCGAGGAGAATCTCCGGGCCAAGAGCCTTCGCGCGTTCAAAGAGGCAAATCCCGAAGTTGACGCGGTGCGGTTCAGCTTGTCAGGCTACCGCGAGCAGGACTGGATGCGCAACGTGCCCCTGTACGCCGTTTCGTGCAAGGGGCTATGGGGCTAGCTGCAAAGGAGGAGGTTTGCCATGGCTAGCAGCACCGATTACTTGGAATTTGTACTAGACCTGCTTCGGGACGTCCCGGCGGTCACCAACAGGAAGATGATGGGCGAATACCTGCTCTACAGCGACGGCGTGCTGTTCGGCGGGATATACGACGACCGGCTCCTGCTGAAGGACACGCCGGCCGCCAGGGCTGCGTTTCCCGAGGAGCAGGTCCCCTACGAGGGCGCCAAGCCCATGCTCCTCGTCGACAGCGAGGACCCGGCCTGTATCGCCGAAGCGGTAGCCGCCATGCTCGCGGAGTTGCCGAAGCCGAAGAGGAAGCGTTAGCTTCACGAGACCGAGCGGTCAATGGCGCTCGACCCGATTTGACTGCGCAAGCGTTTCTAAGTGTACTCACCTCGAAAAAGTGAGTAATATTCCCAATAACTACCTGCGGTTTTAATTACTCCCCGAGGTCCTTGTGACTACTCCCCGAGGGGTGAGTACAAAAAGTGTACTCAGCGGTGAGTACAGGTGAGTACACCCTTGGAGCCGCTTCGCAAAAAACTCCCCAATAACGTACCGTCACGTGCGTGCACGTGACGGTACGGGAAGACACGAGACGGCAAACTGTTAGTGTGTGGAAACTTACCTTGTGACAGTTGAGTGGGAGTGACCCACGGATTAGCACCGAGTGTCACAGGCTAGCATGGCTTGGCACGGTCTTGGACCGACTGGACAAGCCGTCGCTATCCAAAGGATTCCAAGAGGAACTCGTTGACCGACGTCATTCCTCGTTCACGACGACTATCTTGCCTTGGAAGCCTCCGGCGTCCTGCATCCTGACGGCGTCCGCGAGGTCCTCGAAGCGAAAGACCGCCGCCACGGGAGGCTCGATGGCGTTCTCGGCGACCAGCGCGAACACGGCGTCCATCGCCTCCTGCGTCGGGCTGTTCGAGAAGAAGCCGGTCAGGTAGCGACCGTTGGGGATCTCCTTGATGGGGTCGAACCCGTCGATGGCCTCGGCGCCGCCGAGGATGCCTGTCTGGCAGCAGATTCCTCCCAGAGAGAGCAGCTTCAGCGAATCTCTTACCGTGCGCGGGCCAACGAGTTCGAGGACCTTGTCGGCCTCGACGCCGCCGCCCGCAAGGATGCCGCTTTCGTCGACGATCGCCTCGTCCGCCCCGAAGTCGAAGAGCCGCGCGCGGTATCTCTCGCGGTGGGTTGTCGCCAGAACCCGGCACCCTGTTGCCTTCGCCATCTGAATAGCCGCGTACCCTAGCCCGCAGGAGGCGCCGCGCACTAGCAGCCGGTCGCCCGGCTTGAGCCGGAGGCACTCGAAAAGCGAGCCCCATGCCGTGTAATACGTCTCCGGGATGGCGGCGAGTGCGGACCACGGCATGCACGAGACCGCTTCGGGCAGCGTGAACAGACGGTCATTGCGCACGAGGCAGTACTCGGCGTACGACCCGTCCCAGTTGCGGCCCATTCCGCCCATCAGGGCGCAGACCCTCCGGCCCCGCTCTAGCCCCGAGTCGGACGGTTCCGCGACCTCCCCGACGAGCTCTATCCCCGGGATAACGGGGCGTTTGATGTATCCCGCCTCGATCTCCCCGAGGCGCAGCACCTGCTCGGAGTGGTTCATGCCGAAGCCGCACACGCGCACCAGCGTCCATCCCGGCTTCGTCTCGGGCACGGGCACGTCGCAGAGCCGGGCGCGCTCGGCCGGGGTGACCTCGGATATGGAGAGGGCCTTCATCTCGCCGCGCGCCATCTACGCCACCGTCCCTTCGAGCGCCTTCTCAACGGCTGCGGCTATGCGCCCAGCTGCCGCGCAGGCGCACCCCGCTGTCCGGCGCGGCAGCTGCAGCGTATCGCGCGGCGCGGCGTCTGCCGGCACTTCGTGCCAACATTGCGGGTCTTCCCCGTAGAAGCTGCCGTCGGTTCCCCGCGCGACGGCCGGGCAGCCGCGGCACCATGCGAGCAGCTCGCAGCGGCCGCACTTCGAGAACTCGTCGATCTGCCGGTAGTCCTCCATGGGGCCCAGCCAGATGTCCGCCAGCCGCTCCTCGAGGGCGTTGCCCACCTTCGAGCCCTCGACGCGCCTGCATGCGTATACATCGCCCGTGGGCAGGACGGTGAGGTGCCCGCTGCCGCAGTTGCAGCCGTCGTAGACGACCCCCGGCTCGGTCCCATCGGGGATCGACCAGATCCCCTCCTCCCACTCGTAGAGCCGCCACAGGTGGTCCTTGCGGTTGAAGTAGGTCTTGCAGCCAGCGTCCTCGTAGGCCTTGAACTTCTTGTGCGCCGCGTCGAGCACTTCCCGGTATTCCTCAGGTGAGAGGCCCTCCATGTTCTCGCCCGGGGTCGGCACGTAGCGCGAGAATGCGAAGACGTCGGCCCCCGCCTCCACCACCGCGTCGATGATCTGGGGGAGCTCGTGGGCGTTCACGTTGGAAACCGTCGTCATGATGATCGAGCGGATGCCCGCGCGGGCCAGCATCGGGATGCGCGCGAGCGTCTCGTCGTAGGAGCCGGGCTTGCGGAACCAGTCGTGGGTCTCGCGTGCTCCGTCGATCGACATCTGGTAGCGCAGGCACCCGCACTCGCGGAGGCGGGCGCAGACCTCGTCCGTGAGATGGAAGGGGTTGCCCATGACGGTGAACTCGATGCCCTTGTCCTTCAGGATCTCCATCAACGTCCAGAAATCAGGGTGCAGGATGGGATCGCCCCCTGTGATGTAGAGGTAGGGCTCGCGTCCGAACGTCTCGCAGAAGTCCTCGATGTTGGCGAGCGTCTGTTGCATCTGCCCGAGGCTCATGCGGTTGAGCTCGACGGCTTCGTCCCCCGAGAAGATGTAGCAGTGCTTGCAGCGCTGGTCGCAGTCGTCGAGGAGGTGCCACTGAAACGAGAAGGTCGGGCGTGCCATGTGCTCACTCCTTTCGAAGCGGGCGCCCGCTTTTGCGGGCGCCCCTTACGCTTCTGCTTTTGGCGGCTGCCTTAGAAGCGGTCGTTCGCGCCGCAGGCCGAGGGGCGCAGGTCGGAGGCGCCGCAGGCGGAGGGTCGAAGGTCGCTCGCCCCGCAGGCAGAGCTGCGATTGTCGGAGGCTCCGCAGGCGCTGCTGCGGGCGTCGGAGGCGCCGCAGGCGGAAGAGGCGGTCGTGCTGGTCCAGGATGCGAAACGGTCGAGTGCCATGGTCTGTTTCCTTTCGTTCGTGCGCGGACCCTTTCCGCGCCCAATCCAAGTATGCGGGCCCTGTGCTCGAAAGGGTATTTCAATGATGCTATCATTGATGCGATTAAAGAATCAGTGCAAGGGGGACCGACTGTGAACACGACGCAACTCGAGTGCTTCGTCCAGGTGGCCGACAACCTGAACTTCAGGAGGGCGGCAGACGAGCTGCACCTCTCGCAGTCGACGGTGTCGAAGCAGGTCGCCTCGCTCGAGGAGGAGCTCGGCGGCGCCCTGTTCGTCCGCACCACGAGGGACGTGGCGCTCACTGCGTTCGGCGCGTCCTTCCTGCCCGATGCGAGGGAGATCCTGCGGATGTCCTACGCGGCCGCCGAGCGCGCGCGGAAGAAGGCCGAGGGAACGGAGCTCGCCATCGGCTACTCCGATCCGAACGACCTTCTGCGCCTCGCCACAGTGCTCGACAGGCTCCGCACAGAGCACGAGGGCTTTCACGTGACGCTGAGCCTCGGGGCCCGGGATGCGAACCTTGACCGGCTCGTGCGCGAGCAGCTCGACATCGTCCTCGGGTTCAAGAGCACGGTGCCGGAAGGCGGCGGCATCCTGTTTAAGCCGTTGAATACGGCGGGGCTCAGCTGCATCGTGCGCAAGGACTCGCCCCTGGCGGCCCTCGACGAGGTGGGCCTCGAGGAGGTCTCCGGCTATCCGCAGGTTGTCTGCCTGCCGGCGAACATCCGCAGGAAGGGCTCCGCGGCCCAGGGTGCAATCCCCAAAACAGACGAGGCGGACACCATCACGTGCTCGACAACCACGGAGGCGTTCTGCCTCGTCGACGCGGGCTTCGGCTACGCTCTCGTTCCGGAGGTCGAGACTATGCCCGATCCGAACCAGAAGGCGCTTGCGTGGCGCGGGAGTCCCGTGGCGACGTTCGGTGCGTATGTCCGCAATGCCAAGCGCGGCGGCCTCGTCCCGCGCTTCCTGGAGATAGCGAGAGAAGAATATTGAAGTGGACCCTTGATTCCGCACAACCCTTAGGCGACGAGCTTGGCAGCGTATTCCATGGGGGTGAGCCAGTCTAAGCGGGCCTGGCCCCTCTCGTTG
>CACWMM010000075.1:0-9207 GCA_902761955.1 uncultured Olsenella sp. | reverse complement strand
ATCTGGCCCTTGAGCTGCTCGATCGTGGTCGTGAGCTCAGCCTGCTGCGCGCGCTTCTTCTCGATGACGGCAGGGGCCGCCTTCGCGACGAAGCCCTCGTTGGAGAGGGTCCTGCTCACGGAGCTCAGGTCCTTCTCGGCCTTCTCGAGCTCCTTCCTCAGGCGCTTCGCCTCCGCGGCAAGGTCGACGAGGCCGCCGAGCGCCACGAAGATCTCGAGCGTGCCGTCGGCCACCGTGACCGACCCCTCCGGCTTCTGCTGCTCGTGGCCGAGGGCGAGCTGGTCCACGCGGCCGACGGAGCAGATGAAGCCGCGCTGGGCCTCGAGCACCGCGGCGTCCTCCGCGGAGGAGCGCACCGCGACGTCCAGCTCGGCCTTTGGCGACAGGCGGTAGCGGGCGCGGGTGGAACGCACGGCGGAGACCACGCGCTTCGCGAGGTCGAAGTCGTGCTCTGCCCTGTCGTTCACGAACTGCGCGAACTCGTCGGGCTCAGGCCACTTTGCGACCATCAGGAACTTTGCGGAGTGGTCGTCCAGGCCGCTCGCGGGCAGCTTGTCCCACACGCTCTCCGTCACGAACGGCATCACGGGGTGCAGCAGGCGCATGGACGCGTCCAGCACGAAGACGAGGTTGCGCTGGACCTGCAGCTTCTCCTCCGGCGTGCCGTCCAGCAGGCGGCCCTTGCAGAGCTCGATGTACCAGTCGCACACCTCGTTCCAGAAGAACGACTGGATGTTGCGGGCGTAGTCGCCAAACTCGTAGTCCTCGAGCTGCCTCGTGGACTCCGCGACCACCTTCGCGAGGCGGCTGAGCATCCACGCGTCCTCGGGCGTCTCTGCCTTGGGGGCGCCGGGCACGTAGCCCGCAAGGTTCATCTGGACAAAGCGGCTCGCGTTCCAGATCTTCGTCACGAAGGAGCGCGCCTGCTCCGTGCGCGGGCTGTCGATGAGCTCCTTCGTCTTCTTGTTGATGTTCGCGTCGAACTTGACGTCCTGGTTGTTGGTGATGAGCGTCAGTAGGTTGAAGCGCATGGCGTCGGCGCCGTACTTCGCCATCAGGTCCATGGGGTTCACGCCGTTGCCCTTGGACTTGGACATGCGGCTGCCGTCCTTCGCCAGGATGGTGGCGTAGATGTACACGTCGTGGAACGGAATCTCGTTCGTGAAGTACAGCGAGCTCATGATCATGCGCGCGACCCACAGGGCGATGATGTCGCGGGCGGTCACGAGGACCTTCGTGGGGTGGTGCCCCTCCATCTGCTCGGGGTGGTCGGGCCAGCCCTGCGTGGCGAAGGTCCACAGCTGCGAGCTGAACCAAGTGTCCAACACGTCGGGGTCCTGGTGCACATGGTGACCGCCGCACTTCGGACACACGTCCGTGTCCTCCATGAGGGCGTCCTCCCAGCCGCAGTCCTCGCAGTAGAACACCGGGATGCGGTGGCCCCACCACAGCTGGCGGCTGATGCACCAGTCCTTCAGGTTGTCCATCCACGTGAGGTACGTCTGGGTCCAGCGCTCCGGGTGGAACTTGATCTCGCCGTCCTTCACGACCTCGGTCGCGCGCTCCTTCAGCTTGTCCACGGCCACGAACCACTGCTCGGACAGCCACGGCTCGAGCGCGGTGTCGCAGCGGTAGCAGTGCATGACGGAGTGCTCGAGGTCCTCGATGTGGTCGAAGCAGGCCGTGCTCGTCGAACCAGTCGACGATGGCCTTCCTGCACTCGTCGCGGTCCATGCCGCTGAACTCGCCGTAGCCATCGACCACATGGGCCGTCTCGTCGAAGATGTTGATCTGCGGCAGGTCGTGCGTCTGGCCCATCGCGTAGTCGTTCGGGTCGTGCGCGGGCGTCACCTTCACGAAGCCGGTGCCGAACTTGGGGTCGACGTGCCAGTCGCTGAAGATGGGTATCTCGCGGTCCACGATCGGCAGCATGACGGTCTTGCCCACGAGCTTCTGCTTCTCGGGGTCCTGCGGGCTCACGGCGATGCCGGTGTCGCCGAGCATGGTCTCCGGGCGGGTGGTGGCCACGGTCACGTACTCGATCCCGTCGACGGGCTCCGTGAGGGGGTAGCGCAGGAACCACAGGTGGCCGTGCTCGTCGTGGTACTCGGCCTCGTCGTCGCTGATGGCCGTGCGGCAGCTGGGACACCAGTTCACGATGCGCTTGCCGCGGTAGATCAGGCCGTCGTGGTACCAGTCGCAGAACACCTTGCGCACCGCGCGGCTGAACTCCGGCGACATCGTGAACTTCTCGTCGTCGAAGTCGATGGAGCAGCCCATGCGCTTGATCTGGCTGACGATGGTGCCGCCGTACTCGTGGGTCCAGTCCCAGCACGCGTCCAGGAACTTATCGCGCCCTATCTCCAGGCGAGAGACGCCCTCGCTCTTGAGCTTCTTGTCCACCTTGGTCTGCGTCGCGATGCCGGCGTGGTCCGTGCCCAGGATCCAGCGGGTGGAGCGGCCGCGCATGCGGTTGTAGCGCACGAACGTGTCCTGGATCGTGTCGTCCATGGCGTGGCCCATGTGCAGGATGCCCGTGACATTGGGGGGCGGGATGACGACGGTGCAGTCGCCCACCCCCTTGCTGCGCTGGTAGCAGCCCGCGTCGATCCAGCTCTTGATGAGCTCGGGCTCCGCGGTCTGCGGATCGTAGTTCTTTGGCATTTCTTCCACGGTGTGTACCGCCTTCTTACGCGCCCCCGCAGACGGTGTTGGCACTCGTGTAGTGAGCGCGCGCCTCCGCCGAGGCTGGCTTACGTTGCGACCGCCCGGCCCCGCCGGGCAAGTCAGCCCAACAGCATACCACGCACGCCGCACGGCACCCCCGCGGCCGCGTGCTACAGTCTTTACCACACATCGTCAAGGGGGCCGCTGCGCCCCGCCACGGTATCGAGGGGAATCGCATGGGCGAGAAGGACGCGGACGTTCCGGCAGAGGCACGCTCGGCACAAGGCGGGCAAGGCGTTGAGACGGCCACCGACAGGCTGAGAATCATCCTGGGACAGGAGCGCCTGGACGTGCTCGCGTCCTCGCGCGTGCTCGTGCTGGGGCTGGGCGGCGTCGGGTCGAACTGCGTGGAGGCGCTCGCGCGCGGTGGCGTGGGCGAGCTCGTGCTGGTGGACCGCGACATAGTGCAGCCATCCAACATCAACCGCCAGGCCGTGGCCTACCATTCCACCATCGGCCAGGCCAAGACGGACGTGATGGAACGCATCGTGCACGATATCAACCCGGACTGCAGGGTCACCACCGTGCACCGGTTCCTCTCGAAGGAGAACCTCGTGCCCACGCTCGAGGCGCTCCCCCGCCCCGACTACGTGGTGGACGCCATCGACACCATCTCGCAGAAGCTCATCGTGGCGAAGTGGTGCCAGGACACGGGGCTCAGGCTCATATCCAGCATGGGCGGGGCAAACAAGCTCAACCCGGAACGGCTGCGCTTCTCGACCATCGAGAAGACGAAGTCGTGCCCCATCTGCAAGGTCATGCGCAAGGAGTGCCGCAAGCGCGGAATCCGCGGGCTTCAGGTGCTGTACTCGTCCGAGGTGCCCATGCCCGTCACGCCGCGCGGCGCCGAGCTGCCGGGAGGCAGGCGGCCGGAGAAGGGCGTCACCCTGGGCACCATGAGCTACATGCCGCCCATCATGGGCCAGATGATAGCCGGCCGCGTGATATGCGACCTCGCGGACCTGCACAACGACCTGGACGTCCAGGAGCCCATCGTGGCGCCGCGGCGGCGCAGGGGCAGGTAAGCCATGCGGCTGTTTGACGCGCACTGCCACCTGGACTTCATGTCGAACATGGAAGAGGTCGCGCGCGACGCCGCGGCAGACGGCCTGCACGTGCTCGCGACCACGGTGACGCCCCAGGGCTACCTGCGTACGCGGGACGCCCTCGCAGGGCTTCCCAACGTGAGCGTCGCCGTGGGCGCACACCCGTGGTGGGTGGCGGACGGGCGGCTCTCGACCGCAGACGTCGAGGCGGCGGCCAACCTCGCCGGCACGACGCGCCTCGTGGGCGAGGTCGGCATGGACTTCTCGCCCAAGCACGTGCCAGAGGGCTCCAAGGACGTTCAGCGCGCCGCGTTCCGGCGCATCTGCGCAGCCGCGGCCGCCGGAAGCGACCCCGCGCGCCCCACGGTCATGTCCATCCACGCCGTCCGCTCCGCCGAGGAGGTGCTGGAGGTCGTGCGCACGACGGGCTGCCTCGAGCGCTGCCGCTGCGTGTTCCACTGGTTCTCCGGCAGCTCGGACGAGCTCCACGCCGCCGTGGTCGCCGGCTGCTGGTTCTCCGTGAACCCCATGATGCTCCGCACGCGCCGCGGGCGCGAGTACGCGCGGCAGGTCCCGCTGCGCCGCCTGCTGACCGAGACGGACCTACCGCCCGGCGAGGACGTGCCGTTCTCCGCCGCCCAGATCGAGGCCGCACTCCAGGAGTGCCTCGCGGGCATCGCGGAGGCGCGCGGGTGCGACGCGGAGGGGCTGGCGCAGGCGGTGTGCGACAACGCGGAGCGGCTCCTCGCGTAGTGCAAAATGCTGCGCAACATCGTGGCATGGGGTGGCGGCAACTCCTTCGGCCACATCTCCAGCCGCGGCGCTCGGCATCGCAATCTAGGGCGCCTCGGGCGCGTGCCTTGCGCCAGCAGCGTGCGGGAACAGCAGAATGCCCGCCGTACGGAGCGCATCCGTATGGCGGGCATCGTGCTTTCGAATTGCCAGGGGGACGCCTCGCGTGAGGTGCCTCGTCCTTCTCGCCCAGGCGCGCCTCTGGGCTACGCCGTGTGCTTTCCGAAGCCGGAGGAGGACTTGCGGACGATCTTTGGCGGCTGCTTGCCGCCGACGGACTCCGGGGTCACCACGACGTCCGTGATCTCGAGGTCGCTCGGGATGTCGAACATGGTCTCCTCGAGCGTCGCCTCGCAGATGGCGCGAAGGCCGCGGGCGCCGGTGTTCCTGGAGATCGCCTCGCGGGCGATCTCTCGCAGTGCGTCGTCCTGGAACTCGAGGTTCACGCCCTCGATCTCGAACATGCGCTTGTACTGCTTCACGATGGCGTTCTTCGGCTGCGTCAGAATCTCTACCAGGTCGTCCTCCGTCAGCTCCTTCGTGGAGGTGATGACGGGGATACGCCCGATGAACTCCGGAATCATGCCGAACTTGTGCAGGTCCTGGGGCATTACCTGGGCCATCAGCTCGTCGGAGTTCTCCTCGACCTTCTTGTTGAGCTCCGCGTTGAAGCCGATGCCCTTCTTGCCGATGCGGTCGGCCACGATCTTGTCCAGGCCGACGAAGGCGCCGCCGCAGATGAAGAGGATGTTCTTCGTGTTGATGTGGATGAGCTCCTGCTGGGGGTGCTTGCGGCCGCCCTGGGGCGGGACGCTCGCGTCCGTGCCCTCGAGGATCTTCAGAAGCGCCTGCTGCACGCCCTCGCCGGAGACGTCGCGCGTGATCGAGAGGTTCTCGGCCTTGCGCGCGATCTTGTCGATCTCGTCGATGTAGACGATGCCCACCTCGGCGCGCTCGACGTCGCCGTCGGCCGCGGTGATGAGCTTGAGCAGGATGTTCTCCACGTCCTCGCCCACGTAGCCGGCCTCGGTCAGCGTCGTGGCGTCCGCGATCGCGAACGGCACCTCCAGGAATCGCGCAAGCGTCTGGGCCAGGAGCGTCTTGCCCGTGCCCGTCGGGCCGAGCAGGAGGATGTTGCTCTTGGCGAGCTCCACCTCCTCGCCCTCGGAGTTGACCTCGTCGTCGCCCATCTGGACGCGGCGGTAATGGTTGTAGACCGCGACGCTCATGGCGCGCTTCGCTGCCTCCTGGCCCATCACGTACTGCGAGAGCTCCTCGTAGATCTCGTGCGGGGTGGGCAGGTTCTCGATGAGGTCGCTGCCCTTCTCCGCCTCCTCGACCACGTGCGCGTCGTCCTCGCTGATGATGTCGGAGCACTCCTTCACGCACTCGTCGCAGATGAACACCCCGTTGGGTCCCTGGATGAGCTTGCGAACCTGGCTCCTGCTCTTGCCGCAGAACGAGCAGTGCATCTCTGGCATGTTTATGTCGTTGTTCGGCATCTGGCTCTCTTCCTAAGCTTCTCGCCTCAAGGCTACGCCTGCTCGGTGCGCGACGCGATTACCTTGTCGACGAGACCGTACTCCTTCGCCTCCTGGGCGCGCATGTAGTTGTCGCGCTCGGTGTCCGCGTTGATCTTCTCCACGGACTGTCCAGTATACTGCGCGAGCAGCTCGTTCATGTGCTCGCGGATGTATTTGGTCTCGTCGGCGACGATCTGAATGTCGGTCTGCTGTCCCTGGGCGCCAGAGCTCGGCTGGTGAATCATGATCATCGAGTTCGGGAGGGCGAGGCGCTTGCCCGGGGTTCCCGCGGCGAGAAGGACGGACGCCATGGAGGCCGCCATTCCCACGCAGATGGTGGAGACGTCCGGCTTGATGAAGTTCATGGTGTCGAGGATGCCAAGGCCCGCGTACACCTCGCCGCCGGGAGAGTCGATGTACAGGGAGATGTCCTTGTCGGGGTCCTGGCTCTCCAGGTGCAGCAGCTGCGCGATCACGAGGTTCGCGGAGTCGCGGGTGATCTCCTCGCCCAGAAAGACGATGCGGTCGTTCAGCAGGCGCGAGTAGATGTCGTAGCTGCGCTCGCCGCGCGGCGTCTGCTCCACGACGTAGGGGATGAGGGGCGTGTTCATGGGGTTGTGCATGCGTTCTCCTTCTTGCCGGGACGTAGGCCCGGCCGTCAGAACATGGGACCTGTCCCATGCAATGCTACTACGATGGGTGCAAAAAGCGCTCCGAGGTACCTGTTACCCTCGGAGCGCTTCTCGTAGTCTAAGGTATCGAGAGTTACTCGGCGTCCTCGGTATCCGCACTCTCGGCCTTCGCGCGGGCCTCGGCGATCTCGTCCACGACGGTCACGGGAGCGTTCTCGACCATCCAGTCCACGGCCTTGGAGCGGCGGATGGACTCGCGGATGGCAGGCAGCTGGCCGCCCTTCTTGAACTCCTCGATGCGGGCGTCGACGTCGTCGACGTTGGCCTTCTCGAACTCGGCGCGCACGTCCTCGTCGGTGGCCTCGAGCCCGAGCTTGTCGGCCAGGGCGTCGAGCGCCAGGGACTGGCGCGCACGCTCCTCGGCCTGCTCGTGGAGGTCATTCACGAAGTCCTGGCTCTTGATGTTGCGAGCCGCGAGGTACATGTCAAGGCTGATGCCCTGGCGCTGGAGCTGGCCGAGGACCTCCTGGCCGAGCTCGTTGAAGACCTGGTTGAGGTAGGCCTCGGGGACCTCCTCAAGCGTGAGGTGCTTGCCGATCTCCTCGACGACGCGGTCCTCCTTGAGGGAGGGAAGGCTGGACTTCTTGTCGTTCTCGATGTCCTCCTTCAGGGCGTCGCGAAGCTCCGCGACGGTGTCGAAGCCGAAGTTCTTCTTCGCGAACTCGTCGTCGAGCTCGGGGGTGACGGACTTCTTGATGGCCTTCAGGGTGACGGAGACCTCGTAGTTGCGCTCGTTCTCGCCCTGCTTCTCGGTCCAGGCGATGTCCTTCTGGTCGCCCTTCTTCATGCCGATGACGCCCGCCACGAACTCCTCCGGCAGGTAGGTGCTCGAGAGGTTCAGCTGGCGGTCGGTGCCGGCAAGGCCGGACTTCTGCTCGACCTTGTCCTCGACGTCCAGGGAGACGACGTCGTCCTTGGTGGCCTCGCGGTCCTCCTCGACGTCCTCGTAGGTGTTGTGGTAGCTCATGAGCTGCTCGAGCTGCTGGTCGATCTCGGCCTCGGTGGCCTCCTCGGGAGGCATGTTGATGGCCGGCGCGTCATAGCTGTCCAGCTCGCAGGTGGGCGGCACGCTCACGGTCACGGTAGCGGTGAAGTCCTCGTGCTCCACGACGGCCAGGGGATCCTCGCCGTAGTCAGGGCTCTCGACGGGGACGATGTCGAGCTCCTCGAGCATCGCGGGCTGTGCGTCGTTCATGAGGTCCTCGGTCGCCTGGCCAAGAACCGCGTCGCGGCCGACGATGCCGTCGATGACGGGGCGCGGGGTGTGGCCCTTGCGGAAGCCCTGGAACTGGTACCTGTGAGAGATGTCCTTGTACGTGCGGGCGACGTACTTGTCGACCTCGGCGGCAGGGACGGTAATGGTGGCGACTACCTTGCCATTCTCGGGCTTCTCAGCGGTGACGGTGATGTTCAACGTTCCTCCAGTGTTCTCGTGCCAGGGGGCAGGGCCCACGTCTTGTCCCCTTGCGCAGTTACTCTGCTTTGCATTGGTGCGGGCGATTCACGAGATTTCTCCCACTGGAACCTAAATCCAGCGCGTCTACCAGTTCCGCCACGCCCGCCTGATTCATGCACAGCCTATGCATGATAGCAAACGTTTCGCATTTTACCCCGCTGCCCGCCAATCTTTCCATGCGAGCTGCGCAAAAAGGCCCCTCGAGCGAGGGGCCCCTTGCCTAGCGCAGGTCCTGCAGCGCGTACACGTCCAGCTCGCGGTCCCTCACCGCGGAGAGCGCCTGCACGAGCGCGACCGTCGCCGAGAGTGCCGTCACGCACGTGATGCCGCGGCTCACCGCCTCCTCGCGGATCTTCGACCCGTCGCCGCGCGAGTCGTGCCCGTGCGGCGTGTTGATGATGAACGAGACCCTCCCGGAGCGCATCTCGTCGATCGCGTTCGGGTGTCCCTCGCTCAGGCGCTGGCACACCTCGCACTCGATGCCGGCGGCGCGCAGCGTCTTCGCCGTCCCCCGCGTCGCGAGGATGTCGTAGCCCAGTCCCCTCAGGGCGAGCGCCACGGGCGCGATGGCGCGCTTGTCGCGGTCGCACACGCTCACGAACACCGTGCCGCGCTCCGGCATCTTGTACTCGATGGCCTGGCGCGTCTTCGCGTACGCCTCCGGGAAGCTGCGCGCGATGCCCATGACCTCGCCCGTCGACCTCATCTCGGGGCCCAGCTCCACGTTCGCGCCCGGGAAGCGCGACCATGGCATCACGGCCTCCTTCACCGCGAAGTAGCCCACCTCCCGGTCCTCCGGCGGCAGCCCGAGGTCGCGGATCTTCTCGCCCGCCATCACGCGGGCGGCGCAACGTGCGAGGCTCACGCCGGATGCCTTGGACGAGAAGGGCACGGTCCTGCTGGCCCGGGGGTTGAGCTCGATCACGAACACCTGCTCGTCCTTGACGGCGTACTGCACGTTGAGCGGCCCG
>CACWMM010000074.1:0-6934 GCA_902761955.1 uncultured Olsenella sp. | reverse complement strand
TGTGGCCGTGGTGGTGAACCACACGTTCAACGACGACGGCATCATGTTCGAGTACACGTGCTCGCGGCACCACCCAAAGCGGTTCTCGTTCACGACCGTGGCGCTACGCGACCAGCGCTAGAGGCGGACGGCGGGCGGGTCCGCGGGGCGACCTTGCCGTGCGGACGTGGTTGCGAGGCGGGGTGGCTAATCCCCCAGCTCCTCTTGGACGAATGCCTTGAACTCTGGGAGAGCG
The DNA here is from genome assembly GCA_902761955.1 of uncultured Olsenella sp. Classification (GTDB taxonomy): domain Bacteria; phylum Actinomycetota; class Coriobacteriia; order Coriobacteriales; family Atopobiaceae; genus Parafannyhessea. The sequence goes on along the minus strand of CACWMM010000074.1, from coordinate 6,699 downwards.
AAGCGCACGACGCCGCGAGCTACCTGCTCGATCACGCCTTCCGCAAGCAACCTGCTGCGATATTTCGATGCGTATCGACTTTCGACACCCATGCGCTTCGCGACGTCTGATATGCGGCTCTCGCGATCATCGGCGAGCATTGCTTCGATAAACCGCACATCTACCTCGGAGAGCTCGCGGAATGTAGGCTCAAGTATGTGCGAACGAAAATCCTCGCGCGCATCCTCGATTCCACGCTCTGCCGCCTCGGCAGAAATGACTCCGCTTAGATTTGAGGCCTGCCAGCATCTGAATCCCACAAGCTGGAGCATGTAGGGATATCCTTCTATTGCGCTGACGCAAGCCTCCAGGGCGTCGCTTGTGACGCCCCTGTCGCCGATTGCAGCCGTCTCCCTGAAGGCCTCCCTGACATCGGGGTCGGGAATGGTGTCTAGCTTGTGCTGTTGAGCCCTTCGTAAAAACGAGACGCTTTTGTCGTTGAGGAGTGCGCTGATGTTGTTGGGAAGGCCGGCCATCACCAGAGCGACCCGACGCTGCTCGCGTACGAAAAGCTGATAGACGGCGGCCAAGTTGATCATCTCGTCGAGCGAGGCAACGACTTCGTCGACGGTAATCAGCAGGCCAAGGCCCACTCCCTCAAGAATCTCTATGAGCCTGCTCATGCGCGTACGCCAGTTTTCGGAGGGGACCGGAGGGGCTGTCCAGCCGACGCCGACTGGGCCGAGACTGACGCTTGTGAGTTGGGGAGGAGCGTTGACCCCTCGCTTTCCCAGCGCGTTTGCGCATGCGAGACGCGTCTGCTCGTATATGTCCTCGAGCATGCCCGGCATTGCCACGGCGTGAACCGCGACCCACCCTTCGTCCGAGGCCTCCTTTGCTAGGTATGTGAGGAGCGCGGTCTTTCCCGATCCGCGGGGGCCTATGAGAATGCTGGAAAGGTTGGGGTTGCCCCTGCCTTGGGAGAAGGCTTCGAAAAGCTCTCTTCTTATAGATTGGCGGCCGGCCATCACTAAGGGAACGCTGCCAAACTCTGGTGTGAAAGGATTGGTGGGGGACATTGACTCGGCCTTTCGCCTTGTTCGCCTATTTTCGCCTTGTTCGCCTATTTTCGCCTTGTTCGCCTATTTGTGCAAGATGGGGTTTGCATTCGGGCAGGCGTCGCGCCTTGGAAATCCTTGTCCGGCCAGTGAGCAAAGTGGACGCGCCGCGTGTCGTGCTCAAGCAGGGTCCCCCAGCTGCGCCTGTATGCGGGGTCGGGAAAGAGCGCCACCCGCTCGCTGGGGCAGAGGTCGCCTACGAACACATCGCCGGAGTCCAGCACGACCGAGACCGAGTCCGGGCTGTGCCCCTGGGTCGAGAGCGCCCCTCCGTCGACGCCGCAGCTGGCCAGGAAGCCCCGACTCTGCTCCAGGGGCAGGACCCGTGCGGCGGCGTCGCCCACGGGCGTAAAGTCGCGGCGTCCCCACTTGCGATATGCGCCGCCTGCATCGCGCGCGTGTCATGTGTGCCTTCAGCAGACGCGTCGCTGCCGCGAACGTAGAACATATTTCCTACACATTTTTGCCAACTGGGCAAACGCGGGCCGAACGTCAACATTAGCTTCGATGTTCTACGTTCGCGGTACGGGGCATGGTTGTGGGGCGTGGTTTGCGCGCCCGTTCGCCCGCACAATATGTGCGCGGCGTGAATCTGGCAAAAAGCTAGTCCCATTAGATAAATGTAGTGGCGATGGGGCATGCTCATCTCCGTTAGCTAAGGGCATTAGCAAAGAAGGAATCCTTGGAGGAGCAGAGGAACTCGTGCCCCACAGGGCGAGCCACAGGGCGAGCCGCGGGACGTGACGCGGAGCGGGTCGCGGAGGCCGCCGAGTGCGCCGCCGGCTTGCACGAGGCGCCGGGCGGGGAGTGGTCCGCGCTCGCGCACGACTTAATGACGCAAACCCGCAGGTTGCGGATGTATGGCAAAGGCACGATGCGCCGCTGGGACGGCCGCGGCCGCGTGGGCGTGCTGCACGTGCTGCACCACTCGGACGCTGCGCTGACCGCCGGCGAGCTGGCGCGCGCGTGCCACGTGACGTCGGCGCGCATGGCGCAGACGCTGAACCAGCTCGAGGCGGACGGCCTGGTCACGCGCACGCCGAGCGAGGCGGACCGCCGGCGCACGATCGTGCGGATGACGGACGCGGGCGATGCGGAGCTCCGCTCGTACTTCGACGGCGTGACGCGCTTCACCGCGGGGCTGCTGCGCCAGCTGGGCGAGAAGGACTCGCGCGAGCTCGTGCGCATACTCGGGAAGCTTGCAGATGTCTTGCACGACGCGTCCGAGGGTGAGGTTCCCGCAGCCGCGGGTGCCGAACCCGGCGCGTCGGAGGGGGGTGACGCCCATGAGGCTTGCTAGGCTGCTTCGCGGTCATGTGGGCGAGGTCGTGGCCGTGTTCGCGCTGCTGCTGGTGCAAGCGTTGTGCGAGCTTTCGCTGCCGCGCTACATGTCCGACATCGTGAACGTGGGCGTCGTGGGCGCGCAGGCCGGAAACGCCGCCTACCTGGGACACATGGCGCTCGTGATGTTTGGCTTCTGCGTGGGGTCGCTCGCGGCGGCAACGCTCTCGGGCCTCATCGCATCACGCGTCGCGGCGGCGGTGGCGCGTGATCTTCGCCGCAAGGTATTTGCAAAGGTGATGTCCTTCTCGCCCGCGGAGGTCAACCGGTTCTCACAGTCGTCGCTCATCACGCGCTGCACCAACGACGTGCAGCAGATCCAGAACATGGTGGCGATCATGCTGCGCATGGTCATGTTTGCGCCGGTCATGGGCGTGGTCGCCGTGGTGCAGGTCATGACCATGGGCGGCGGGCTCGCCTGGATCGTGGGTGCTGCGCTTCTGGCGGTGCTTGGTGTGGTGGCCGTGCTATTCTCACTCACGATGCCGCGCTTCAAGGTGATGCAGTCGCTGGTGGACCGCGTGAACCTGGTGGCGCGCGAGATGCTGGACGGCCTCATGACCATCCGCGCGTTCGGGCGGCAGGACCACGAGCTCGAGCGCTTCGACGAGGCGTCCGGTGACCTGCGCGACGCGCAGCTGTTTGTGAACCGCGCGATGACGCTCATGATGCCGCTCATGATGCTGGTCATGAATATTGCAACCGTTGCCATCGTGTGGTTTGGCTCGCGCGGCGTGGCGGCGGGCGCGATGCGCGTCGGCGACATGATGGCGTTCATCAGCTACGCAATGATGATCGTGATGAGCTTCCTCATCGTGTCGATGGTGGCCGTGATCCTGCCGCGCGCGGAGGTTTCCGTGGGGCGCGTGCAGGAGGTGCTTGCCGTGGAGCCCGCCGTGCGCGAGCCGAAGCATCCCGTGGCGCCGGCCGCGGACGCGCCGCGCGGACGCCTGGTCTTCGACCACGTGGGATTTCGCTACCCGGACGCGGAGGGCGACGTCGTGAGCGACGTGAGCTTTGCGACCGCGCCCGGCAAGATAACTGCGATCGTGGGCTCAACAGGTTCCGGCAAGTCCACGCTGGTGCAGCTTGCGCCGCGCCTGTACGACCCCACGTCCGGCACCGTCACGCTCGACGGCGTGGACACGCGGCAGATGTCGCTGGCCGACCTGCGCTCCCGCGTGGGCTACGTGCCGCAGCAGGGCTTCCTGTTCTCGGGCAGCATCCGCAGCAACGTCGCGTTCGGTACGGACGCGTCGGGCACGGACGCGCCTGGCGCCACGGGCGAGAAGGACCTGCTCCGCGCGGTGGAGGTGGCCCAGGCGTCCGAGCTCGTCTCGCGGAAGGACGGCGGTCTGGACGCGCCGATCGCGCAGGGCGGCACGAACGTGTCCGGCGGGCAGCGCCAGCGCCTGGCCATCGCTCGCGCGCTCGCGATGCGCCCGGAGGTGCTGGTGTTGGACGACTCGTTCTCCGCGCTGGACTACGCCACGGACGCGCGGCTGCGCCAGGCGCTGGCGCGCGAGTGCGCGGACACCGCCGTGCTGGTGGTGGCGCAGCGCGTCGCGACCGTCATGGGCGCGGACCAGATCGTCGTGCTGGACGAGGGCTGCGTCGTGGGGCAGGGCACGCACGAGGAGCTGCTGCGCAGCTGCCCCGAGTACCTCGAGATCGCGAAGAGCCAGCTCAGCGCAAGCGAGCTTGGCCTGAAGGAGGGTGAGTAGCCATGGCGGAGCACACGTTGCGCGAGCAGGGCGCGGGGCAGGCCGGCCGTCCCACGGGCCGTCCCGCGGGCCCGCACGGCCACGGTCCGGGAGGCCGCATGGCGCCGGGCGAGAAGCCCAAGGACCTTGGTGGCACCGTTCGCAAGCTCCTGCACTACATGGGCCCCTATCGCGTGGGGCTCATCGTCGCGGTGGCGCTTGCGATGGCGAGCGTGCTCTTCTCGGTCGTGGGACCGAAGGTCCTTGGCAGCGCCACGACGGAGGTCATCCGCGGCGCGCAGGCGGCCGCTGCCGGCACCGGCAGCATCGACTTTGGCAAGATAAGTCGCATACTTATTGATCTGTTATGCATATACCTGGCGAGTGCCGCGGCGTCGGGCGCGCAGAGCTGGATTATGACCGGCGTCACGCAGAAGATCGTGTACCGCATGCGCGGGCAAATCGCGCAGAAGATCGCGCGCGTGCCGCTCTCGTACTTCGACGGCGGCACCATGTCGAAGGGCGACGTGCTCTCGCGCATGACGAACGACGTGGACACGCTGAGCCAGTCGCTCAACCAGGGCCTCATCCAGCTGGTGACCTCCATCACGCAGGTCGTGGGCGTCGCGGTTATGATGATCTCGATCTCGCTTCCGCTCGCGGGCGTGACGTTCGTGACGCTGCCGGTGTCCGCGCTGGTTCTGGGCGTGCTCATCAAGAGGTCGCAGCGCTACTTCCGCCTGCAGCAACAGCAGCTTGGCGCAGTGAACGGCCGCGTCGAGGAGGACTTCTCCGGCCAGGTGGTCATCCAGGCGTTCAACCGCGGCGAGCGCGCCGTCGAGCACTTCGAGCGTGAGAACGACCTGCTGTACGAGAGCGCGTGGAAGAGCCAGTTCCTCTCCGGCCTCATGCAGCCGCTCATGAACCTCGTGGGCAACATGGGCTACGTCGGCGTCGTCGTGGTGGGTGCGGGCCTTGCCGTGACCGGCGCGATCCAGCCAGGCGACATTCAGTCATTCATCCAATACGTTAAGAACTTTACTCAGCCCATCACGCAGCTTGCGACTGTGTCAAACGTGCTGCAGCAGATGGCGGCGTGCGCGGAGCGCGTGTTCGAGTTCCTCGAGGCGCCCGAGGAGGAAGAGACCGCCGCGATCGACCCCGCCACGGGCAAGCCCGCCGAGGCCATCGGCCGGGCGAAGGGCGCCGTGGACTTCGACCACGTCTCGTTTGGCTACCTGCCCGACAAGACGATCATCCACGACTTCACGGCGGACGTGCGCGCCGGCCGCACGGTGGCGATCGTCGGCCCAACGGGCGCCGGAAAGACCACGCTCATGAAGCTCCTGCTGCGCTTCTACGACGTGGACGCGGGTACGCTCTTTGTGGACGACCACGACGTACGCGACGTGGAGCGCGAGGACCTGCGCCAGAACTTCGCCATGGTCCTGCAGGACGCATGGCTCTTCAAGGGCACGATTCGCGAGAACATCCGCTTCGGCCGGCTCGACGCCACGGACGAGGAGGTGGAGGCCGCCGCGCGCTACGCGCACTGCGAGCACTTCATCAAGACGCTGCCCGGCGGCTACGACTTCCAGCTGGACGAGGGCGCCACGAACGTGAGCCAGGGCCAGCGCCAGCTCCTGACCATCGCACGCGCCGTGCTGGCCAACCGCCCGATCCTCATCCTGGACGAGGCCACGTCCAACGTCGACACGCGCACGGAGTGGCGCATCCAGCGCGCCATGGACAAGCTCATGGCCGGCCGCACCAGCTTCGTGATCGCCCACCGGCTGTCGACCATCAAGCATGCGGACGCCATCCTGGTGCTGCGCGACGGCGACATAGTCGAGAAGGGCACGCACGACGAGCTGCTGGCCAAGGGCGGGTTCTACGCCCAGCTGTACCAGTCGCAGTTCGAGGAGGTCGCGTAGGCCCGCGACCCGGCGCCCACCGCGCGACCCGGCGCCCGCGCCAACCCTGCGATGAGCCCGCGCCAACCCGCGAACGTAGAACATATTTTCGACATATTTCCGCGACCTGCGAAAACACGGCCCGAACGTCAACAACAAAATGAGTGTTTGACGTTCGGGCCCATTCATGCGCCCACGCGAGGCCCAAAAGGTGGCCCCACGCGGCGCCCCGTCCCGCAGCGGGCCCGCACTACCCAACCACGCCGCGCGCCAGGCGCGAAAGCACGGCGCGCACGCGCACGAGGTCCGCCACGGGAACGTGCTCGTTCGGCTTGTGGGCAACCTCCAGGCTGCCCGGCCCGTACGAAAGGCACTCGCGGTTGTGGCAGATGCCCGCGACGACCGCGGTGTCCGTGTAGCCCGTGAACGTACCGGTCCCCACGTCGTACCCCTCGCCGCGTGCGGCGTCGCGCAGGGCGGCCAGCAGCTCGGAGTCCGGGTTCGGCTCGATGGCGGGCCGGTCGCCCGTCACGCGATAGCTGCCGCGCACGCCGGGCACGCTTTCCTCCGCGCGCGCGATCGCCTGCTCCACAAGGCCTCGCGCCCAGGCCGTGTCATAGGGCGGCACAAGCCGCATGTCGATCC
>CACWMM010000073.1:0-7060 GCA_902761955.1 uncultured Olsenella sp. | reverse complement strand
GTGCGAGTGGAGAATGGCGGTATATGGACCAGCCCTAAGTTTGCAGACGTCGCCGTTGCGATACTCTTATGTGTGTTTGTGTGCATTGCCACCAACCTAAGGGGCCCGCTCGACGCGGGCGGGGAGGTTGAGGAAATAGATGAATTTGCTTAAGACGTTCGAGACCCGGGTGGGCGACGCGTTTGGCGCCGCGCCCCAGGGTTACACCGCGCCGTTTTCCTTCAAGAAGCTCGCCAAGCGCGCCACGCGCGAGATGGAGAACGAGACGTTCGAGATCGACGGTATAAACACCGCGCCCGCGCTGTATACCATCTTGGTCTCCGCCGCGGACGACTCTGCGATGCGCCCCCTGTACGCGCAGCTCACCGCAGAGATCGTCGCGTTCGTCGAGGCGCAGGCCCAAAGCAAGGGATACATCTTCGTGGGCAAGCCGCTCGCGCGCTTCATGGTCGACCCGTCGCTTCGCAGCGGCAAGTTCGCCGTGTTCGCGGAAAACGTCGACGCCGGCACGCTGTCCAGGCTGCGTGCGGAGGAGGACGCCTTCCTCTCCAGCTCCGTGGGTCTTGGCGGCGCCGCGGGCCAGCTTCGTCCCGAGCCGGCCGCGCCGGAGCGCAAGCCGCGGCGCGCAAGGTCCCCGCACCGCGCGCCGGCAGAGCCCGCGATCGAGGTCCTGCCGCCGGAGCCCGCAGCCGCACCCGCCGTGCCGGAGCCCGCGCCCATCAACCGCGACATCGTGGACGGCCTCCTGCACGAGGAGTTCGCTCCCGTCGTCGAGCCCGTCGCGGACGCGTCCGCCGGCCTCAAGGTCATCCCCACGGACTTCGTCCAGCCGGACGACATCCCGGCCGCCCCGCAGGCCGAGGCCATCCCCGTGCCGCAGACGCAGCGCAGGAACGTCCCTTTGGTCAGCCGCGACCGCAACCTATCCAACGCGCAGGAGGCCGCCGCAGACGTGCCCACCTGCCTGCTCGTCAACCACCAGACCGGCCGCACGTACACCGGCATCGCGCCCACCACGGTCATCGGCCGCGAGCGCACGCCCCACGGCATCGTCCTGCACGACCCCAACGTGTCGCGCCACCACGCCGAGCTCTCGTTCGACGGCCGCACATGGCACATAACGGACCTCAACTCCACCAACGGCACCCTGGTGAACGATGCCGAGGTCAGCTCCTGCGCCCTCGCGGACGGCGACCTCATCACGCTCGGGTTGGTGAACCTTGAGTTCAGGGAGAACCAGTCATGATGATCGACCTCGCTCTGTTCATCGGCAGGATCGTCCTCGTCGTCCTGCTGTACGCGTTTCTCTTCGCGGTCATGAAGACGGGCATCGGCCTCGTCCGCGGCCAGCGCCGTGATGCAGCCATCTGGTCCGTCGACGTCGAGAAGGGCTCGCGCGCGCTCCGCGGCCTCCACGTGGACATTCTGGGTCCCGTGGTCATAGGCCGCTCCCCGTCCTCGGACATCGTGATCAACGAGCCGTTCGTCTCGGCCACGCACGCGCGCTTCACGCTGCAGGGCCCGGCGCTCGTGCTCGAGGACCTCGGTTCCAAGAACGGCACGCTCGTGAACGGCCATCCCATCGGAGACACGCCCGTCACGCTTCGCGACGGTGACGAGGTCCAGGTGGGCGACGCCATCATGCATGTGAGCCGCCGATGAAGCTGAAGCCGCTGCCACTCCCCCGCCACCGGGAGAGCCTGTACACAAGAATCGCCGGACACGGCGCCAAGAAGCCCGTCGCAAGCCCCGGCCACGACGTCATTCCCGTCGAGAACCGCGAGGGCACGGACTCCAGAAGGGGTGCCAGCGGCATGCTGGCCTGGGGCGCACGCACGGACATCGGCCTGGTGCGCAGCCACAACGAGGACTCGTTCCTCGTGCAGGCGCCCGTGTTCGCCGTGTGCGACGGCATGGGCGGGCATGCGGCCGGCGAGGTCGCAAGCTCGATCGCGGTCGAGACCATCGCCGCGAACGCCCCGCTCCACGCGGACGACGTCCTTCTCGGCGCTGCCGTCGAAGCCGCGAACGCCAAGGTAATCGAGGGTGCCAAGACCGGCAAGGGCAAGCCCGGCATGGGCTGCACCGCATCGTGCATACTCGTCGAGAAGAACAAGGTCGCCATCGCCCACGTTGGCGACTCGCGCATCTACCTCCTCCACGCAGGAGCGCTTGTGCGTCTTACGCACGACCACTCGTACGTCGAGGAGCTGGTGGACGCCGGCGAGATCACCGCGGACGAGGCGAGGGTCCACCCGTCGCGCTCCATCATCACGCGCGCGCTCGGCAACGACCCGGACATGTACGCCGACCACTTCACGCTCGAGGTCACGACGGGAGACCGCATCATAATCTGCTCGGACGGACTCTCCTCCATGGTCGAGGACTCCGAGATAGAGGACATCGCCGTCTCGTGCGTCGATCCTCAGACCGCTGCGGACAACCTCGTATCCGCAGCGCTGGCCGGCGGCGGGCACGACAACGTCACGGTCGTCGTCGTGGACGTCCTCGACGACGGCTCCTCGGAGGCCAGGCGCACGTATCGCAGGCGCTGGCTGTTTGGCGGCCTGCTGGCAATCGTCGTCCTTCTCGCCCTGGTAACCGGCTCGATGGCGCTGTATGTACGCAGCTCCTGGTACCTGGGAAACAACAACGGCACCGTCGGCATCTATTCCGGCGTGAACCAGAGCGTGTTCGGCGTGCACCTGGGACACTTGGTCGACACGTCGTCCGTACAGGTGAGCGACTTGCCCGCCGCCATCCAGCAAAGCCTGAAGAAAGGCGTCGCCGTCGATTCCGAGCAGGCGGCGCTCGATACCGTCGAAAGCTACCGCGACCAGATCGACACGGACAAGACGGACGCGGCGATCACGGCAGACAAGGCAAAGGCAAAGTCGGATTCGGACCAGGGCGCGAGCGACTCGTCGCAGTCGGCCGGCGCAACAGCGTCCGGAGGTGAGTAGTCACGATGCCAAGGGCAATCAACACGCGCAGGAACACGGAGCTTGGCCTGCTGATAGCGGCCGCCGTCCCCGTCATCCTTCTGTACGCAATGTATCTGCTGAACGCGAAGGTCGCACTGAGTTTCTCGTCGCTTGCGGTCCCCATTGGGCTGTTTGCGGCATTCGGCGTCGCTCACTTCGCCACGCGTCGCTTTGCGCCCGAGGCCGACCCGGCCATCCTTCCACTTGTCTTCCTGCTCTCTGGCATCGGCATCGCGTTCGTCACGAGGCTCGCGCCCACACTCGCCATAGGCCAGGTCACCTGGCTGTTCCTTTCCGTCGCGGCCATGATTGCCGTGCTGGTGCTCGTGCCCAGCATCGAGGCCTTGGCTCAGTACAAGTTCACCATGGGCATCGTCGGCGTCGCACTGTTGCTCTTGCCCATGCTCATAGGAACGTCGCGCGGAGGCTCCAAGCTCTGGATCGTCCTGGGGCCACTCTCATTCCAGCCCGGCGAGCTCGCGAAGATCCTCATCGTTCTGTTCCTCGCAGCCTACCTTGCAGAGAACCGCGAGATGCTCTCGGCGTCCGCCATTAAGGCAGGCCCGCTCGACCTGCCGCGCCCGCGCATGCTCGCGCCGATGCTGCTCATGTGGGGCATGTCCCTTCTGGTCGTGGTGTTCGAGCGTGACCTGGGCAGCGCGCTTCTCTTCTTCACGTTCTTCGTGATCATGCTGTACGTCTGCACCGGCCGCGTGGGATATGTGCTCGTGTCCATCCTGCTTCTGGCCGTGGGCGGCGTATTCTGCTACCACTTCTTCGGCCACGTCCAGACGCGTGTCCAGATCTGGCTCAACCCGTTCAAGGACCCGTCCGGTAAGGGCCTGCAGATCGTGCAGTCGCTGTACTCGCTCGCGGACGGCGGGCTCGTAGGCTCCGGCATCGGCAAGGGCCTTCCCAAGCTTATTCCCGTCGTCGAGTCCGACTTCATCTTCTCGGCCATCGGAGAAGAGATGGGCCTCCTCGGCGCATCCGCCGTGCTCATCTGCTACATGCTGCTCGCCGTACGCGGACTGGCCACGGCCGCGCGCGCAAAGTCCGACATCTCCGCGTTCACCGCGGTAGGCCTCACGGCCGCAATCGCGGTACAGGCGTTTCTCATCGTGGGCGGCGTCACCAAGCTGCTGCCGCTCACGGGCGTCACACTCCCGTTCATGAGCCAGGGCGGCAGCTCGCTTCTGGCCAGCTTCATCATCGTCGGTCTGCTTTTGAAGGCCGGCGACGAGGGAACGGGTCGCGAGGCCCAGATCCAGCAAGGCTCCGGCAGCGTTGGCTCGCAGACGCAGGTCGAGAAGGCCATGGCCTCCGTGGTGCACGGTACCCATGCGCGCGCGAGCCGTGGGCTTGACACCCCCGAGTCCGGCGTCCTGGGCCGCGTGGCCCTTGGCAACAGGCTCGTGTCGCTCGTGACCGTGTTCACGATGATGTTTGCCCTGTTGGTGGCCAACCTCACCTACATCCAGGTCTTCAAGGCCGACTACTACCAGACGCTACCCAACAACAACCACACCATCGCCAAGAGCGCGAAAGTCCAGCGTGGCGCCATCATCGCGGCGGACGGGGCGACGCTCGCGGAGTCCGTCAAGCAGTCTGACGGCACGTATGCGCGCACGTACCCGCAGGGCAACGTCGCCACGCACACCGTGGGCTACCTCTCGCCCCAGTACGGTGCCAGCGGCATCGAGGCGACCATGAACCAGACGCTCACGGGCCACTCGGACTACTCCACCTGGTCGAGCGCCATCAACGCGATGGCCGGCATCGAGACCCCGGGCTCCTCCGTCGTGCTCACCATCAACTCCCAGATGCAAAAGGCGGCCGAACAGGCACTTCAGGGTCACCGCGGCGCCATCGTCGTGCTGAACCCCTCTACCGGGGCCGTACTCGCAAAGGCGTCCAACCCGTCGTTCGACTACAACGACATCGGTTCGGCAATATCCGGAAACAACGCCAGCCTGGTGGACCGCACGACCCAAACGCTGTACACCCCGGGCTCCACGTTCAAGGTCGTGAGCCTTTCGGCGGCGCTCGACTCCGGCATGGCGACGCTCGACAGCACCTACCGCGCACCCGCATCCCTCGAGATCGGCGGCGCAAAGGTCACGAACATTGACAACGAGGCATGGAGCTCGCTCTCCCTCAAGCAGGCGCTCACTTACTCCGTCAACACGGTGTTTGGCCAGCTGGGCCAGCAGGTGGGTGCCAGCAAGCTCGTGAGCTACTCCGACGCGTTCGGCTATGGCCAGAAGCTTGGCCAGGACTTCTCCACCGTGGCGTCGCTCATGCCGGACCCCTCGCAGATGACCGAGTGGGAGACCGCATGGTCCGCCGTCGGTCAGCCCGTCGGTCAGCACTCCAGCCCCGCGGGTCCGCAGACCACGGTCATGCAAAACGCCGTCGTGGCCGCAGCCATCGCGAACAAGGGCGTTGTCATGAATCCCTACGTCGTCGATCACATACTGACCCCCGAGGGCGCGACCAGCTCCACCACAAAGCCCAAGTCGCTGGGACAGGCGGTTTCCGCCCAGACGGCACAGCAGATCGGCGAGGCGATGCTGGACGTCGTGAACGACGGCACCGGCATGGGCGCGCAGGTCTCGGGCGTGAAGGTCGCGGGCAAGACCGGCACCGCAGAGGTGAGCTCGAACGCGGCAAACTCCCTGTTCATTGGTTTTGCTCCCTATGACCAGCCCACGGTGGCGATCTCGGTCTGCATCGAGGGCTCCGAGGGCGAGAGGATGGTTGGCGTCGCGGCCGGAGTTGCAGGTAAGGTGCTTGCCACGTGTCTGCGCGTCCAGGCTATGGGAGCCGGCGTATAGTATCGAGTTCCCACGCGGCAACGCGGTGGCCGTGGGTAGATAAAGTATGTTGAACGCCGCACGAGCGCGCGGCTTTTGAGGATGAGACGGAGTGACGATGGCAGAAAGAGTTCTTGGCGGGCGCTACACCGTGCAGGACAGAATCGGCACCGGCGGCATGGCGATTGTCTACCGCGGTCTGGACGAGGTGTTGGGGCGAACCGTCGCCATCAAGACGATGCTGCCCCAGTATGCGGCCGACCCCTCCTTTGCCGCACGATTCAAGCAGGAGGCCCAGGCAGCCGCCGCGCTGCAGAGTCCGTACATCGTGTCCGTGTACGACTGGGGCAAGGACGGCGACACCTACTACATCGTCATGGAGTACCTGCGTGGCACCGACCTCAAGAGCGGCATACGCAAGCACGGTGCGCTTGACAGCAAGAAGGTAGCCCAGATCGGCAGCCAGATCGCACAGGCCCTCTCCGTCGCGCACCGCCACGACATCATTCACCGCGACATCAAGCCGCAGAACATCATGGTGCAGCCTGACGGCAACATCAAGGTGATGGACTTCGGCATCGCGCGCGCGAAGAACAGCCATCTCACCACGGACAACTCGGTCCTGGGCACCGCTCACTACGTCTCGCCAGAGCAGACGCAGGGCAAGGAGCTTGGTCCCACGACCGACATCTACTCGCTCGGCATCGTCATGTACGAGGCCGCGACCGGACGCGTCCCCTTCGATGGCGACGACGCCATCTCCGTCGCGCTCAAGCAGGTGAACGAGCAGCCCGTGCCGCCGACGGCCGTGAACCCCGCCGTCGACTCCGCGCTGGAGAGCATCATCCTCAAGTGCATGCAGAAGGACCCGAAGGACCGTTTCCAGACCGCGGATGAGCTGTACCACGTCCTGCGTGACTACCTGGCGGGCCGCCTTGCGGCCGTGAACAACGCGACCGAGGTCCTGCCCGCAAACCCCGTGGTGCCCGCCATCGCGCCAATCGGCGCAACCAGTACCCAGAGCCTGCCGCGCATCGACACCGCAGAGCACATCAAGCCACAGACCGCTACGCAGAAGGCCCAGCAGGAAGCCGACGCTGCCATGAAGAAGCACAAGCGGCGCGTCGCGCTCTTCTCGATAATCGGCGTTATCGCCCTCATCGCGGCAATCGTGGGCGTCTACTCGCTCGTCAATCCCAGCAACCAGAAGCGCGAGGTGCCCAACTACCTCAGCATGACTGAGGCGGACGCCCTCAAGGC
>CACWMM010000072.1:0-16894 GCA_902761955.1 uncultured Olsenella sp. | reverse complement strand
TCGCGGCGCGGGAACTAACTATACGCGCGCCGGCCCTCCGCGGGGCCCAGAATCTCGTCCTCCACGGCTCCCACACAACTCGGGCGCGAGACGCGAAAACGGAGGGGGCATACTGTTGTGTAAAGCGCCATAGCGATGGCGTACAGCAGGCGCGCAATGTACGATGATGTACGGCAGGTACGTCATGCCTTGTGTCATCACCGCGGGTGGAGCTACCCCGCCGCCTCGCCGGCCAGCCCGTCACGCACGATCTTCTCGGCCGCCGTAAGGAGATTGTCCTTCTCCTCCAGTGTGGGGGCCTCCGCATAGGCCCTTACAAGTGGATGGGTGCGCGACGGTCGCAGCATCGCCCAGGAGTCGTCCTCGAACGAGACCTTGAGCCCGTCGGCATGGCTGACGGCGTTGGGCGTCATGCCGGCCATCGCGTGCGGATTGAGCCCCGGGAGGATGTTTCGGAAGGATTGAACCTTGGCGATGTCGAGGCCAATGTCCTCGCGACCATATGACATGCGCCCGATTTGGGATGCGGTGCGCTCGACGAGCTGCGCCACGGACACGTGCGATGCCGCCGCAAGCTCAAGTATATAGAGCGCCTCGAGGATGGCGTCGCGCTCCGCAAGGTGCCAGGGAAATGCAAGGCCGCCGTACTCCTCTGCCGCGAGCAGCACGTCGCCGTCGGACATCTCGTCATACAGGCGAGAAAAGCCAACGGGCACGGACGTGCAGTCGAGCCCGAGGCGCGCGGCCTGCCGCCCGAGGCGCGCGGAGCACGCGAGCGTGTTGACCACGCGCCCGACGCGCCCGCGGTTCTCGACCAGATGCCCCAGCACCATCGGCGGCACCACATGTGTGGACACCATGCGGCCAGAAGCGTCCACGAGCGCAAGGCGCCTGCATGTTCCGCCAAACGAGATGCCGAGGTCGGCACCGTTTTGCCGCACGGCCCGCTCGCACGCATCGACCCACGGATCGACGGGCTCGGGGTGTATGCCGCCAAAGTCGCTTCCGTCCTGCGCGCGAATCTCTATCACGTCGCATCCGAGCCTCCGCAGGAGCGCGGGGACGACGAAGTGCGCCGTGCCGTACATCGAATCAACCACGACGCGCGGCGCGAGGCCCGCGATGGCCTTTGCATCGACTTCGCCAAGCAGCGCCTCCGCATAGCTGTCCGCCAGGTCGACCCACGCGAACGACCCAAGCCCCTCGCTCGGGCACGTGGCGATGAGCTTGTCGACGTCCTGCACGAACGCCTTGTCGGGCGAGCCGCCGTCTGGGCCGCACGCCATGAGGCCACCGTAGTCGCTCGAATAGTCGCCACCGGACACATAGACGCCGCCGGCGCACGAGTCGTCGCGCGCGACGCTCCATTCGAGCACGGGAGCCGGGCAAGCCGAGGTCGACACGCGTACCTCGAGCCCACATGAGGCAAGCAGCCCCGCAACGAGGCGTGCATTTTCCTGCGAGTCGAAGCGCGTGTCGTACCCGACGATGATGGCCGCCCCCTCGCAGATGGTGCCCCACACCACGCCGAGGGCGGCTGCGACCGCGACGACACCCTCCCTGTCGAAGCCAGCGTCCCTTCGGGCCTGCCAGCCATGTGCAAGAAAGTGAATGTTATGCATCGCCAGGGATTCTACTCAGCCTGGGGCAAGCCGGACCTGCCCAAGGCTTCCAGGAAGGCGTCGCGCGTCGCGGGATCCTTGAGCGCGAGGCGCGCGTTCACGCCGGCCCACGCCGCGGGCGTGCCCGTGTCGCACCCCTCGTCCACGTCGACGACAAGCGCGTACATGTCCTCCTCGGCAAGCAGGCGCTCCATCGCGTCCGTAAGCTGGATCTCTCCGCCGGCACCGACGCCTTGGTTCGCCAAGAGGTCCATGATACGGGGCGACAGCAGGTAGCGGCCCACGATGAACAGGTGAGACGGCGCGTCCTCGGGTGCGGGCTTCTCCACGAGGCCCGTCACCTTCCAGACAGCGCCCTCCTGCTCGTCCGTCGCGTCCGTCCCGTCAAGCGATCCCACGCACTCGCCGGCGATGATGCCGTAGCGGCTCACCTGGTCCGCAGGCACCGGCGCGACCGCGATGACCGACGCGTTGCCATGCTGCTTCGACACCTCTGCCATGCGCACGCACATCTGACGGTCCGGCACGAAGTAGTCGCCGAGAAGAACGAAGAACGGCTCGTCGCCAACCGCCTCGGCGGCGCAGTACACGGCGTGGCCCAAGCCCCGCGGGTTGTCCTGATACACGAACGAGACCGGCATGCTCGACGCCTCGTGCACGAGGTCCGCCTCGGCCTTCTTGCCGCGCTTGCGCAGCATGTCCTCGAACCCGCCGTCAACGCGGAAGTACGACTCGATCTGCGGCTTCTCGCGTGAGTTGACGATCACGACCTCGTCGACGCCCTCGGGCTCGAGCGCCTCCTCCACCACGTACTGGATGACCGGCTTGCTCAGCACCGGAAGAAGCTCCTTTGGGGTGCCCTTGGTTGCCGGCAGGAAGCGGGTTCCCAGACCCGCGGCCGGAATGACTGCCTTCATGCGTATCCCTTTCGATTGCAAGTCACCGCGGCGCCGTCCGACGCGCGGTTGTGGCACGCCCGTTAGGTCCGGACAAGCCACACTCCCTGTTCCCCACTATCAGAATAGCCAATGCATCGCGGCGCCGCCCCTCCCCTTCGGGAGGCGGCTGCGTTTGCAGCTCTACGCGCCAGATTCCCAGCGCTACACCGCAATGGCCGCGCGCCACGCGCCGTGCCGATGCTACCGCGCCTCGAGCGCGTCCAACTGCGCAACCACGGCCGCCGTGTCCGCAAGCGGCCGGTCGCCACCGCACCAGACGGCACGAACGCCGTCGGGCGCAAGCGTCCGCACGGCTGCGGCCACCACGCGGTCGCGCGCGACGCCCCCCGCGTCACGTGCGACGCCGGCAGAAAGCCCCGTAAGACCAGCGGCGTCGGCCGGCGGCTCGCCCGCATCCGGCACAAGGCGCACGACCAGGGACCGTCCGCTCTTCTCCGCGGCACGCGAAAGCGCTGGCGAGAAGGACGCGACGTCCCCCGTCCGAAGCTCGGCCCCAACCGCGTGGGCCCCCTCCGCCGCGAGCGCAGCGAACGCCGCATCGGCCGCCTGCCCGTCCGGCGTCGCAGGCCCCGCATCCGGCGCGTCCGACGCTGCCGCAAACGGCACCGTCGCCACAAGCGGCCCGCCCCACACCTTCTTGACGGTCCGCACCAGGGCGCAGGCAGATGCAAGGTCGTCCGCCCACGCCATCATGCCGTGCACGCCCGCCTCCCTCAGCGTGGCGGCCTGCAGCATGAGCGAGTCCAGCGCGTCGCCATCGAGCGCGGTCCCGCGCTGGGCCACCAGCCCCATAACAAAGCGCGGCCCGCACGAGCGCGCCTCGCGCACCGCCCGCTCGTTCACCTGGTCCGCAACCTCTCGCAGGTCGCCTTCGAGCTGCACGGACGCGCACCCGGCCGTATGCGTCAGCGCGCACTCCGCCCCGGCCGCGCGGTACAGCGCGTGCAGCTGGCCCATGAGCGCATCATCGTCGATGTTCCACTCCGCCTCTGGCACGCCGTCCGAGAAGGGCTGCCTCCTCAGCAGCGGCCCCATGTCGCCCGAAAGCACAAGCGGCCTCGCGGCGCGT
Organism: uncultured Olsenella sp.; assembly: GCA_902761955.1. Taxonomy (GTDB): domain Bacteria; phylum Actinomycetota; class Coriobacteriia; order Coriobacteriales; family Atopobiaceae; genus Parafannyhessea. The sequence goes on along the minus strand of CACWMM010000072.1, from coordinate 13,244 downwards.
CCCGTGAGCGCGCGTCCGAGCTCCGCGGACTTCAGGAGCTCGCTGTCCTCCGCATCCACCGGGTCCGGCCACACGGGGCAGCTCGGCCACGCGCGTCCCGCATCGCCCGACATCACTCTTCCACCGCGATTCCCTGCTTTTCCAGGTACGCAAGCCAGCGGTCCTGCGTGTCGTCGGAAAGCGCGTGCTCCATCAGGCAGGCCTCCTCGTCGGCGACCTTCGGGTCAACCCCAAGGTCGCGCTCCAAAAACAGCCGGAGCATGCGATGGCAGCGCCACACGCGTTTGGCATAAATCAGGCCCGTATCCGTAAGCTGTATCCGACCGTATCGGTTCTGCTCAACGTAGCCCGCGTCGCGCAGCGTCGAAACTGCCTTGTTTACACTGGCCTTCGACACCCCAAGCTGCTCCGCTACATCTACGGAACGTACGCCATCCATCGCGCCGCACTCCTGCATTATTCGATAAACAGACTCGATATAGTCCTCACTCGATTTCGTGAGGTGCGGTGCCCCCCTCGTGGCTCCGCCCGTTGGGTCCCCATGCACGCCTTCTGCCACGCCACCCTCCTCTATAAGGTCCGCCCGCTCTTCTCGCCCGCGGCGCATTCTTCTCGCCCGCGGCGAAATCTGGTCTCAACTGTAGAGCATTATGTACCCGTCGGGGCGCCGGGCGATTCCAAGCCGTTGCCTCTTGGCCGCTTGCGGTACCAAAAGGGCCTGGGCGCACACCAACGCACCCAGGCCCACAAGGCATCTGCAAGTGACCCTACATGAGCGGGTCGTCTATGTCCTCTTCCGGAAGCTCCAGCCGCTCGACCTTCGAACCCAGCGCCTGCAGCTTCGGCACGAACTTCTCGTAGCCGCGGTCGATGTGGTAGATGTCGCTCACCGTTGTGACGCCATCGGCCACAAGCCCCGCCATCACCAGCGCGGCGCCGCCACGCAGGTCCGGCGACTTCACCTCCGCGCCCGAGAAGCCCCTCACCCCGTGCACGATGGCGTGGTGCCCCTCGATGCGGATGTCCGCACCCATGCGCTGCAGCTCGCTCGCAAGCATGAAGCGGTTCTCGAACACGTTCTCCGTGATGATGCAGCTTCCGCCGCACAGGGCGAGAAGAGCCATCGTCTGGGCCTGCATGTCCGTCGGGAAGCCGGGAAACGGCAGCGTCTGGATGTCCGTCGCGTGGATGGCACCCGTGCGGCTGACGGTGCAGCCGTCCTCGAACGTCTTGATGTCCAGTCCCATGAGCTCGTACTTCTTGAGCACAAGCCCCAGGTGCCTGGGGTTGAAGCCCCTCACCGTCACGGGATCGCCGCACAGTCCGCCCATCGCGATGAACGTGCCCGCCTCGATGCGGTCGCCCACCACGCGGTGGCTCTCAACCGCGTGAAGCGACTTCACGCCCTCGACCTCGATAACGGGAGACCCTGCCCCGTGGACCTTTGCGCCCATCTCGTTCAGCAGGTTCGCGAGGTCCACGATCTCGGGCTCGCGCGCCGCGTTGTCGATCACTGTCGTCCCCTCGGCGCACACGGACGCCATCATGAGGTTCTCCGTCGCGCCCACGCTCGCGAAGTCGAGCGTGACCGTCGTGCCCGTGATGCCGTTAGGCGTGGATGCGTGGATGTTGCCGTGGTCGATCTCGAAGTGCACGCCCAGGGCCTCGAGCCCCAGTATGTGCATGTCGATCTTGCGGGCGCCGATGTTGCATCCGCCCGGCATGGCCACGACGGCCTTGCCAAACCTGGTGAGCAGGGGGCCCATCACGGCCGTGGATGCGCGCATCTTCGCCACCAGGTGGTACGGCGTCTCCCACTTGTCCACGTCGGTCGTATCAATCTCGAGCTCGTGCTCCCCCTTGACCACGATCTTGGCGCCAAGGTACTTGAGCACCTTTCCCATCACGTGGACGTCAGATATGTTCGGAACGTTCGTGAGCGTCGTCACGCCCGGTGCCATGATGGTCGCGGCCATCAGCTTGAGCGCGGAGTTCTTCGCACCCTCGACCGTGACCTCGCCCGAAATCTTGTGGCCGCCTTCAACCTGTATGACTTCCAAGGGGACTCCGAACCTTACGTGTTTACTTGTCGTCCTCTGCATGCTTCAGCAAGAGGTTGCACCATCTGATCTTGTTGTCGTAGTACGCACGCCTGCTGTCGCCCTCGTCGTACTGGTCGCGCGTGTCCATCGCCTTCTGGCGCGTCTGGCGCACGACGTCGGGCTCGATGTCATCAGCCTTGCGCGCATGCGTCGCCAGGACGATGACGGAGTCGCCGTTGATCTCGGCGTAACCGCCGGACACGATGACCTTCTCCACCCCGCCGCCGTCTTCCTCGCGGCGGTTCAGGCGCACGACGCCATCGCCCAGGGCGACGATCTCCGCGGCATGGCCCGGCCACACGCCGAGCTCGCCCGATTGCGCAACAAGAACGCAGCTCGCGACAGGCCCCTCGTAGAGGAGCCTGTCCGGGCGTACGAACTGACAGTTAAGCTCTGCCATAATCTTCCCTACTCGGCACTCGCCGACTCGGCCGCCATCTTCTCGGCACGCTCGCGCACGTCGTCAATGGTTCCCGCGAAGCGGAACGCCTGCTCGGGAAGGTCGTCGCACTTGCCGTCGACGATCTCGGCAAACGAGCGAACGGTATCCTCGACGGTGACGTACGTGCCGGGGTTGCCCGTGAACTTCTCGGCGACGTGGAACGCCTGCGAGAGGAACTGCTGGATCTTGCGGGCACGCGAGACCGTGAGCTGCTGCTCCTCGGAAAGCTCGTCCATACCAAGAATCGCGATGATGTCCTGGAGGTCCGAGTACTCCTGGAGCGTCTCCTGTACGGCCATGGCCACGCGGTAGTGCTCCTCGCCCACGATGGACGGGTCCAGCGCGGAGCTCGAGCTCGCCAGCGGGTCAACGGCGGGGTAGATTCCCAGCTCGGTGATGGCACGCGACAGAACCGTCGTCGCGTCCAGGTGCGTGAACGTCGTGGCGGGCGCCGGGTCCGTCAGGTCGTCGGCGGGGACGTAGACGGCCTGGACCGAGGTGATGGAGCCTTCCTTCGTCGAGGTGATGCGCTCCTGCAGCTCGCCCATCTCGGTTGCCAGCGTCGGCTGATAGCCAACGGCGGACGGCATACGGCCGAGAAGTGCGGAGACCTCGGAGCCTGCCTGCGAGAAGCGGAAGATGTTATCGATGAAGAGAAGAACGTCCTGGCCTTGGTCGCGGAAGTACTCGGCCGTCGTGAGGCCGGACAGGGCCACGCGCATACGCGCTCCAGGCGGCTCGTTCATCTGTCCGTAGACCAGGCAGGTCTTGTTGATGACGCCAGATTCGGTCATCTCGAGGAACAGGTCGGTACCCTCGCGGGTACGCTCGCCAACGCCCGTGAACACGGAGGTTCCGCCGTGCTCCTGGGCCAGGTTGTTGATGAGCTCCTGAATCAGGACCGTCTTGCCGACGCCTGCGCCTCCAAAGAGGCCGGTCTTGCCACCACGGACGTACGGCTCAAGAAGGTCGATGGCCTTGATGCCCGTCTCGAAGATCTCGGTCTGGGTGGTCACCGGCTCGCCCATGACGTTCCACACGCGACCGAGGGTCGAGGGGCCGACGGGCATGAGCATGGGGTGACCGGTGTCCTTGACGCGCAGGCCTCGCTGAAGGCCGTCCGTGGAGGACATGGCGACGGTCCTTACGATGCCGCCGGCCAGCTGCGACTCGACCTCGAGAACGGTGCTGACCTTGCCGACGGGCGTCTCGCCGTCAACGGTGAGCGCCGTGTAGATGGTCGGGACCTCGTCCTCGAACTTCACGTCGACGACAGGACCGACGATACGGGTGATGTATCCCGTGCCCACCGTCTTGTTCATTTGCTTGTAGGCCGCTTCCTCCAGAGGAGTGCGCTCCTGCTGTGCGGTTTCTGACATTAGCTTTCCTCCAATGCGGCGGCACCGCCGATGATTTCGTTGAGCTCGGTGGTGATGGCGCCCTGACGCTCTCTGTTGTACGTGCGGCTCAGGGAACCCAGCACTTCCTTGGCGTTGTCGGTCGCCGACTGCATCGCCCTACGCCTCGCGCCGTGCTCTGCTGCGGCGGAGTCAAGCAACGCGTGGTAGATGACCGTCCTGAAGTAGGCCGGCATCAAGTACCCAAGCACTTCATCCGCGGACGGCTCAAAGCGGTACACGGGGTCGATCTTGTGCCTGACCTCGTAGAGCGCCTCCGGCTTGCGGGGCTTGTTCGGCATCATAAGGCTCTCCCGCTCGATGGGGAGTAGCTGCTCAGTGACCTGCGTCTGGTCGACGCGGTTCTTCGCGTGCCAGTAGAGAAGGACGACTCTGTCGATCTCACCCCTCACGTACCCGTCGATAACGTACGACGAGATGCGGTCGGCCTCATCCATCGTGGGCTCGGAGGACACGCCCACGAAGGACAGGACCGGCTTGATCTTTCGATACGTGAAGTACTCGGTAGGCTTTCGCCCACAGGTGATGACCGAGCTCTTGATGCCACGCTGGGCAAGCGAGCGCATCTCGTGGTCGACAGCGCGCTGCTGCAGGACGTTGAAGCCACCGGCAAGCCCACGGTCCGAGGCGATGACGATGAAGAGGACGTGCTTCTCCTCGTCGTGTTTCCTCAGCAGGGGCTCGGTGGAATTACTACCTGCAGACGCGACGTTGGCGAGCATGTTGGTGATGGCGTCCTTGTAGGGGGACGCCTCCTCCGCCCGGGCGAGCGCATGCTGAATGCGTGCCGTGGAGATCATCTCCATCGTGCGCGTAATCTGCATGGTGCTGCTGATTGAGCTCATGCGCCGTTGTATTTCGCGAAGGTTGGCCATCTACTACTCCTGGCCCGTCTCTTTCTCGGTGTCTGCCACCGCGGACTCGTTGTCCTCGGCAGTCTTTGCAACGTCGGCCTCGGCCGCCTTGTTCGGGTGGGCCTTGAGGAACTCCTCCTTGAAGTGCTGGATGTGAGTCATCAGGCGCTCGGACATGCCGTCGTCGATCTTGTGGTCACGAATCTCCTCGCGGAGCTTCGGGTGACGCTCTTGCATGTACTTTGCCAGCTGGTCACGGAAGAGCGTGACGTTCTCGAGGTCGATGTCGTCGAGGAAGTCCTCCTTGGCGGCAAAGATCGCGATGACCTGGTCGGACACGTCCAGGGCCGCATAGCGCTTCTGCTTCAGCAGCTCCATCATGTGCGCGCCGTGGTTCAGCTGGTACTGCGTCGTCGCGTCGAGGTCGGAGCCGAACTGGGCGAACGCCTGCTTTTCGCGATAGCTCGCGAGGTCGAGACGCAGCGTGCCGGCGACCTGCTTCATGGACTTCAGCTGAGCGGCTCCGCCGACTCGCGACACGGAGATGCCGACGTCGACTGCGGGGCGCTGCCCCTGGAAGAACGATGATCGGCAGTGCCGTGAGCGATCCGCCGCCGTTCTTGTCGGAAAGCTTGCAGGCACGCTCGAGCAGACGAGAGTGCAGGTAGAAGATGTCGCCAGGGTAGGCCTCGCGTCCAGGCGGACGATGCAGCGTAAGCGACATCTGACGATAGGCGACAGCCTGCTTGGAGAGGTCGTCGTACACCACGAGCACATGACCGCCGGGGTGGTTCTCGTCCGCGGGGTTGCCGTTGGCATCGTTGTACATGAAGTACTCGCCGATTGCGGCACCGGCCATGGGGGCGATGTACTGCATTGGTGCAGAGTCGGCCGCCGTAGCCGCCACGATGATCGTCTTCTGCAGAACGCCGCGGCGCGCGAGCGTCTCCTTGATGCCGGCAACCGTGGAAGCCTTCTGGCCAATGGCGACGTAGATGCAGATGACGTCCGTGTCCTTCTGGTTCACGATCGTGTCGATGGCGATTGCCGTCTTGCCGGTCTTGCGGTCGCCGATGATCAGCTCACGCTGGCCACGGCCGATGGGGACCATGGCGTCGATGGCCATGAGACCGGTCTGCACCGGCTCGCACACCGGTTGGCGCGCCATGATGCCGGGGGCCTTGAACTCGATGGGGCGACGGTGGGTCGTGTCAATCGCGCCGAGGCCGTCGATGGGCTGGCCGAGCGGGTTCACGACACGGCCGAGCATGGCGTGCCCCACTCGTCGCCCTCCTTGATGGAGTCGACGTCGCCGAACAGAACGGCGCCAACCTCGTCCTGGTCCAGGTTCTGCGCGAGGCCGTACACGCTCCTGCCATTGGCGGAGCTCGTGAACTCAAGCAGCTCGCCGGCCATCGCGGTCCTCAGCCCGGAGATGTGGGCGATGCCATCGCCCACCTCCGTGACGACGGAGGCCTCCTGCTGGTCTATGGTTTCGGAAATCTTGGACAGCCTGCTTCGCAGCGCCCCCATGATCTCCGTAGAGCTTATCTTATCTGTCATGCTCATCACTTCCGACGAAGGTCGAGGCGAGCGTCTTCCTGATGTTCGTCAGCTGCGCCTTGACGGACGCGTCATAGCGGTGACCGCGCGCCTCCAGCACAATGCCGCCGAGGATGGTCGGGTCGACGCGCTCGACGAGATAAACGGGAGCCTTGAGGTCCTTCTCGGCCTTTGCGCGAACCTTCTCGCGAAGGTCGTCGTCCATGGGCACGGACGTGGTGACGGTGACGGACACCGTCTTGTCCTCCGAGTCCAAGATGTGCTTGTACTGACGCGCGACCTTTGGAATGAGGTCAAGGTCATCCGCGTCGCGCATCGCGCTCAGGGTCTCAAGAACCTCGGGGGAGAACTTGCGTGCATGCTCCCACTGCACGAGGTCGGCGTTCGCGCGCCCGGAGGCACGACCAGCCTCGATGAGGGCCCTGGAGTACGCCTCTACCTTCTCGTCTTCGCTGCGCCTAGCGCTCATCTGGGACACTCACTTCCGCAAGGTACTTCTCAGCAAGCTTGCGCTGCTGCTCCTCGCTTAGCTCGTTGCCGATGACCTTGCTCGCGATCTCGACGGAAAGGTCGACGACGGAGCTCGAGAGCTCAATCATGGCCTTCTTGCGCTCGGACTCGACGGCGCCGTGCGACTTCGTGATGATGTCCGAAGCCTCGCGCTGCGCCTTTGCCAGAATCTGGGAGCGCTCCTCCTCGGCCTCGCGCTTCGCCTGGGCGACGATCTTGTCGGCCTCCTTGTGGGCGTCACGGATCGCCTGCTCGTAGCTCTTGGCCTCCTCGGCCGCCTTCGCCTTAGACTCGGCCGCCGAATCCAGGTCGTCCTGAATCTTCTTCTGGCGCTTCTCCATCATTCCGAGGATGGAAGGCCAAGCGAGCTTGGCCAGCACAAACCAGATGACGAGAAACGCGATGAGCGCCGGGATGAACTCCGCGGGCTTGGGGAGAAGAAGGTCGGGACCACTCGGCATGTCGGCAAGCGCGAGCGTAGGCGCGAACACAGAGGCGGCGACGGTGGCGGCAGATGCCCCCACGATGCGCGAAAGCCCCTTGATGTTGATGTTCATACGTGCCTCCAACTCAGCTCTGCTCGTCCTTCTCGGTAGTTACGAAATGAGGGTGACGACGAAGCCGATGAGGGCGAGTGCCTCGACGAAAGCGGACGCAAGAATAAAGACCGTGAACAGACGGCCCTGGACCTCGGGCTGACGCGCCATGGCCGTAGTTGCTCCGAATGCCGCGAGACCGATGCCAAAGCCAGCACCAATAACGCCGAGACCATAACCGATGACTCCCACGATTCCTCCTTTGTCATTCGCCCAACTTCCGGGCGATTTCTTGACCTACGTATACCAGCGGGCGTGGGGCCCGCGAGTAACCAAGTGACGCTACTCGTTCTCGACGAGCTGGATGTAGACGGCCGACAGCAAGGCGAAGACGTACGCCTGGATGACGGCGACCAGAATCTCGACCAGATAGATGATGATCAGGAGCAGGATCCAGAACACGGAGACGGTCGCCTGGCCGAGCGCGACCGCGGAGAAGCCCTGCAGCAGCGGCTCGACGAACAGGGACGCCAGGATGGCGAACGTGCCCATGACGACGTGTCCGGCGAACATGTTGCAGAACAGACGAATGGCAAGCGTGATCGGGCGAAGCAGGTTGGAGAAGAGCTCGATGACCCAGACCATCGCGGCCATGGGGCCGGGCAGGCCCGCGGGTGCCATGCTCTTGAGGTAACCGAGCACGCCCATGCGCTTGATGCCCACCGCGACGTAATACACGAAGGAGCACAGCGCCAGCGCCGCCGTCACGCCCATCGTGCCGGTGCCGGGGTGGCAGCCGGGGATGACGCCGACGATGTTGTTGAACAGGATGAAGAAGAACACCGCCGCGATGAAGGGGAAGTGCCTCTTCCACTTGTCGCCCAGAAGGCTCACACAGAGGTCGTCGCGGGCGAACTCGACGAGGAACTCCATGCCGTTTACGAAGAAGCCCTGCGGCACCAGGCTCGCGGACTGCTTCTTCTTGAACGAGAAGACGACGATCAGCAGGATGGCGATCGCGATGAGCATGAAGAAGATGTACTGCGTGAGCCCGACGGTCGTGTTGCCAACGATGGCCTCGGACATGAAGCTACTGACGAGCTCTTCCATCTCTTTGGACAAACTTGCTAGCGGGTTCACTATTCGTCCTTCCCTCCAGGCGAGGCAGGTCCTTGCGCGGCCTTCCAGCCCTTTACTGACTCAATTCCCCAGAAACCGAGGAACACCACCACCGCGGAACATCCAAACCAGAGGTCGTAGTCCCCCATCAGCAGATGCGCCACGTAAATCGCCGCCGACAGAAACAGAAACGAGGCCATGGTACTGGCAAGCCCCGCCTCCACGCTAACGCTATCCTTTGTACCCCGTTTGAGGGCCCGCTCAAACAGGACGCCGGAGGGAATAGCGCCAACTATTCCGCAGGCGGCACCCAATGCGATTGCGAGCGTCTGGTTCATGCATACCTCGATACGCCAGATAGGGTTAGCGAGCAGTAGTTTAGGTTCGTTTTGGGGCAAAGTCCACAATCTCAATTTTGGAACGCTTGCTCCCCCGGGCGCGCAAAATGGGCGCGAGCGAGCGTTTTCGCAGCTCCGCAGCCCTTTTTGCCTTGAGCTCCATTTTTGAACAAAGGTCAAAAAACGCTACGAAACCTACACTTTACTCTGCCCCCACGTTAGGTGTAGGCACACCGCGCGTGCCGGTCGCGCATGGGGCCAAAGGGGCGCCTAGCAGGAAAAAGCGCCGGGCGAGAAGAACGCGCGCACCTCTGGCGCATGGTTCTTCTCGCCCGCGTTACGCGCCGTGCTGGCGCCGGGTGGCGCCGGCTGCCCGGTGGCGCTGGCCGACTGGCGCTGGCCGGCTGGTGGCGCTGGCCTACTTCGTGCCGTAGATGCGGTCGCCGGCGTCGCCGAGGCCCGGCAGGATGTAGGCGTTCTCGTTCAGCTGGCGGTCGAGCGCGCAGGTGTAGAGGCGAACGTCCGGGTCGAAGTCCAGGACGGCCTTGACGCCCTCCGGCGCGGAGACGAGCGTGAGGCAGCGGATGTCCCTCACGCCGGCGTCGCGCAGGAACTTGATGGCCGCGGTGAGCGAGCCGCCGGTTGCGAGCATCGGGTCGACGATGAGGCAGGTGCGGTCCTCGATCGCGGGCGGGAACTTGCAGTAGTACTGGTGCGGCTCGTGCGTCTGCGGGTCGCGGTACATGCCGACGTGACCGACGCGCGCGGACGGCACGAGGGTCAGGATGCCGTCGACCATGCCGAGGCCGGCGCGCAGGATGGGGATGATCGCAATCTTCTTGCCGGCGATCTGCTTGCACGTGGTCTTCTCGAGCGGGGTCTCGACCTCGACGTCCTCGAGCGGGAGGTCGCGCATGGCCTCGTAGCCCTCGAAGACGGCCAGCTCGGTCACGAGCTCGCGGAAGTCCTTCGTGGAGGTGTTCTTGTCCCTCAGGATGTGCAGCTTGTGCTGCACGAGGGGGTGGTCGATGATCTGGAAGCGCTTCTCGTCAAACTCCATGCGTGAGTCCTCCCGACTGGGGCGCCGCGGCGCCCTGGCCTGTGCCCGCAGGCCGGCCGTTTGCTATATGCCAAGAGCATAGTAGCGCATCTGCCGCGCGCGCCGGCGCTACGCGAGCTCCGGATAGAGCGGGTGACGCGCGAGCATCTGGGCGACCTCGGCCTTGACGTCGTCGATCTTGAAGCCCTCGTCGTTCTGGAGTGCGAACACGGTCTTGCCGATGAGCTGGCCGACCCTCTGCGGATGCCGCTCGTGACGAAGGGCGAGCGCTGCTCGCCGGGGATGGTGTTCTTGTTGACGGTGATGCCGACGCGCTCGAGCGCCTGCTCCGCGTCGCGACCGGTGATGTCCTTCGCGGGCGTGAGGTCCACGAGCAGCAGGTGGTTGTCCGTGCCACCCGTCACGAGGCGCAGGCCCTTGGACTGCATGCCGCGGCCGAGCGCCTTCGCGTTCTTGCAGACGTTGTCGATGTAGGTGGCGAACTCCGGCTTGAGCGCCTCGCCAAACGCGACGGCCTTGCCTGCGATGACGTGCTCGAGCGGGCCGCCCTGCGAGCCGGGGAACACCGCGGAGTTCAGGCGCTTGGTGTAGTCCGGGTTGTTCCACAGGATGATGCCGCCGCGCGTGCCGCGCAGGGTCTTGTGCGTGGTGGACGTGACGACGTCCGCGTACGGGACGGGGCTGGGGTGCGCGCCCGTCGCGACGAGGCCGGCGATGTGGGCCATGTCGACGAGAAGCGCCGCTCCGTTGTCGTGAGCGATCCGGGCGAAGCGCTCGAAGTCGATCACGCGGGGGTAGGCGCTGGCACCCGCTATGATCAGCGTGGGGTGGCACTTCTCGGCCTTCGCGGCGACGTCGTCGTAGTCGATGCGCTCCGTCTTGGGGTCGAGCCCGTACGAGACGACCTCGTGCAGCCTGCCGGAGTAGTTTGCCTTGGAGCCGTGCGTGAGGTGGCCGCCGTTGGAGAGGTCCATGCCCATGATGGTGTCGCCGGGCTTGGCGAACACGGACTCGGCCGCGTAGTTGGCCTGCGCGCCAGAGTGCGGCTGCACGTTGGCGAACTCGCTGCCAAACAGGCGCTTCACGCGCTCGATGGCCAGGCTCTCGACCTTGTCGACCGCCCAGCAGCCGCCGTAGTAGCGCCTGCCGGGAAGTCCCTCGGCATACTTGTTGGTGAGCGGCGAGCCGACGGCCTCCATCACGGCGGTCGAGACGAAGTTCTCGGACGCGATGAGCTCGATGGAGTCGCGCTGGCGCTGGAGCTCGTCGTCCACGCAGGCCGCGACCTCGGGGTCTTCCTGCCTCAGGTGCTCAAGGTACATGCTGGGTTACCTCCACGTCTGGTTGTCGTACGGCTGCGAGTGCCCTAGCACTCCACCCCGCCGAAGCCGGGGTCGTCCTCGCGCATGATCTTCTGGACGCGGCCGGCATGGCGGCCGCCGCCAAAATCGGTCGTGAGGAACTCGTCCACGATGGCCTTGTTGACGTCGAACGGCGTGAAGCGGCCGGACATGCACACGACGTTGCCGTCGTTGTGCTCGCGGAAGAGGTGCGCGAACAGCGGCGACTGGATGACGGCAGCGCGGACGCCGACCACCTTGTCCGCCGTGAGCGCCATGCCGATGCCGGTGCCGCAGATGAGCACGCCGCGGTCTGCCTCGCCGGCGGCGACGCAGCGGGCCACCTTGTCCGCGAAGTCCGGGTAGTCCACGCGGTCCGCGCTCTGCGGGCCAAAGTCGATCACCTCGTGGCCAAGGCTCTTGAGGTACTCGACCATCGCGGGCTTCTGGCAGAAACCGGCGTGGTCGGATGCGATTGCGATCTTCATGCATGCTCCTTCTGGTATGGGCGTCATCTGTCACCACCACGATAGCGCATGACGGCGCGTCTAGCCGCGTGCGCACTCCATGATGTCCGCCGCGGGAATGGCCCCCTCGCGGTACACGACGGGCTCCTCCCCCGTGCAGCCCACGATGGTGGACGCAACGGCGATGGGCGCCGGGCCCGCGTCGAACGTGAGGTCCGCCTCGCGCACGATGCGCTCCTCCAGGCCGGACCCGCTCGTGGCCGCGGCCTCGCCGTGCGTGTTCGCGCTCGTGATGGCCAGCGGGCAGCCCAGGTGCCGCGCGAGCGCGCGCACGAGGTTGGAATCCGGCAGGCGCAGCGCGATCGTGCCGTCGGAAGTTCGCACGTACTCCGCGGGAACGGCGGCGCTCGCCCTCACCACCAGCGTGAGGGCGCCCGGCCACCAGCGCTCGGCCAGGCGGTACGCCCACGCCGGCACGTCGCGCCCAAAGCGGTCCAGGTCCTCCGCATCCGCCACGAGCCACGGCAGCGTCTGTGCAAGGTCGCGGTGCTTTATGGCAAACGTGCGCGCGTGGCCGGGGTTGTGGGGCGTCGCCGCGCAGCCGATGCCGTACACGGAGTCCGTGGGGACCACGACCACGCCCCCGGCGAGAAGGACGTTGCCCCCGCGCCTGACGGCCGCGGCGTCCGGCGCGGCCTGGTCCACCCTGACCACCTTCTCGCGCAGCTCGAGCGCGCGCTCCGCCGCGGCGTCCACCGTGGAAGCAAGGTCACCCTCGCGCACGGCAACCAGCACGCGCGGCCGGCGCGTGAGGTCCTGCCGCACCTCTACCGAGGCCCAGCCGCCCTGCCGGCGGCAGAGCTCGGCCGCGTCGCCCACGTTCGTCTCGAACAGCTCCACGCACAGCATGCCGCCGGGGCGGAGCGCCATTGGCGCAAGCTCAAGCAGGCGCCTGAACACGTCCAGCCCGTCCGGGCCGCCGTCCAGCGCCAGGTGCGGCTCGTGCGCCTCCACCTCCGCGGGCAGCGTGGGCACCACGGCGGAAGGAATGTACGGCGGGTTCGAGACCAGCACGTCAAGCGCGCCCATGTACGCGGGGTCCACCCCGTCGGCCAGGTCGCAGCGCACCACCTCGACGGCGCCGTCCAGCCCCAGCGCGTCGCGGTTGCGCTCCGCGAGCGCCGCCGCCTTCGGCGATATGTCCGTCGCCACCACGTGCGTGCCGCGCCGCTCGCTCGCGATGGAGCACGCGATGCAGCCCGTGCCGGTTCCCACCTCGAGCACGCGCGCTTCTCGCCCGCAGGCGCGCGCCGCGTCAACGCCCTCGAGCGCGGCGTCCACCAGGACCTCCGTCTCGGGCCGCGGAATGAGCACGCCCTCCTCGCACTGCAGCACTATGTGGCGAAACGGCATCTCGCCGGTGATGTACTGCAGCGGGGCGCCCGTGCCGCGGCGCACGACGGCGTCGTGCATGCGGCGCAGCTCGTCCGGCGTG
>CACWMM010000071.1:0-13953 GCA_902761955.1 uncultured Olsenella sp. | reverse complement strand
GCCCGGCGGAAGGCTCGGCATGAGGCACGCAGGCAACGGCCACCTCTACGCGATCAACCGCGGGCCGGGATCGAGGGGCTTCTCGGTCTGCGGGTACTGCGGAGCGGCAGCCCCGACCGGCGAGAACATCAAGCACGAGGGCTGGTGCGTGGCCAAGGAGACGCAGCGATACGCAGGTCTTGGCACAGATTTCACCACCGACGTCCTCGAGCTCACATTCGCCCTGGACGAGCACTCGAATCGCGAACGGTCAGAGTGGCGCTCGCTCATGTGGGCCTTGGTACAGGCAGCCGTCTCCGTCATGAACATTCCCGAGGGAGAGATTGGGGCGACAACTTACACGAACTTCGACACGGGCGACGAGTCGGTCCTCATCTACGACGACGTCCCAGGCGGAGCGGGGAGGGCACTCCAACTCAGCCGCAGCATAGACTCCCTGCTGGAAAGGGCCTATGAGATAGTCGACACCTGTGACTGCGGCGAGGACTCCTGCTGCTACGGATGCCTATGCAACTATTTCAACCAGGGCGAACAGGACACCCTCTCACGAGGTGCGGCAAGAGACATACTCGCTAAGCTAATGTTTGGAACTAGTTGATCTAGCCCATTCTTATGAACTGGACAGAAACAAGGTGCTCGTTGGCTAAAGCTAACGGGCACCTTTCGTGACCGCGACGCCCCGCCGAGCGATGATCGGCGCCCCGTCACCCCACCCAAACACCTCCAATCCCCTTCGGTCCCCCAGCGGGCAAGCCTCGCACACCGTCGCGGGCCCCTCCCACATCCCGCTCCCGGTAACGGCGGAGGGACTGCCCGTCCCACCCGTGTCCCTCCGCCTTGCATGGCCCGCCCCCAGGGGGACCGAAGGGGATTCCCCCGCCTGACCAGACGGGAGACAAGACATGCAGACCCAGCTCACTCTGAACCTCGGCATCGAAGAGAAGGTGGACGTGCGCAGCCTCATCGTCCACGGGGACATCGAGCAGGAGGCGCCCAAGACCAAGCGCGAGCAGCCCGCTCCCGAGTTCGAGCGCGTGCTCATGGACGGCGCCGACTGCGCGTTTCGCCGCAGGTGCGGCAACCGCTCGCAGATGCTCGTGCTGCTCGTGACGCAGGGGCAGTACTACGTCACCGACGAGCGCACGGGGAGCCGTCACCAGCTCACCACCGCGAGGCTCGGCACCTTCTGCAAGGGGGCGACGGGTGATGCCCTCACCCCACCATGGAGCCGCCAGCCACTTCAGGACTACGACGCGAAGGGGCGTGCCGCCCTCGTAGCCATGCTCGGCTGCGGGGACTTCCGCGAGATGTGCAAGCGGGACATGGTGCGCGTGGAGGCGTGGGCGGCGTCCCGCATGGGCGCCAACGCCAAGTGGAGCCTGAGCGGCTCGTGGGAGCACGCCAACCTCGTGTGGAGGCTCGTGGAGCCGACCATGGGGCACAGCCACTGCCGCGAGGCACTCAGCGCGGCGCTCCGCCTCACGGGCTTCTACGGCGAGGGACGCGACGAGGCCACCGCCGAGTGCTTCCGAGACAGGCTCTACGTCTCGCAGTTCGTGGAGTCCCTCGGGCGCGACGTGACGCGCGACCTCCTGCGCGGGTACCTTGACAAGAGCGCCGAGCACCCGAGGGGAGGCACCGCCGACTTCCTGCCGAGGCTCGCGTGCGCGCTGCGCACCTTCGAGTGGCGTGGCATCGGCATCGAGCCGCGCCGCGCATGCGAGTACGCTTTGTCTCTCCTAGACATGCCCGCCCAGCGCCGCCGCACGCGCTCATACAACATCCAACTGTGGGCGGACGCGCTCGACTTGCAGCAGAGGGTCAGGGGTGGCGTGGAGGACAGGTACCCCGCAGACCCCGCAGCGCTCCTTACGGAGCTGGAGCGCGAGCGCGAGATGCGCCGCCACGAGGCCAGCGACGCCGCCGTGGCGAGGCGCGCAGCCGAGCTGGACGGCAACGGCTTCGAGTCGGACGGCTACGTAATCCGCCCCGCCGCCACCGTACGCGAGATCCTCGACGAGGCCAACGCGCAGCACAACTGCGTGGCCGGGTTCATCGACAAGTACGCCAGCGGCCAGACCGACCTCTGGCTCATGCGCAGGACATGCGACCCCGACAGGCCGCTCGTGACCGTCGAGGTGAGGGGCGGCACCGTCCGTCAGGCGTTCCAGAGCCACAACAGGCAGGTGACCGCAGCACAGCGCCGCTTCCTCTCCGACTGGTGCGAGGCCGTAGGCTACCGCATGCCGACGGGAGGGAGGATGCGCGCGCTGGGAGCGTAGCGCGAGACAAGCAACGCAGCACAGAGGGAGGGGCGAACACCCCTCCCCAAGTGCAGGTTTCGTGGAGACGGAGCCACGAGGGCGGCGCGCAGGCCATGCCCCTGCGCGCACCGCCGCCGCATGGCTCGTGGGGGGCTCGCCATGGGCGCGGCGGCGGGTAGGTTTGTCCGCGCGTTGCGCGGCTAGGATAGGCCCACCCACCCGTCCCTAGTTAAGGTAATGATGTCGCCGCGGAGTGCGATGATTCCCGCAAAAAGGAGTCGCGGGAAGGAGTCGCATGGAGAACACGATGACGGTCGCTGAGATGCTGGACGCCCTCTACGACGGAATCGGGGCAAGCTGGGTATCGGGCATGTCCTTCGTGGACGAGGTCGCCGAATGGGTCGAGCGCGTCCAGAAAGATGAGGCATGTTCGGACGTCAAGGAAGACTAGGACAGGCTCGCCAGGCCCTTGGCGCACAATGGTCGTAACCATCGACGCCACAGGAGGCCACCATGCCCATGACCGAGCTCGACGTGCTGGCGCAGATCGACCGCCGGATGCTCTACGACTTCATCTGGAGTGTGCCCGCAGAGATCCTCGCAGAGCGGATGCACGTGTCAACGGACTCGATATGGAAGAGCTGCGCGAACAGGGGCATCCCCATCCCCGACGAGGGCCACTGGATGAAAGTGGCGGCGGGGATGCACCCCAAGAGGCCTCCCCTCACCGACCACAGGCCAGGACCCCAGGGGACCACGGGCACGGCCGAGGACGCCATCGATGCCAGAAAGACCAAGGGAGAAGACCCTGCCGAGGTCATAGACGGCGTGCTGGGCGAGGGTGCCACCAACCTCATCGTCACGACAGCGAAATCCATCGTCATCGACCCGAACGCAAGGCTCAGGCCGCACCTCCGATGGCAGCGCGACGCCTGCAGGAGCAAGCGGACGCTGGAAAGGTGGCTATCCGAGAACGAGACAACCTACAGATGCCTCTGGTGGGACGCCTCTCCGAGCTCCGTCGCGAGAATGTGCTCGATCCTGGAAGCAATGGGCCGGGCCGCCGAGAAGCTCGGGGGCTCCTACGACGAGAGCGGATTCGACCTCTTCGGCGAGAGGGCCCACGTCTCCTTCTCCGAGCACCGCGGCAAGTACCGCAAGGGCCAGACGCCCAGCCGCACCTACAACGGCCTGCTCACGATGTACGTCGGCACGACCGTCTACAAGGACTACCGGAAGAAGACGCTCGAGCAAGACGTCCCGATGGCATTCGTCACCCTCTGCCTCAATGCCGTGCAGACGGCCAGAAGCAGGCAGGCGGCGCTCGACGCCATCGTCGGGACGCGGGCGCGCTACGCGTCCAAGCAGGCGTCGATTGCGGCCGAGAACGAGCGACGCAAGGGGTTCAATAGGGAGGCTGACCACTACGAGCAGGCCCTCGGACTGGCAGCCGCCCACGACCGCGCCGAGAGCCTGAGGAGGTACGCCGAGGCTCTCGAAAAGGCAGGCGAACACGACGAGGCGGCATGGGTGCGCGGCAAGGCCGACTGGGCCGACCCGGTCACGCATGCGAGCGACGTCATATTCGGAGACGAACGAACTCCCGACGGATCTGCTCCCGAGAGGAAATGCCAGATTCCCTATGAAACCCGAGGAATCGAGGCGAACGCCTTCTTCATGGAGCCGGTCGGTGACCCCTCCCCCACGCTCGAGTCATTCCGATCGATTCTTCTTGGAAACAGTTCTCAGCCGATAGAGTAGCCGACCCTCGCGACGCCAAACACGCCCCTGCGCAGTTGGGTGACACCGAAGCGTTCTGGAGCGAGTGCCTCTGGCTCGAAGCGCTCGGCACCTAAAGCCTCGGGCTCGAAGGCCTCCGGTTCGAACCTCTCGTAGTCAAACGTCTCCGCGCCTATCTGACGGATCAAATCTTCCGGCACCTCGTAGTCCTGATCGACGAGGCCGAATAGAGTCAGCCCGCTTTCGACGCACACCGCCAGAGTCGCTTGCTCCCCAAGCTCCCATGACAAGCCGCCAACCGTCGAGCCGACAAAGCTGCCGATGAGGTAGCCGACGACGGGAATCTGTATGTGGCTCTGGCCAATACCCCCACCGACAAGGGAGCACGTCGCCACGAAGGCGTCCCTCCCCAGCGTGGAGACCAGCTCAGCCCTCTTCATCTTGCCCCGGGCAACGCGCACCGAGTTTCTCAGGGTGTTGAACGCTACAACCGCTACCGTGCCGACGACGGTGGGATCGAGGTCCCCTGCCACCTCTCCGAGAATGCCCATCTTCGCGGCATCGGTTATCGCGGCTGTTGTCGCACCGACGATAAAGCCCCTCGCTCCACCCGAGGCCGCCGAAGACGCCACCCCGCCGATGTCGTCAAGGTCGAGCTCGCCTTCTTCCAAGAGGTGCTGCGCAGCAGCGATTACTGCTGGGACCGCCTCGAGCACGGCTGCGAGAGCGGCCGCAGTGAGCCCCGCCTTTGCCGCCTGCCTCATGACGTCCTCGAGCTGGACGAGCTGCTCCGTCGTCAGCCCCCATCCCTCAAGGTCTAGCTCGCCTGCCTTCGCCTCCCTCGCCAGGCGGTTTGCGTCCTTGCGTGAAAGGTCCATGGAGGAGTTGCCCTGGTCGTCCTCGACGTTGCCTGTTAGGCGGTCGCGCGTGCTCCGATACCGCTCGACTTGGTCCAAGCGCCTGGCCGCCTCTGTTGCGATCCTCCTGTTGGCGACCCTTCGCGCCTCCTCGACTTGGTCGGACGGGACGAGGCGGCTCATTTCCCCATATACTGGGTCGTTCTCCCCCACCAAACCGGCATCGAGCAGTGCCTGTGCCGAGGGGCTTCCCTGATGGGCCTCCTGCCCGAACGTCACCGACTGGGCCCTGACGCTCGCGTCGGCATTAGCGTAGTACTTGAGCTGGTACTGCCTATCGCCAATCACCACATCAGGAGTCCCGAAGCCCGTGGAGCGCGGGACCTCGGCCCTTGGGCCCGATGACCTGTGAATCGCCGCATCGATGTTGAACGTATCGGCATGCCAGAACTCGGCGACGTCACCGGCAAGTATCTCGGCCTTCTTGGCGTTTCCCTCGAAACTCGCCATATCTTCGACGAAGGCCTCTATGGCCTCATCAATGGCATCTATCCACTGCTCCGAGTCGATGACGGCATGGGCAATTCCCGCCTGCCGCGAGTAGAACTCGTACCCCTCCCTAAGGCCTTCCATCATTTCTCGCCAAGGAATCGGGACAGCCCGTCTCGGTACATGACAAGAGCAAGGACGGTGTACTGCCTGTCGCGGGCTTCCCTGCTCGAGACGAGCGCGCCTACGCGCACGGTAGCCCTGTCTGCGACGCGCGCTACAGCCTTGAACGGAGCAATCGCCTTGCGTGCAAAGGCGCCCGGATCGACACGTACAAGGCCCTTGTGCTCTGCGTTTGGCTCGTCCGCCTCTTCGGCTTGGTCGTCAGGAACGGGCTCGACGATGACCTCTGCGGCTGGAGAAGCTGCCGCTTGGGCCTCATCATCGTCCGCCGTTTTGCTCTCTAGAAGGGCGATGGCACCTCCGAACTCCTTCCCGTACTTATCGCATAGGGCTTCGAACTCCGGGTAGTTGTCCCGGTTGAGGCTGGCATCATCGACGTACATGCATCCCTGGGTCCCAAGCCACCCATAGTGCATGCCGAGCTCGTCGAACTCGTGCTGCATGTTCTCCCTAGCCAGCTTTGCTGCCTTGCCGTTGCCCACGAAGAGGACGTAGGTCGATGTGGTGAGAGTCCCGAGGCTGTCCAGATACTGCTTCTCACTCCAAATCGTGGCATCCACGCTGCCATCCTTGATTCCCACGATCTCTTCGCAGTCATCCTTGCTGCTGATGAGCTGCATGAGGTAGGTAGCGTACTTCTTGGTATCGTCGTCGCTGACGATGATGAGTTTCTTCTTCAGAGGCATGTGAGGCCTTCCCATATTTGCAACACCACATCCTAATGATAATCCGCAGAGGAGACACGAAACTCGTCGAAGCTGCCAGAGGCTCTGTCTTGTCTGTTCTACCGTCCCGAATCGTGTACTCACTCATCGTCTTCATCGTCGTCCGGCGGGATTACCCACATCCCCTCGCCATCGTCCCAAACGTAGGTGTCGAACTCGTGCTCTCCCCTACCCGACCTGACAGCATGGACGCCCCTGACGAAGGGCTCCCGAATCTCGCCGCCGGGCTCCACGACCCGGAACGACAGCCAGCAATCCATCCCCTCGACAGACGTCGGGATGTCCACCGCGATCGTCCACCAGCGGCCGTGGTCGTCGGTCCGGCCCATCTCGTCGACAGACCAGGGCAGGTCCTCCCACCCCAGCTTCGCGTCCGGCAGCGCCGTCCTTACGAACCAGCCAACGGTCTCGTCTATCTGATCCTGGTGAACCCACTCACCCATCCCGGGCCCTCCTTTCGTTTTGCGCTCACGGCTCGATTGTAGATGCGAAGGGGGTCGTAAAATCGCGGCCCGCAAGCGGGCCGGGTCACCTGGGTTTCCGACATCCCGTCTGCGCCGGGGATTGTCGGGGGATCCCCTATCCTCGCCGCGCCGTCGAAAACCCGCAGGCACGAGCCGCGAGTACGACGCCTGGCCCTCGGACCGGGGCATCATGGCACAGGCTCCTTGGAGGCGGCAGGCACCCCTAGCGCCGCCTCCCGTCGCCTGGCGCGCCATCCCCTGCGCGCGCCGCGCCCCGCCCGCAAACGGGCGCGCCCCGGGGATGGCGCTTGCCCTGTAGCCCCCGTCCGAGGGAAGGAAGAGCCGACCCTCACGAGCCCGAAGGGGGCACACCATGAGCCAGACCGCAACCATCACCCCGACCGCCGCAATCGCCGAGCGCTGGGAAGCCACCACGCCCGTCACGGGGGACTACGCCCGCGACTGCGCGGAGCTCGCCCGCGAGGCCCTGTCGCACGTCGGGTTCACCCGCTTCGAGGAGACGCCCTTCGAGGACGTGCTCGCCTGTTGCGAGGGCGACCTCCCCGTCACCGTCGCCGTCCTGCCCGTGCCCGTGGAGGGCTTCGAGATGACGCTCGACGACCTCCAGTCGCTCATCGACGAGGACGTCGTCGCGCACGGGGCGGCGCTCTGCGTTGGCCGCGCGCTCGCGTCCGACGGCCCCCTGCCATCCCACCTGCGCTTCGACGTCGTGAGCGTGTGCGTCACCTGCGCTTCGACGTCGTGAGCGTGTGCGTCAACCTCGACGCCGGGCGCGTGCGCGTCCACCACGTCCGCGGGGCGTGGCAGTCGTAGCCATGGCCGCACATATCGCGCGTCGGGAGCGCTCGCCACCAAGGCGGGCGCTTTCCTTTTGTGTGGTGTTTGTGCAGGTCAGACGCCATGAGGGCACGCGGCCGGGGCCGCGCCACGGCGGAGGCCAGGCCCCTCCGCCGCCCGTCCCGCACGCGCAGGCACCCCTAACGCTTGTGGGGACGGGTTGGGGCATTCTAACCGCAAAGCTTCCCATGTCGTGCAAATTGCACCGTTCCAGAGCTCTACCCCTCGAGACTAACGGGGTCTCTTATGAGGCTAATAAGATTGTCAACACTCTTCGCAGCATTCTCAAGGTCGAAGAAGAACATATCGACTTGCACGCCGTCGCCGCTCACGTGCCTTCCCTCCGGCATCAGCCCCGGATCGACGCCCTCGTGCCATGGGTAGAGCAGGACGACGTGCTGCATGCTCTCGCCGTCGGCGCGGAACCGCTGTCCGTAGGCGTACATCTGGTGCATGTCGGCAACCGAGAGGTCCTTCGGCCCATAGACGCGCTTCCACTTGGTGTCGAGCACGACGCGGCGCCCGTTGCCACACCCGCAGAGGATGTCGGGGCGCAGCGAGACGCGCCTGCCCTCGAAGAGCCACTGGCCGGTAGCCTGCAGCTCGACGCGCTCGACGAGCGGATCGTGCAGGGCCCTGCGCTTGAGCAATCTGCCGACGTAGTCCTCGAAGACTCTCTCCATGGGGAACAGCAGCGCCGTGGCCACGCTTTCGCCCTTGAACATCGTGAAGCTCTCGCCGCGCAGGAACACCCGGCACCAGGCGATCAGCGTGCCGTACGCCCTGGTCGAGCGGTCGTCTATGCACCGTGCGAGGTCGGCATCGATGTTCGTGCAGCGTCCCACGCCCTCGAAGGCGGGCAAGAGCTGGATCACCCGCCTCACGTTGCCGTTGTCGCGCGAGTTGCGGCGCAGATAAAGCAAGGTCGCCTTCACGAGCCTATTCTCGGGCCGGTCGGGCAGTAGCTCGTCGTGAACGAGGTTGGTCATGTGCGCGCGCCCCGCGCCCTTCCTGGCCTCGCGGGAGAAGTCGATCTTGCCGCGCACGTACTTCTCCTCGGATTCCACGGCCACGTAGGCGAATCGTATGCCGCGCCTTATGAGGTCGGCCGCCTCGTTGAGGAACATGGAGACGAAGACCTCGAAGAGGGGCGCCTTGCCGGTGGTGAGGCCCGTGCGGTCGAACGAGCGGAACGACACATCGGTGCCGAGTTCCTCGAGCATGCGGGCGAACACCTCGCGGTCGCCCATGCCCGAACCCGGGGCGACGTCTATCTTGGGCAGGACCTCAACCTGCAGGCCGTCTCGGAGCTCTACCACGCCCACGTAGTTCTGCAGCTGGATCGCCTCGCCGATGCCCCTGGGCGAGCACAGGCGCATGAGCTCCAGCGGGCTGTCGCCCTCGCGGTTGGAGAGCGCGAACTCGCGCAGCGACGCGAAGCTGTCGGCCCCGACGTCGTGGCAGTTTGTCCTGCCCAGCTCGGCGGGTACCAGGTACTCGTACTCCCTGGCGACCACGTGCCTTAAGGCCATGGCCTAGCCCTCCCGTCCCGTCTTGTAGATGAGGGCGTAGGCGTCGGCCTCGCGGGGCGCCCGCCTCACGCGGTAGGACCTAAGGCGGTCGTACTCGTCGGCGTCCTCCCCCCAGAACACGCTCGCGTCGTTGCCCTGCTCGATGAAGCGGTCGGCGGCGGCGCCGAGCACCGAGCGGATCTTACCGTAGTCGTCGAAGAAGTACTCCTGCAGAAGCGGTATCAGCCTGGTCTCGAAGGCCCTGGCCAGCCGCTCGACGGATGGCTCCGCGGCGAGGTCCATGAGGTAGGCGTGCCCCAGCGTGTGCTCGCGGTCGTAGAGCAGCTCGATGCGCGCGTTCATCACGGCGAGCATGCGCGCCACGTCCACGCCCTCGACCTCGATGCCGGACAGCAGCCCGGGTTCAGGCATCACCTCAACGAACTCGAAGCGGCGGCGAAGCGCGGTATCCATGAGCGCGATGGAGCGGTCGGCCGTGTTCATGGTGCCCAGGACGTGCACGTTGCCAGGCACGCCGAACATCTCACCGGAGTACGGCAGCCTCGCCAGGGTCTCCTCTGGCGCTCCCTTACGCTTGCTCGGCTCGAGGAGGGTTATGAGCTCGCCGAAGACCTTGGACACGTTGCCTCGGTTGATCTCGTCGATGACAAACACGTAGGGCTTGCTCGCTTGGGGCGAAGCCTTGGACTCGTCGCTCATGCCCATGGCCTCGAGCAGCTTCGAGGGACTCACGCGCGTCAGCTCGTAGACGGTCTGCAGCGTCAGCGCCTTGCCGCCGTTGAGCGGCAGGAAGTCGTTCTTCGCCACGCCGTCGAGCCACTGCGCGTCCCTTTTGCGCCTGGCTCCCGGCATGCTTTCGTCCCACTCGAAGTCGCCGGTCACGACGGCGACATCGTAGCGGCTGCTCACGGCGCCGGGTATCACGACGAAGTCGCCCGGCTGCATCTCCTCCTGGAAGGCGTTTATGGCGCGCCTGTTCTGGTCTGAGAGTTCCTTGGAGTCGTCTACCTCGTCGGGGCTCACGTCGTCCCAGCCCATCCGCAGGCTGCCCTCCTCGCGGCATCTCTCCAGCAGGTCGGCCACGCCACCTGTCTTGAGCCCCATCTTCCACACGCGCGGGCGCGGGTTTCCGGGGAACCTGGGGACGCCGTCCTCGGCGGAGGCCACGGCCACCACGTCCTCCGCCGCCTCGCAGAAGTCGCGGAAGACGCCCTTGCGCAGCGGGTAGGTCACAACGCCCTTGTCCTCGTCATACTCGGGCCGCAGGCCCTCGATGAACTCCTCGTATCCGTAGGACTGGTGGAAGGTGGTGAAGCCGATGCGTCCCTCTGCCACGAGCTTGTCGTAGCGCTCGGCCACCTCGGCGAACCCGTCGGGGTCTGCCATGGCATCCAGCACGTCCTCGACGCGCCGCCCGTCGCAGATCGCCACGGCGTAGGCGCGGGTGCGATAGGTCTTGCCGGTGCCCGGGGGGCCGTACAGAATCATGTTTTTCGGGTAGGTGACGCCCTCGAACGCCACCTCGTCGTTGTCTTCCCTGGGGGTCTCTCCGTCGAGGAGATCGGCCCAGTCCGTGTGCCACGTCTTCATGTAGCGCGACGCGTAGTAGGCGACGTCCTGCAGCATCAGGTGGTGCGCCGGGTCGGCGGCGCGCTCCTCCTCCGTGAGGGCGCTGTCGCTGAGGGCCACGAGCTCGGTGTCCTTCATCAGCTCGGGCAGGACCGCGTCGGCCAGGCTCTCGTAGGTGAGGAACTTGGCGACGGGGTTGCCGGGCAGCTTCGCCCCGACGCACTCGGCGAAGTCGCTGCCCACGGTGGGCTTGAAGAAGTGGTACCTGTCGGGCATCTCGAAGGCGAGGTAAAGGCTCACGGCCGACGGCGTCTGGTGGCTGCCCTCCAGCGGCTTGTCGGCGGTCTCGTTGTGCTCCTGCAGCACCGCATCTACGGCGTCCACGAAGCCGGTGTAGGCGTCGCGCAGCGGGCGCTCGGGGTCGAAGAGCACCTTGAAGGCGTCCCGTATTCCGTCGGCGTCGAAGTCCACGAGCTTGGAGAGGCGCCCGAACGGGTAGGAGAACCCGTTGCCCAGAAGCTGTCCCTGCCCGGTGGCGGAGGGCTTGAGGGCCGCGCGAAGGTGCTCGGCGAAGTCTTCGCCCTCGGCCTCGATGTCCCAGTTGTCCTGGTAGGCCTTCGCGTCACGCCACTTGTAGGCTTCGTGGTCGCCCTCCTCGTCGCCGGGCACCCGGAAGCGCGGGAAGTCCTGCTTGTAGAGCGAGACGAGCCTCGCGAGCCTCTCGCTGCTGAAGGCGGCCCGCTCGCGCACCTCGGCCTCTACGAGCGGAGCGTCGCCCTCGCCGATCCTGCCGATGGCCTCGGCAAGCTCGGGGCGAAGCCGCCACTCGAAGGACCCGTGCCTCGACTTCCCGACGTAGCTGCCGACGCAGGTGACGGGCCAGTACTTCCCGGCACCATCAATCTCGCGGGGGCTTATGCCGAGCCTCTTGCAGACGTTCTCGCCATAGGTCGACACGTTATTGCTGTAGAAGTTCGAGCCGCGCCCGTAGTCGTCGTCGAGCTCGGCGCACGTCACGCCCTTGGGGTGCTTTGCGAGGCACCGCAGCGCGGTGAGCGTGTTGGCGGACGTGAAGTCCTTGTCTCGCAGCAGCTCCTCCCACTTGTCCGCAGAGATTCCCGGGTCGTACTCGCTGGGCGCCGGCACCCAACCGCCCAGCTCCCACGCTTCGTGTGAAACGGTGGTGAAGTCGGCCTGCGCCTTCTCCCGCACCTCGTCGAGGAGAGCGAGGTACCCGTCGCCCTTGAGCGGCGTGGGCACGGCTACGTCATAGCGGTTCCAGAGGTAGGTGCGCGTGTTGTTGTCGATTGGCAGGAAGGTCTTCGGCCTCGCCC
Organism: uncultured Olsenella sp.; assembly: GCA_902761955.1. Lineage (GTDB taxonomy): Bacteria > Actinomycetota > Coriobacteriia > Coriobacteriales > Atopobiaceae > Parafannyhessea. The sequence goes on along the minus strand of CACWMM010000071.1, from coordinate 1,938 downwards.
AGAAGAGGGCCATGGTCAGGTTCGCGTCGCCGACGTTGCCCTGCGCGTGAACGACGTCGAAGAGCCGCATGAGCTCCGCGCGCTCGTCTGCCTTGCCGTCGGCGTAGGTCACGGCGCTGCGGAAGAGCTGCCAGTTGTGTCTGACGGTGTCGGGCTTTCCGTCCCAGAAGCGCCAGCGCTGCGGGTTGGTTACGGGTAGACCGTCGAAGTCGGTGGGCACGGGCGATTTCAGCCCGAAACGTTCGATGATCGTCCTCACGGCCTCGACGCGCTTGTCGAAGTTCTTTCGCTTCCCGTTGAACATGGAGAAGAACGTGAGCGGGTCCATCTGCTCGTAGTGCTCGCCAAGGATCTCCTCGACGACCTTGCAGAGCTCGTCCTGCCGCTCCCCGTATCCGAGAAGCATGGTCGCAATCTCCTCGTAGACTGGTATCCAGGTAAATTGCCCGCCACTAGACATCTGACGCTCCTAAACAATCATGGTCTGCCGAGTAGTGAGGCTGGACCTCAATCCTCGTTTGTACGGTAGACATCGATGGTCTGCCCTGCCTCATTCTTCCAAGTGACCCATCCGTCACATGAAGCACCGAGCACAAAGCTTCCCGCTCCAGACGGGGAGCGGAAAGCCACATCCTCCGTGACAACTCCATCAGGTCCGACAAACGCATCACGCTGCTGTTTTATCCCTCGAGATAACCCCGCCCCTTCAACCTCGCTGACTCTGGAACCTGCCCTTATTACGTAGCTCCCCCCGATTACGTCCATCGACGCACTGACCTGCTTTCCGGTCTTCTTAATCTTGCGCGTCATGCGGTATCTTCCGTCAGGCACCTCACCCGATCCTGACTTTGCCCTACGGTCCTCCGTAGCATGCTCAAATACTTGTTCTTTGGTCTCCGCAACCGGATAGACTTGCCTACCCTCGAACGAGGAGAGCAGCTGGACTACGAGGTCCACGTCCAGAGCAAAGAGCTCTGAATTTGGCACTCGTGACCTTGAAAAGATATCGTCGAGCATAGACTCTTTCTCATCGTAGTCATCGACCTCGATGGCAAATTCCCTCTTCAAGGCAGTGACATTGAAGTATCCGTTGCGCTCCAGCTGGTACATCCTGTCCTTGAAGTTGTCGACGCCCGTCTTCCCTATCTTCACGAGACCTGGAACGGCCGTCGTCATGACGTAGATGATGCCTCGCGCCATATCTAGCACCCCTTATCGAAGCCAACATGAATACGCGAATCCATTATCGCCCTACATGACATGGTTGATGAGAAGACGAAGATGAATGGAGCTAGAAGAGCTTGTGCTTGGGAACAGCGTAAGTTCTCGGATTTCGTTGTGGCGTCAGGCATCAAGAACAGGGATAACCTGCCTTTGCAGAGTTATTCGGTTTCGAACGACAGGGGCTTTGTTCCCCAAGATGAGCAGTTCGAGAACGGCGGCACGATGCGCGATGCCGACAAGAGCATGTATTGGATAGTCGAACCGGGTTCCTTCGCCTACAACCCAGCAAGAATCAATGTCGGCTCGATAGGATACCTTTCTACCAGCGAGAACGTCATCGTAAGCTCGCTATACGAGGTCTTCCGGGCCGACGAAAGCTGCGATGACAGGTTCCTCTGGCACTGGTTCAAGTCACCGTTGTTCATGAAGCAAATCGAGATGTTGCAAGAGGGCGGAGTCAGGCTCTACTTCTTCTTTGACAAGCTCCTACTGAGCGAGATCTGGATGCCAAGCGTAGAGGAGCAACGGCTCATAGGAGCCCATTTCGACCGTCTCGACAACCTCATCACCCTTCATCAGCGTAAGCATCAATCAACCGGCCAGACGTGCGTCAAGCTTGGGAACAGCGTAAGTTGGGAAATATCGCCACGCGTATCACTGCAATGAGCGGCGAGGCTGACCTACCAAGGGTTGAATATGAGGACATCAACTCCG
>CACWMM010000070.1:0-7542 GCA_902761955.1 uncultured Olsenella sp. | reverse complement strand
GGCGACGCCCACAACCTCGGACAAGGAGACTCACATGAGCCAGAAGAAGGACCCCAAGGACACCTGCGTGCTCGTCACCGGCGGCGCGGGCTTCATCGGCAGCCACACCGTGGTCGAGCTTCTGCAGGACGGCTACCAGGTCGTCGTGGTGGACGACCTCTCCAACGCAAGCGAGAAGGTGATCGACCGCATCGACACCATCGTCGGCGAAGACGCCGCCCAGAACCTCACGTTCTACAAGGCGGACGTGAACGACCGCGAGGCCATGGAAGCGGTCTTCGACCAGAACGACATCGACCGCGTCATCCACTTCGCCGGCTTCAAGGCCGTGGGCGAGTCCGTCAGCAAGCCCATCGAGTACTACTCCAACAACCTGGGCAACACCCTGGTGCTCGTGGACGTGATGCGCAACCACGGCTGCAAGGACATCATCTTCAGCAGCTCCGCCACCGTGTACGGCGCGCCCGACAGCCTGCCCCTCACGGAGGAGTCGCCCAAGAAGCCCGCGACCAACCCGTACGGCTGGACCAAGTGGATGATCGAGCAGATCCTGACCGACCTTAACACCGCGGACCCGGAGTGGAACGTCGTGCTGCTTCGCTACTTCAACCCCATCGGGGCGCACCCCTCCGGACTCATGGGCGAGGACCCCAAGGGCATCCCCAACAACCTGCTGCCCTACGTGGCGCAGGTCGCCATCGGCAAGCGCGAGCGCGTGCACGTCTTTGGCGACGACTACAACACGCCCGACGGCACCGGCGTGCGCGACTACATCCACGTGTGCGACCTCGCGACCGGCCACGCCGCGGCGCTCAACTGGATGAACGGCCGCACCGGCGTCGAGATCTTCAACCTGGGCACCGGCCGCGGCACCAGCGTGCTCGAGATCGTGAAGGCGTTCAGCAAGGCCTGCGGCAAGGACCTCCCCTACCAGATCGACCCGCGCCGCCCGGGCGACGTCGACGCAAACTACGCCGACTGCTCCAAGGCAAAGCGCGAGATGGGCTGGGAGGCCAAGTACACCATCGACGACATGTGCCGCGACTCCTGGAACTGGCAGTCCAAGAACCCCAACGGCTACGAGGACTAGGGGTCGGCATGTCCCAGGACCAGACCGCGCCGGCCGCGGCCAACCCGTTCGTGACCTACCTCGCCAGGCAGCGCCCCCTCATCGAGGGCGCCCTGGCCGAGAAGTGCCCGCGCCCTCAGCCGGATCACGCCCGCGCGGAGCAGGCGGACCTCGACCGCTACCTCTATGCTCCTCTCGCCCGCTTCACCAAGTCGGGCGGCAAGCGCACGCGACCGGCGCTGTGCCTGCTGGGGGCCGAGGCCGTGGGCGGACGCGCGCAGGACGCCCTGTCCGTCGCGTGCGCCATCGAGTACTTCCAGTCCGCGGCGCTCATCCACGACGACATCGCGGACAAGAGCGAGCTGCGCCGCGGCGAGCCGTGCGTGTACGTGACGGAGGGCACGGGCGTTGCCATCAACGTGGGCGACCTCGCGCTCACCACCGTGGCGCGGCTCATCCTGGACGACCGCGACCTTGCGCCGGACGTGCGCCTGCGCGTGCTGGACGAGGTCGTCGCCATGGAGGAACGCACGCTGGAGGGCCAGGCGCTCGACCTTGGCTGGGCGCGCGACGGCCGCTGGGACATCTCCGTGGACGACTACCTGTGCATGGCGAGCCACAAGACGGCCTACTACAGCGCCGCCGTGCCGCTTGCCACGGGCGCCATCTGCGCCGGCGCCACGGACGCGCAGGTAGACGCCCTGCGCGCGTTTGGCATGAAGGCGGGCCTCGCCTTCCAGCTGCAGGACGACCTGCTGAACCTGGTGGGCGACGCCGCCGCCCAGGGCAAGGACTTCCGCAGCGACGTGACGGAGGGCAAGCGCACGCTCGTCGCGGTCTGGGCGCTGTCGCACCTGCCGAAGGGGCCCGCGGCCGAACTGTCCCAGATCCTCTCGTCCCACGCGACGGACGAGGCACGACTGGCACGCGCCGTGGAGCTCATGGCCCGGTCCGGGGCGATCGACCACGTCCGCGCCTTCGCGCGCGACCTCGTGGAGGAGGCGAAGTCCCACCTCTCGTCTGCGGACTTTTTGCCTGAGGCCCACAAAGTCCTCCTCGCTATGGCAGACTTCTTTGTTGAGCGCCTGGGCTAGGCGCCGCGCATACCCGCGTAAACAGGAGACCACATGGAACCAATCCGAGAGGGCGCCGTCGGCGCCGCTGTCGAAGACATACAAGAGCGCCTTGCGTCGCTGGGCTACAAGATCGACGCCAGCGAGCTGGGCGAGAAGAGCTTTGGCCCCTCGACCGCGACGGCGGTCGGGCGCTTCAGGATAGACCAGGACATCCCGCTGGGCGGCGAGGTGGACGGCGCCACGTGGTCCGCGCTCGTGGACGCGTGCTACAAGATGGGCGATCGCACGCTGTACCTGCGCCTGCCCAACCTGCACGGCAACGACGTGCTCGAGCTGCAGAGGTGCCTGAACATCCTGGGGTTCTCGTGCGGCAAGCCCGACGGCTGCTACGGCGTGTACACGGAGTCCGCCGTGAAGCAGTTCCAGGAGAGCCAGGGCATGCTGGCCGACGGCATGGCGTTCCCGGACACGTTTGACGCCATCGAGCGCCTGCACCACGTGTGGGCCGGCAAGCCCGCGGCGGGCCCCCACCCCATGGGCGGCATGGGCTTTGCGCGCGCGGCCGGCGTGCTGGAGAGCGTGCAAATCTCGCTCACCGCGGAGGACCCCATCAGCCGCAACGTCGCGGGCCGCATCTGGAACCTCGCCTCGGCCACGAGCGAGAAGAGCGGGCTGGACATCGTGGAGAGCGTCGCGGCCGCCCGCCCGGACGACGACGTGGTGATAGTCCTGGGCACGACGGACCTGCCGGAGGGCAGCAAGCTCGCAAACCTCACCACGGACGAGGTGGACACCCTGCCCCAGCGCCTGCGCACCACCGTCGAGAGCGCCCGCGCAAACGGCGTGCGCCCGGTCGTCCGCCTGGAGCTGCCGCACGGCCTGTCCTACGACGGCACGTTCACGGTGAGCGACGCGCAGACGTTTGCCGTCATGCTGCTGGACGCCATCTGCTCCGCGTTCAACCTGTAGCGCTGCGCCTGCGTCCGCGGCAACCGCGGCGGGCGCACATCTGATACACTTATCCAGCGGCGCACGCGCGCCCGGTTGGCGGAGGCCCAACGTAGCGACTACATTGGGGTATCGTCCAAGGGTTAGGACACGGGTTTTTGGTGCCTGGAATGTGGGTTCGAATCCTACTACCCCAGCCAACGCACACATGCCGGAGGGTCCACGCGGGCCCTCCGGCTTTTTTCTCGCCCGTGCGTTTTTCCCGCCCGTGCGTCCCGCCCTATGGCCTGCCAGGCGCCCCCGCGGAAGGTTCCGCCGCCATCCCCGCCGGCGGCTCGGCCGCAAACAGGCCGTACGCCCGCACGCCCTCCCTCTCGCACGGCACGGCCGTGACGCCAAACGCGGCGGGAAGCGCGGGGCCGCCTGCGACCTCCGCGGGCGAGCCCTGGGCCAGAAGCCGCGTCGGCCGCTCGCGCCCCAGCACCGCCACCTCGTCGCAGAAGCGCAGGGCCAGGTCGATGTCGTGCAGCACGGCCACGACGGTCGTGCCTCGCTCGGCCACAAGGCGCCGCACGAGCGACATCAGCTCGTGCGCGGCGCTCACGTCGAGGTACGTGGTCGGCTCGTCAAGGAGAAGGACGTCCGCCTCCTGCGCAAGCGCCATCGCGATGAAGGCCCGCTGCCGCTCGCCGCCAGAGAGCCGGCGCGCGTTGCGGTGCGCCAGAGCCCGGAGCCCCATGAGCGAGAGGGCATCGTCCACGGCACGCTCGTCCTTCTCGCCCAGTTGTCCAAACGGACCCATGTGCGCGTAGCGCCCGCAGGCCACGAGGTCCCTTACCCGCATGGACGGGGTCCTGTGCACCTGCGGCAGAAGCGCGATGCGCCCGGCCCGCTCCCGGGCGGAAAGCCCGGCCACCGGCCTGCCGCCCACGAGCACCGTCCCGCGCGCCGGCATCCCAAGGCCGTCCGCAAGGCCAAGGAGCGTCGACTTTCCGCAGCCGTTGGGGCCAAGGACGCCAAGCACCTTCCCCCTGGGAACCTCGAGGTCGAAGCCGTCGAAGAGCGGACGTGGGCCGCAGAGGCACGCTATGTCGCGAAACTCGAGCGCCGGTGTGGCGTCACTCATCGCGATACCCCCTTCCGCGCATGAGGAGCCAGACGAAGAACGGCCCTCCCATGAGCGCCATGATGATGCCGACCGGCAGCTCGTACGGCGCGAACGCCGTGCGCGCCACCACGTCGGCGAGGACGGTGAACGTGGCGCCCCAGAGGGCTGAGATCGGGATGACCCGGCGCAGGTCGTGGCCGGCGAAGCGCTTTGTCACGTGCGGGACCATGAGGCCGACAAATCCGATGAGGCCGCAGAAGCTGACGGCGGCGCCCGCAAGCAGCGACGCGCACGCCAGGCCGGCAGCCCGGAGCGCCCCCACGCGCACGCCAAGCGCGTGGGCGGTCTCGCGCCCCAGCGCGAGCACGTTGATGCGGGCGGCAAGGGCAAGCGCCAGGGCAAGGCCGGCCGCGATGAGAGCCGCGGGGGCCGCCAGGCTGCCCAGCACGACGCCCGAGAGGCCGCCCACCAGGTAGGAGGACGAGCCGACGTACGCGTTGGGCGAGACCGTGAGCACGAGGTTCATGCCCGCGCCGAACACGGCGTTCACCGCGACGCCCGCAAGCACGACCGTGAGGCGCGACACGCCGGCGCGCGAGGAGACCGCAAGTATCAACCCCGACGCAGCAAGCGCCCCCAGAAACGCCGCCACGGGCAGGGGCGCAGCGACGCGCACGCCCGCCGACGCGAGCGCCGCGACGAGAAGAACCGCCATCCCGGCCCCGGAGTTGACGCCAATGACGTTGGGGCTGGCAAGCGGGTTGTCGAGCACGGCCTGAATGAGCGCGCCGGACGACGCGAACGCGGCGCCCGCGAGCAGCCCGCCAAGCACGCGCGGGATGCGGATCGAGACGAGGATGCTCCGTGCGGTGCCCGTCAGGCGGCCGCCAGAGAGCAGGGCAAACACGTCCGCGACGCCGACGCCGGACGCGCCGAGCACGAGGCCGACGAGGGACGCGGCAAGCAGTGCCGCGAGCGAGAAGAGCACGAGCGCGGGCAGCCGACCGCCGCGGGAGTGTGCCGCTTCCGTCATGTTGGACCCCGACCTGCCCATTGGCTCGCTCCCCGTCGCTACGTTTTCCGTCGCAGCGTTCACTACTTGTTGAGCGCCTTGCCCGCGAGCACGTAGGACTCGGCCCAGTCCGCGTTTGGCTTGTACAGGAAGTGCGCCGCGTCGAGCATCGTGACGCGTCCCTCCTTTACGACGTCCATCCCCTGCCAGGCAGAGTTGGAGCCGACCACCTGGTCGTAGTACTTCTGGGCGGTCGCCGTGTCGTCGCTTGCCGCGAGCACGAGCACGTAGTCGGGGTTGGCCTCGACGGCCGCCTCGAGGCTGAAGTCGGAAAGGAGGCTCGGGTGCTCGTCGGCGACGTTGACCGCGCCGAGGTCCTTCACGATGGCGCCGGCCATGCCGGAGGTGTTCTGCACCACGAGGCCCTTGGAGAACGCGCTCACGATGAGGACGGAGGGGGACTTGCTCTTCACGGAGTACGTGCTGACGGCAGACTTGATCTTCTCGCCCACCTTGGTCACATTCTTCTTGTACAGGTCGTCGCGGCCGGTGATCGCGCAGAACACGCCCATCATCCGCTTGTAGTCGTCAAACGTCGTCACCTTGAAGAACGCGACGGGGATGCCCGCCTCCTTGAGCGCGGACTCCGCGTCCGCCTGGGAGACGCCGGTCGCGTGCTTGCCGTCCGAGATGCCGGTCATGATGACGAAGTCGGGCTTGAGGGCGATGATGCTCTCGAGGTTGAGCGAGGTGGACCTGCCGACGCCCGAGACCTTGGAGGAATCGACGGCGTAGTGGCCGAACGCGTCGTCCGAGGCGCCGACGAGGGTGCCGCCCGCCAGCTGCCATGCGTCGGCAAGGCTTCCCATGCACGCCACGACGCGCTTGTGGCTCTTGACGGTCACCTTGCGGCCAAGGTCGTCCGTGAAGGTGTACGCCTTGCCCTTCTCGGCCTCGCCGGCCTTTGCCTTGCCAGGCTTCGCCGCACTGGACGCGGCGCTCGACGCCGACGCGTCGTTGCCCGCGCCGGAAGCCGAGCCGCAGGCGGGCAGGGCAAGAAGCGACGCCGCAAGAAGGGCCGCGAGAGACAGGGCCAAAAGGCGACGTCGGGAAGAGGGCTGCTTCATGATCGTGAATCCTCGTTTCTGTTGGTGGATGGGGCTGGCCTGGGGCCGCCGCGTTGCGTCATGGCCGCAGGGCCACGCGCGCGTGGTTTAAGAATACCGTTCGGATGGCGGGAAGGGAGCCGAGGCCGCGCATGTCGAGGCCTGCCTCGACCCCCGCCGCGCGGAGCCGGGCCTGCCAGCCTTCTGGCGCGCCGTCCGCAAGCTGGCGCGCCACGTGGCTTCCCGCCGTGAGCATGAGGGGCACGAGTGTGGCCGTGCCGAGGCCGGCCGCCTTGATGCCACCGGCGACCTCGTCGACCCCGGGGGCGCCGTCAAGCAGCCCGAGGAAGCAGTCCGCCCTCCCCTGCGCCCGCAGCTCGTCCAGCAGGGCAAGGTACGGCTGGTTTGCGCCGCCGGTCGCGCCGTGGCCAACGAGCACCAGGGCGCGTCCCGGCCGCACGGGATGCGCCTCTGCGATCGCGCGGGCCACGTCGCGCAGGTCGCGCGCGGAGGACAGGAGCGGCTCGCCGACGGCGACGCCGCCGGGGAAGGCGCCCTCCCAGCCAGAGGCCTCGGCGAGAAGGGCGTCGAGCGTCGAGCCCGCGACGATGAGCGCGGGCTGCACGCAGGCGCGCTCCGCGCCGGCGTCCGCGAGGGCGGCAAGCGCGTCGCCGAGCGCACCCGGCGCGGACACCCCCTTGCGCCGCAGCATGCGCCTCACGGGCGCGCTGAGGTACGCCTCGCAAAACGGCGCGCCAGGCGCTGCGGCGCAAAGATCGCGCGCGAGCGGCTCGATGTCGCGCCGGCGGGCGTCCTGCCGGGTCGTCCCATAGCTCGCGAGCACCAGCCCCCTACGCGTCATGGGTGACCATCAGCCGGCGCACCGTGCGCTTCTCTTCCGGAAGGTGCTCCCGGGCCCAGGAGGCCATCTGGTCGAAGGCGCCTGTCGTAAGATGCAGCATCGTTCGTTCCCTTCCGCGCTAGACGGCGCTTCCGTGCCGGGCGGCCGCAGAGAGGCTCCCCGATCCCACAGATGTACTTTATCGCCTCGAGCGCCTCGAGGCACCCGATGACGCCCCGGCCGAGCGCCGCTCGCGCCGTGTCTTGTATTTCTCGTCCTCGCGCGCGGGCGGCTGGCACACGCGCGCATGCCCGCGCTATCATGGGAGCGTCGTGCAACAGTCCAGCTACGACGCCTGCCCGGACGCCCGGCCGGCCGCCAC
>CACWMM010000069.1:0-13590 GCA_902761955.1 uncultured Olsenella sp. | reverse complement strand
GTTTCCGGGCCTATGGCGCAACGGTTAGCGCAGGGGACTCATAATCCCTGGGTTGGGAGTTCGAATCTCTCTGGGCCCACCACACGCTTCGGGACCCCCACGGGGGTCCCTTTTTTTGTCGCCGCCGACCAATTGCGGCACTTGCGGTACGCGGTGCCGTGGGGCGTACCATAGACCCGTGGCATCCGCGCGGCGCGCGACGGAGCCATCGGTGCAACTCAGCCCGAAACCGACCTGCAATGGTGCTTTGGTAAGTGTCGTGAGCGGCGTGCGCGGCAGGTGCCGGACCCACGTATAATCGGATGGATTGTACTTCTCGGGCAGACGCCCGTATGGTGGAACGGACAGCACTTGATAGCACTTGCAGACAAGATCACGAAGTCGTTTGGCGGCCGTGTCCTGTACACGGCCGCAACGTTGCAGCTTAACGCGGGGGAGCGCTGGGGCCTCGTTGGGCCCAACGGCGCGGGCAAGACCACGCTCCTCAAGATCATGATGGGGTTGGAGGAGCCTGACGAGGGCACCGTGTCGTTCGCGCGCGACGCGTCCATCGGCTACCTGGAGCAGGAGACGCACCTCGCGGGCGAGAAGAGCGCGCTCGGCGAGGTCGTGGACTCCGCCGTGGAGGTCAAGCGCCTCGAGGCTCGCATCAAGGAGATGGAGCGCCAGATATCCGAGATGCCGGAGGGCGACGAGCAGTACGCGCTGCTGGAGCGCTACGGCGCGGCGCAGGACCGCTACGAGCGCCTTGGAGGCTACGAGCTCGAGGCGAGGGCGAAGCAGATCCTGGGCGGCCTGGGATTTCCCGTCGAGGACTTCGACAAGCCGGCGAAGGAGTTCTCCGGCGGCTGGCAGATGCGCATTGCCCTGTCGAAGCTGCTGCTGAGGCATCCCGACCTTCTCCTCCTGGACGAGCCCACCAACCACCTGGACCTGGAGTCCGTAAAGTGGCTGGAGTCGTTCCTGGCGGGCTACGACGGCGCCGTGCTGCTGGTGAGCCACGACCGCTCGTTCATGGACGCGTGCGTGAGCCACATCGCGTCGCTCGAGAACAAGCGCCTCATGACGTACGCGGGAAACTACACCAGCTATCTGCACCAGCGCGAGGACAACCTGGAGCAGCTACGCGCGAAGCGCGCGGCGCAGGAGCGCGACATCCAGCACATGGAGGTCTTCATCGACCGCTTCCGCTACAAGCCCACGAAGGCGAAGCAGGTGCAGGAGCGCATCAAGAAGCTCGAGAAGGTGCGCGAGGAGCTGGTGGTGCTGCCGGAGTCCTCCAAGAAGGTGCACTTCAAGTTCCCGGACCCGCCGCGCACCGGTGACGAGGTCGTGAGCCTGGAGGACATCTCGAAGCACTACGAGGACAACGACGTGTACGACGGCGTGAACCTGAAGCTGTACCGCGGCGACCACGTGGCTCTTGTGGGCCCCAACGGCGCGGGCAAGTCCACGCTCATGAAGATCATCAACGGTCACGAGGCCCCCACGGCAGGCACCGTGAAGCTTGGCCAGAACGTGACCGTGGCGTACTACGCGCAGCACCAGCTTGAGACCCTGCGCGAGTCCTACACCGTGCTGCAGGAGATGGACGAGGCCGCGCCCGGCTGGACCTCCTCCCAGGAGCGCAAGCTTCTGGGCGCGTTTCTGTTCCACGGCGACGACGTGGAGAAGAAGGTGGGCGTGCTCTCCGGCGGCGAGCGCGCGCGTCTGGCGCTCGCGCGCATGCTCGTGGCGCCGGACCCGCTGCTGTGCCTGGACGAGCCCACGAACCACCTGGACATTGACTCCGTGGACGTGCTGGAGGAGGCACTCGTCAACTTCCCGGGCACGATTGTGCTCATCAGCCACGACGAGCACCTGGTGCGCGCGGTGGCGAACAAGGTGGTGGACGTGCGCGACCACAAGGTGACGCTCTACGACGGTGACTACGACTACTACCTGTACAAGCGCGCGGAGCTCGAGGGCCAGGCGCTAGGTGCCCAGGCGGGCGAGAAGGGCGCGGCGTTCCGGCAGGCGGCGGCGCCTGCCGCAGCGACCGCCGCCTCGCCCGCACCCACGGGCCGCAACGTGAAGACGAAGGAGCAGCGCCGCGCGGAGGCGGAGGCCAGAAACGCCGCGAACAAGGCGGTCCGCGAGGAGAAGAAGCGCCTGAAGCAGGTGGAGGCCGCGCTGAAGCCGGCGCAGGCGCGCTACAAGGAGCTCGTGAACATGATGGCCGACGAGGCGCTGTACAACGACGCCGCGAAGTTCGACCAGTGCATGAAGGAGTACAACGCGCTCTCAAAGAAGATTCCGGCGCTCGAGGAGGAGTGGCTGGAGCTTAAATGCCTAGGCATGCCGCCCCGGACTGGGACGAGAGGACGCAGGCGTATCCCGCGACGCAGACGCGCCGCCAGGCGCAGGGTGCGGCGGCGGATGCTGCCGGCGAGATGCCCGCCGACGAGCCGCGGACCCAGCCGTACGCAGGCCAGCCGTACGCGCGGCGGCAGTACGCTGCGGCACCGCAGCGGCCGTACGTGGCGCCGGTGGAGAGCCCGAGGCAGACGCCCTTCTCGCCCCAGGGCGCGCAGGTGTCGCCCGCGGCGCGGCGGGCGTCCGGCCGTGCGGCGTCGTGGCTGCTTAAGGTGGTCGCGATCGCGTGCAGGCTGTACGCGATCGCGCTTGCGGCGCTCGTGGTGGCGAATGCCGCGGTGCTGGGCTCATGGCGCATCCACGTGGTAGAGCTCACCGCGGCGTTCACGGCGTGGCTGCCGTCGTCCGTCTCTGGTACGCTCGTGTACCAGACGCCGTTTGGCGGCGTGCTGCGCGGGGACTTCGTCGCGGTGGCCATCGCGCTGTTCGTGATCGACTGGCTGCTTGTGCGCAAGGCGCGCTCGCTTGGTGCAAGGTAGGAAAACATGCTCTCTAACCAGAGGATATTCATGATCGTGGGCTCGGTCGCCCTTGTGATGCTCTCGGCGGTCGTGCACGAGGTGGCGCACGGCTGGGTAGCGTACAAGCTGGGCGACCCCACGGCGAAGCAGGCGGGCAGGCTCACGCTCAACCCGCTCGCGCACCTTGACCCGGTGGGGTCCGTGCTGCTGCCGCTTCTGATGGCGTGGATCGGCGGGCCGGTGTTCGCGTTCGCAAAGCCCGTGCCGTACAACCCGTACAACCTCAGGAACCCCCGTCGCGACGAGGTGCTGGTGGCGCTTGCGGGCCCGGCGTCCAACCTGCTGCAGGCGCTCGTGGGCTCGCTGGCATTCAGGCTGGCGTTCGCGTCGTGGTCCGGCGCGGCAGACGCGCTGTACTGGGTGCTCATGGCGCTGCAGATCTACGTGTACGTCAACCTGACGCTCATGTTCTTCAACCTCATACCACTGCCGCCGCTCGACGGCTCCAAGATCGTGATGCCGCTTCTGCACGGCAGCGCGCGGCAGAGCTACTACAAGATCCAGCAGTACAGCATGCCCATCCTTCTGGTGGTGCTGTACGTGCTGCCGTCCGTCCTGGGCTTCGACCCGCTGGGCATGTACCTGGACGCGACCGCCGGGAACCTCGCGACACTCATGATGGGGGCGTAGGTGTCGTACAACGTTAAGACACAGGCGTACTCCGGACCGTTCGACCTGCTGCTGCAGTTGGTCAGTCGGCAGAAGCTCGACATCGGGTCCATCTCGATCGCCGAGGTGGCCGACCAGTACATGCGCGAGGTGCAGTCCATGGGCGAGCTCGACCTGGACGTGGCGAGCGACTTCGTGCTCGTGGCGTCCACGCTGCTCGACATGAAGGCGGCCGCGCTCGTGCCGGACGAGCCGCAGCGCCCGCGCCGGCAGGACGACGAGGACGAAGACGAGGACGACCTCGCGAACCTCTCGCCGGACGAGGCGCGCGAGGTGCTCATCGCGCGGCTCATCGCGTACAAGCAGTTCCGCAACGCAGCCGCGGCGCTCGGCAGCCGCATGGAGGCGGAGAGCCTGATGGAGCCGCGCACGGCAGGCCCAGACCCCGAGTTCATGGGGCTCATGCCGGACTATCTCGAGGGCATCACGCTGCGCTCTCTTGCGGTTATCTGCGCGGACCTGGACAGCCGACGCCAGGGATTCCTGCTGGAGGCGGAGCACATCGCCCCAAAGCGCCTGCCCATCGCCCTTACCGTCGCGTCCGTCGACCGCGTCACGCGCGCCCATCCGCTCGTGAGCTTCTCGGAGCTGCTCGATGGCGACCTGCGCCCCGAGACGCTCGTCGCGACGTTCCTCGCGATACTTGAGCTCGAGAAGCGCGGGTCCGTCGTGCTGACGCAGGAGCAGACGTTTGGCGAGATAGACGTCGCGCGCGTCGAGGGCGCGAAGCCGTTCGAGCTCGACAACTCGGACCTCACGAGCATCGAGGAGGATGCCTGATGCAGGACCTGGAACATCTTGACCACGACTCGCTCAAGGGCGCGCTCGAGGCGCTGCTGCTCGTCTCGACGGACGCGGTTCCCGCGACGGAGCTCTCGAAGGTGCTGGGCGTCGCCCCCAGCGAGGCGGCTGGCGCCCTGGCGGAGCTCGCGGCGGAGTACTCCGACGCAAACCGAGGCTTCCAGCTGCGCGAGGTCGCGGGCGGCTGGCGGCTGTTCACGCACCCCGCGTACCACGACGTGGTGGAGCGCTACGTGCTCTCGTGGGACACGCGCCGCCTTTCGCAGGCCGCGCTCGAGACGCTGGCGGTCATCGCGTATCACCAGCCCGTCACGCGCGAGGGCGTGAAGGCCGTGCGCGGCGTCAACTCCGACGGCGTGATCGGCTCGCTCAAGGAGAAGGGCCTCGTGCGCGAGGTGGGGCGCGAGCGCGACCGCAGCCGCGCCATGCAGTACGGCACCACGCAGCGCTTCCTCGAGACGTTTGGCCTCCGCAGCCTGCGCGACCTTCCGCCGCTGGAGGACTTCGCCCCGGACGAGGAGTCGAAGCGCTTCATCCGCGAGCGGCTCTCGGGCAGCGCTATATCATCCACGCTCGAGGAGGCCTCCGCCGACATCGAGGAGGAGCAGGAGCTGCTGGGCGACGCGTTCGCGGACGACGAGGCCACCTCTGGCACGGGGGACGACTCCGCAAGCGCGGAGGTGTCCGAGGGCGAGGTCGAGCGCTGATGACCCGGGAAAGCGACGGGGCCGAGAAGAGCGGCGGCCTCGACATCGCCTACACCATGAGGCTCCAGCGCTACCTGGCCCGTGCCGGCGTCGCGAGCCGCCGCGGGTCGGAGGCGCTCATGACCGCGGGCCGCGTGCGCGTGAACGGCCAGGTCGTGACGGAGCTCGGCAGCAAGGTGACGCCGGGCGTGGACGAGGTGACGGTGGACGGGCGCGCGTGCACGCTCGCGGACGAATCCGCGTACGTGATGCTGTACAAGCCGTCCGGCTACGTCACGACCATGAGCGACCCGCAGGGCAGGCCGTGCGTCGCGGCGCTCGTGCCCACGAAGCGCTACCCGGGGCTCTTCCCCGTGGGGAGGCTCGACGCCGACACGACCGGCCTTCTCCTCTTCACCACCAACGGCGACGTGGCGAACCAGATGCTGCACCCGTCACACCACGTGTGGAAGCACTACGTGGCGCTCGTGCGCGGCGTGCCCACCCGCCACCAGCTGCAGATGCTGCGCGACGGCGTGAGGATGCCGGACGGCGTGGCGTCGCCCGCGAAGGCGCGCCTGCTTTCCGCGGACAACCCGGCGGCACTGCCCGTGGTGGGCGAGGGCCTGCCGTACAACCACGCCGTGGTGAGCCTCTCGATCCACGAGGGCCGCAAGCACCAGGTGAAGAAGATGCTGCGCTCCATCGGCCACGAGGTGGTGCGGCTGCACCGCGACGAGTTTGGCCCGCTGACGCTCTCCGGCCTGATGCCCGGCCAGTGGCGACCCCTTTCGGACGCGGAGCGTGCGATGATAGAGGGGCTGGTATCGCAAGGCGAGGCGGCGCACGCGACGCGAAAGGCGTCGGCAGCGCCGCAAGGGCGGGGCGCGCGTGCGCCCAGAAACGGGAGGGAGGCCCGTCGTGGCTAGGCAGAGGATACTTCTGATGCGTCACCCCGAGACGCGCGAGAACATGGCGGGCGTGCTTTCCGGCCGCATCGACGTGGACCTCACGCCCAGGGGAGAAGAGCAGATGCGCCGTGCCATAGAGGCCGTCGTGGCGTGGGAGCCAGACCGCATCTGGTGCTCCCCGCTGTCGCGCTGCCGCTCCATCGCGGAGGAGGCGGCGTTTCGCCTGGGGATAGAGTGTCGCGTGGAGCCTGGGCTCGCGGAGATAAACTTTGGTAGCATCCAGGGCATGCGCATGGACGCGGTGCACGAGCTTGGCTACGACTTCCCGTGGCCGTTGGACGCGGACGGACGCTCCATGCCGGCGCCGGGCGCGGAGAGCTTCGAGGACCTGCTGGAGCGCGCCCGAGGCGTGCTTGCGGCGCTGGAGCCGCTGGAGGGCCGCACGGCGTGCATCAGCCACGGCGGCATGTCCCGCGCCATCCTGGGCGCCGTGTTCGGGACGCCGCTTACCACGTTCTGGCACGTGACGCTCCCCAACGTGAGCTCGCAGATCCTCACCTACGGGGGCGGGCACTTCTCGCTCGCGGCGCTTGCCCTTGCCCCGGAGGAGGTCGTCCGGCGCATGCGGGAGCCCGAGCTCATAGGAATCGACACGACGCAGAACATCTCTGGGAGGGATGCAAGATGATAGTAGCCATTGACGGACCGGCGGGATCGGGCAAGTCGACGACGGCCCATGCCATTGCGGACAGGTGCAACCTCACGTTTCTGGACACGGGCGCGATGTATCGCGCGGTCACGTGGCGCTGCCTCGATGCGGGCGTGGACGTGAGCGACGGCGACGCGGTATCGGCCGTGGCGGAGCGCGCGAAGATCGAGTTCGGCAAGTCCGCGGACGGCCAGACCGTGAGCATCGACGGGCGGGACGTGACGCGCCAGATCCGCACGCCGGAGGTGGACCGCAACGTGTCCGTGGTTTCCGCCTACCCCAGGGTGCGCGCGGCCATGGTGGCGCGCCAGCGCGAGCTGGGGTCTGCCGGCGACGTCGTGGCCGAGGGAAGGGACATTGGTACCGTCGTCTTCCCCAACGCGGAGGTGAAGGTGTTCCTGACGGCGGACGCCGCGGCGCGCGCCCACCGCAGGGCCGTGCAGCGCGAGGGCAAAGACGCCGGCCGCGACGCCGCCGCGAAGGCCGACGCGGCAGAGGAGCAGCAGATCCTTGCCGACCTGGTGCGCCGCGACAAGCTGGACAGCTCGCGCAAGGAGTCCCCGCTGAAACCGGCGGAAGACGCGCACATGATCGACAACTCCGCGCTCACGCCGGAGCAGGTGGTGCAGCAGATCGTGGACCTGATGGACGCCGCCCGCGCGAAG
This sequence comes from uncultured Olsenella sp., assembly GCA_902761955.1. Classification (GTDB taxonomy): domain Bacteria; phylum Actinomycetota; class Coriobacteriia; order Coriobacteriales; family Atopobiaceae; genus Parafannyhessea. The sequence goes on along the minus strand of CACWMM010000069.1, from coordinate 6,213 downwards.
GGCGAGGCGCCGAAGGCGGGCGAGGTCGCCCCTTTTGACGAGGGGGGCGAGTCCTTCTCGCCCAAGGCGGCCGCAGATAAGGCGGAACCCGCGAAGACGGCCATGAGGGCAGGCGGTTCCAAGGACGGCGCAGGCGAGAAGAACGCAGGCAAGCCGGCTGCGAAGGTCGCCGCAAAGCCGAAGGCCGCGGCGGGCCGGATGCGCGCGTTTGCGGGCAACACGTTCGACGACTACTACGACCACGGGATGAAGGAGTTTCCGCTGCCGGCGCGGGCGCTTCTGGCCGTGGCGGCTACCATCGTGTGGGCGGTCACGAAGCTGCTCTGGCCGTGGAGGATCGAGGACGTGCGGCTGCTTCGCGACGACGCGCGCGGACGCATGATCGTGATGAACCACACCTCGATGCTCGACCCCGTGGTCATCGTCTGCGGGCTGTACTTCCACGGCATCCGCGTGAGGCCGATCTCGAAGAGCGAGTTCAACAAGACGAGCTTCGTGTCGTGGCTGTTCTCGCGCGCGGGGGCCATCCCCGTGAAGCGCGGCACGGCAGACCTGAAGGCGGTGCGTCGCGCGCAGGCCGCGCTGCAGCGTGGGGAGTGCGTGCTGGTGTTTCCGGAGGGCACGCGCATCAAGAGCGACTACCAGCCCGTCACCATCCACGGCGGATTTGCGCTCATGGCGCAGATGGCGAAGGCGCCCGTGCAGCCCGTCGCCATCGTGGGCGCGCGCGACATCACGCCGAAGGGCACGCACTGGAAGCGCTTTGGCCGCGTGTTCTGCAAGGCGGGGGAGTGCATCGAGTTTTCCGACCTGGGCGTGAGGGGTCGCAAGCAGCAGGCGCTCAGGATGGAGGAGGTCGCGATGGAGCGCGTGTACGCGCTGCGCGACGAGCTCCGCCGCGAGCACCCGGGAAAGATGTAGGAGGACGCATGCCGACGATCGAGGTGGCCCGCGAGGCCGGGGCCTGCTACGGGGTAAATCGCGCGCTAGAGCTGGTGCGCAAGGCCGCGGCGCAGGCGGAGGGGCCCATCCACACGCTGGGGCCGCTCATCCACAACCCCACCGTCGTGGCGTCCCTTGCGCAGGGCGGCGTCACGGTGGCGAGCGAGCCGGACGAGTACCACGGCGGCACGCTGGTGCTGCGCACGCACGGCGTCACGCCGGAAGAGGAGGCCCGCGCGCGCGACGCCGCGGACAGCGTTCTGGACGCGACGTGTCCGTTTGTGGTGCGCGCCCACCGCGCGGCCGAGACGCTCACGCGCGAGGGCTACCAGGTGCTGGTGTTTGGCGAGGCGGGCCACCCCGAGGTCATGGGCACGCTCGGCCACGCGCCAGGGGCCACGGTGGTGGAGCGCCCGGATGACGCGGACGAGCTAAAGCTTGGCCGCAAGGTGGGCGTGGTGGTGCAGACCACGCAGTCCCGCGAGCGCCTGGCAGAGCTCGTGCGGCGCCTGCTGGGCCGCACGGACGAGGTCCGCGTGATGGACACGATCTGCGAGGCGACGTCTGCCCGGCAGGCCGCCGCGGCGGAGCTTTCCGCGCGCGCGGACGCGATGGTGGTCATAGGCGGCAGGATGTCCGCGAACACGCGCAGGCTCGCGCAGATCTGCGCGGACGCGTGCGCGCGCACCCACCACATAGAGACGCCGGCGGAGCTCGACCCCGCGTGGTTTGCGGGCGCGGACGCCATCGGCGTGACGGCAGGCGCCTCGACCCCGCAGGAGCAGATAGACGAGGTCGTTGACGCCATCCGCAAGCTCACGGGCGCATCGACGCACGAGGCGCCCGCAACGGGCGAGAAGGACGCGGCCCAGGGCTAGCGCCAGCCCGTGGGCGCAAGGTCTTCTCGCCCAAGGCGCCCTGCGCCAAGGCAACATGCGGCGCCCTGCGCCAAGGCAACATGCGGCGCCCTGTGCCCAAGCAGCGTGAGGCGGCACGAGGCGCACGCCCGAACTTGCGCGCTTTCGCTGTGTTGGTGAGGGTGCCGCTCAACCGAATAGCCCGCGCGAGCGAATGGTAGACTGAGCGTAACTGTGCCCCTATAGCAAGGAGTGATATGTCAAAGCCAATCGTCGCCGTTGTCGGCCGTCCCAACGTGGGCAAGTCCACGCTGGTGAACCGCCTTTCCGTCAACCGCGATGCCATAGTCCACGAGTCGCGCGGCGTCACGCGCGACCGCTCGTACCACGACTGCGACTGGAACGGACGCGACTTCGTCCTGATCGACACCGGCGGCATCGAGTCCGCGAAGAGCAAAGACGTGTTTGCCCCGCGCATCCGCGAGCAGGCGCTCGCCGCGTGCGACGAGGCGGACGCGATCATCTTCGTCGTGGACGGGACCGTGGGCGTCACGGACGAGGACGAGGAGGTCGCGCGCGTGGTGCGGCGCTCCAAGAAGCCCGTGTTCCTGTGCGTGAACAAGCTCGACAACCCGAGCAAGGAGCTGAACAGCTGGGACTACTACTCGCTGGGAGTGGGCGAGCCGCGCGGCATTTGGCAAGTCATCGCTCACGAACCGCCTGGCAAAGCGCAACCGCTCCATCGTGAGCGACGTCGCGGGCACCACGCGCGACGCCGTCGACATCGAGATCGCGTGGAAGGGCAGCCGCATCCGCCTGGTGGACACGGCCGGCATGCGCAAGAAGACCCAGGTGCACGAGGACGTGGAGTACTACAGCCTCGTGAGGGGCCTGCAGGCCATGGACAAGGCGGACGTGTGCCTGCTGGTGGTGGACGCGAGCGTCGGCGTCACGGAGCAGGACCAGAAGCTCGCGGGCATGGCCATCGACCGCGGCTGCGCCATCGTTATCGTGCTGAACAAGTGGGACCTCATCGACACGGAGGAGAAGCGCGAGGCCGTGAGGGCGTCGCTCGACCAGCGGATGACGTTCGCCCGCTGGGCGCCGTCCGTGAACGTGAGCGCCCTCACGGGCCGCGCGACAGACAAGGTGCTTGCCGCGGCCGTGAAGGCGTCCGAGAACCACGCCCGTCAGGTGAAGACGTCGGAGCTGAACAGGCTCATCACCTCCATCCGCGAGGGCGGCCACACCGTGACGTACAAGAACCGCCGCCTGAAGATCCACTACGCGACGCAGACGGGCACGAAGCCGCCGGCGCTCACGTTCTGGTGCAACGCGCCGGATTTGGTGGACGACAACTACGAGCGCTTCCTCGAGAACCGCATCCGCGAGACGTTCGACTTCTCGGGCACGCCGCTGAGGCTCAGGTTCAGGCGGAAGGACGACTAGCATGCAAACCATCGTTATCGCGACGCTCGCGTGCATGGCGGGCGCGTTTCTCATCTGCGGCATCCCGAGCGGGCTCATCATCGCGCGGCACTCCAGCGAGCACGTGGACGTGCGCAAGGTGGGCTCCGGCAACATCGGGATGACGAACGTGGCGCGCTCCGCCGGCGGCGGTGCGGCCGCGCTCACGCTCTTGTGCGACGCGGGCAAGGGCTACCTCGCCATCATGCTCGGGCGGCTCATCGTTTCCCAGGTGGCGTTTGGCGGGGACTTCTCGCAGACGGCCGCGCTCGGGGCGTCCGGCTGGTCGACGACCGCGCTGTACATGGCGTGCGTGCTCGGCCACGTGTACTCGCCGTACCTGGGCTTCCACGGCGGAAAGGGCATCAGCGTGGGGCTGGGCGCGGTGCTTGCCGTGCCGACGCGCTACGTGTCGCTCGGCTCCGTGAGTGCGGCCATATCGCTTCCCATCATCTCGTTTGCGTGGGGCATCCGCGGCGTCGCTATCGTGCCGCTTCTGGTGGTGGCAGCCGTCGTGGTGTTCGCGCATAGGGGCAACATCAAGAAGCTCGCGTACGGACAGGAGCGCACGTTCAGCGTGCACAAGCGCGGCGGCGAGAAGGACGGGAGGTAGCGATGGCGGGAAGGATAGCCGTCATCGGCTCTGGCTCCTGGGGCACCGCCGCGGCGGGCCTTCTTGCGGCGCACGCGGACGACGTGCGCGTGTGGGCGCACTCGCCTAAGGTGGCGGATGCCATCAACCGCACGCGCAGGAACCCGCGACACCTGACGGACTTTGAGCTTCCGGCAAACGTGAGCGCGAGCCATGACTTCGCCCGCGTGCTCGAAGGCGCGGAGTCCATGGCCATGGTCGTGCCGTCGTCGTTTCTGCGCGGCATCTGCGAGGAGCTCAAGGGGCTCGTGCCCGAGGACCTGCCCATCGTGGTGCTCACGAAGGGCATCGAGCCCGGAACGCACCTCCTCATGGCGGACGTCGTGGCGGACGTGCTGGGAAACCCGGCGCGCGTCGCGGCGCTCTCCGGCCCCAACCACGCGGAGGAGATCTGCCAGGGCCTTATATCGGCCGCGGTAGTGGCGTGCCAGAGCGAGGGGCTCGCGGCGTACTTCCAGGGGGCGTTTGTCTCGCAGGAGTTCCGCGTGTACCGCTCGCAGGACATCAAGGGCGTCGAGGTGTGCGCGGCCGTGAAGAACGTCGTCGCGATCGCGTGCGGCATCTGCGCGGGCCTGGGCCTTGGCGACAACACGCTCGCGGTCCTCATGACCCGCGGCCTCGCAGAGATCAGCCGGATCGTGTGCGCCGTGGGCGGCGACCCCATGACGTGCATGGGCCTGGCCGGCATGGGCGACCTCGTGGCGACCTGCACTTCTCGTCACTCGCGCAACCGCACGTTTGGCGAGGCGTTCTCGCACGGCGAGAGCCTCGAGGACTACGAGGAGCGCACCGGCATGGTGGTAGAGGGTGCACGAGCGGCGCAGAGCACGTGGGAGCTCGCGCGGGAGCTTGGCATAGAGGCTCCGCTCACGAATGCCGTCCACTCGATTCTGTATGATGGGACGGAACTGGGCGAGGCGGCCCAGCTGCTTTTGGACCGTGACCCGCACGTGGAGTTCTACGGTCTCGACACAAGGGAATAGAGCGCAGGGGAGAAGATCGAAGACATGTCAAACGAAAGCGTACTGATTGCACCGTCGGTCCTCTCAGCCGATTTCACGCGTCTGGGCGAGGAGCTCGAGAGCATAGCGAACGCGGACCTCGTCCACTACGACGTGATGGACGGGCACTTCGTGCCGAACCTGAGCTTTGGCACGGAGATCCTGCGCCAGGCGAAGGCCGCGACGAAGCTTCCCCTGGACGTGCACCTCATGGTGACGAACCCCGAGGAGCAGGTGCCGTGGTACCTCGAGGCCGGGGCGGACGTCGTGACGTTCCACTACGAGGCGCAGACGCACGCGGACAGGCTCGTGGGGCTCATCCACGACGCCGGGGCGAAGGCGTGCGTCGCTCTTAACCCGGGCACGCCGGTGGTCGCGCTCGACGCGATCCTGGACGAGCTCGACATGGTGCTGGTGATGACGGTGAACCCCGGCTTTGGCGGGCAGAGCTTCATCCCGGGCTCCATCGGGAAGCTGAGGGCCCTGCGCAGGATGTGCGCGGAGCACGGCGTGAGCCCGCTCGTCGAGGTGGACGGAGGCATCGGCGCGGACAACGTGGGCGAGGTTGTCGCCGCGGGCGCGAACGTGATAGTAGCCGGAAGCAAGGTGTTCAAGGCGGCGGACCACGCCGCGGCGATTGAGGAGCTCCGCCGCAACGGCACCATGGGGCTCGCCAAGAGGGCATAGGGATGCAGAAGAATAACTACGTGTACCTGGACTATGCGGCCTCCGCGCCCATGTGCGAGGAGGCCATCGAGGCCGAGCGCGCATACGAGGAGTCCGAGATAGCGGGCGCGAACCCGAACTCTCTCCATACGCTCGGGGCGTATGCGAGGCTGGAGCAGTGCCGTCGCGACATCGCGCGCTGCGTGGGCGGCGGCTTCAGGCCGGCGGACGTGGTGTTCACCTCAGGCGGCACCGAATCGAACAACCTTGCGCTGTACGGCATGGCCGAGGGCGCGCGCGACCGCGACCGCAAGAGGACGAGGGTCATCGTGTCTGCCATCGAGCACGACAGCGAGCTCGACGTGGTGCCGGCGCTGCGCGGACGTGGCTTCGAGGTGGAGCTCGCCCGGCCAAACCGCGAGGGCGTCGTGACGGAGGAGGCCGTGCGGAAGCTGCTGGGTCCGGACGTGGCGCTCGTGAGCGTGATGAGCGCGAACAACGAGACCGGCGTCGTGCAGCCAGTGGGAAAGATCGCCCGCGCGGCGCACGAGGCGGGCGCGCTGTTCCACACGGACGCGGTGCAGGCGTTCGGGCGCATACCACTCGACGTGGACCAGGCGGACGCCGT
>CACWMM010000068.1:0-8247 GCA_902761955.1 uncultured Olsenella sp. | reverse complement strand
CCACATGGCGCTGGAGGACATATCGCTCATGCGCGGCGTGCCGAACGTGGAGGTGTTCTGCCCGGCGGACAACGCGGAGCTCGCGAGCGTGCTGCGGCTGCTTGCCGCCGCACCGCGCCCGGCGTACGTGCGCACGAACACGCTGGACGGCGCCAACCTGCACCCGGACGGGACTACAGCCGCGGTCGGGCGGGCGCAGCGGATCTTCTCGCCCGAGGGAGCGCCTGAGGTGAGCCTGGTGGCCACGGGCACCATCTGCTCGCGCGCCGTGGAGGCGGCCAGGCTTCTTGCCGCGGACGGCGTGGCCGCGGAGGTGCTGGAGATGCTGACCGTGAAGCCGCTGGACGTGGCGGCCGTGGACGCGCTGGCCGCGGGCGGCCGCAGGCTGGTGGCGACGGTGGAGGAGCACAGCGTGGTGGGCGGCCTGGGCGGCTGGGCATGCCGGACGCGTACCAGAACGCGGACTCTCAGGCGGCGCTGCTGGAGCGCGCGGGGCTGAGCGCCGCGGGCATCGCGGCGCGCGTGCGGGAGCGGCTGTCGCGCGGGTAGGGGAGTGCGGCGCGGGCTGACGGCTGCCTACGGCGCAATTCCCCACATGTCTGCGTCGAGGTTTTCTGTCGCAATCATCTTGATCAGGCGATTCATCTCGGCGTCCTTGCTGGAGATCGTGTCCGAGACGCGAACGTCAAGGTGTGCGCCCATTGCCGAGATGAGCGCGATGAACCTGTCCAGGCTCAGGTTGTTGAGCTCGCCCTTCTCGACCGCATACACCGTTCGCAGCGGTATTCCCGAGGCGTCCGAGAGTTCTTTGCGGCTGAGCTTGCGCGACTCCCTGAGAGACTTGACGAGGGCGCCCGCCTCGGCGGAAGAGGTTATCTTCATGTCGGCCTACCCTTCGTATGTTTGCAGCGTGCTGCAAGTTTAGCAAGAATTGCAGCGTGCTGCAAGAATAGCGATTTTTGCAGCGTACTGCAATTCCTCGGGTTGCCTGCGCGGCTGCCGACCGTGCGCCGGGGCGTGCCGGCTGGGGCGCGCGGTGCAGAGAGCTGCGACACGAAAGGGCCCGCCGGCGCGTGCCGACGGGCCCGATGCGTGCGATGGTGCCCCCAACGAGACTCGAACTCGTGTTACCGCCTTGAAAGGGCGGTGTCCTAGGCCACTAGACGATGGGGACGCAAGCAAGCAGTATACCAGACTGGCGCCGCGTGCGGGGCGGCTACCACTCCAACCCCGCATTATCTGCGAACGCGCGCGCGGACTGCACCATGCCGGGCTGGTCTTGCACCCACGTCACCAGGTCCGGCACGTCCACCACGATGGGGTCGGCCTCGTGCACGGCAAGCGTGACCTCCTCGAAGCTGTACGGCGTGGCCGCGGGGCGGTCCGGCAGGTACGTGTCGACCATCACGGGGCGCAGCAGCGCGTACACGCCGCCCTCGCACAGGGTGTCCAGCCCCTTGAGCGCGCGCCGCGCGGCGCCCATGCGGCCGAGCTTGTAGAACAGGATCAGCCGCGCGAGCTGCGTCCAGCTGTCGCCGTGCCGCCCGAACGACGCCTCCAGCGCATCGAGCGCCGCCTCGTCCTCGAGCCGCGCGAGCGCGAGCGCGCTGGTGTGGCGCGCGCCAAGCGGGTCCGCGTGCGTGGCGGCCGTCACCTGGCGCGCCACGGAATCCGCCATGCGGTAGCGCGCGGAGTCCAGGCACGTGCGCGCGATGGCCGCCTTCACGCGCAGCCGCCCGCGCGCGAACACGTCCGACCACGCGTCCGCCCCGGCCTCCTGCGCCACGGGACCCAGCCGCCGGGTGGCGTCGTCGTCTATCGCAAGCAGCGCGTTCAGCAGCAGGTCCGGATCCGGGTCCTGCGCCAGCGCAAGCAGCAGCTGCGCCTCCGTGCAGTTCGGGTCCAGCGCCAGGGCGCGCACGCACTCGTCGCCCAGGCGCTCCATCCGCTTCGCGCGCTGCGAGAAGAACTCGCCGTCGTCCAGGAGGTCGTCACCCTCGCGCGCCTCGTCCAGCGCCGCGACGGCGCGCGCCACCACGGCGAACGCCTCGTCCGAGCCGTCCTCCATGAAGCGCTCCGGCTCCTCGCGCACGGCAAGCAGCAGCTCGGCGTAGCCGCTGTCAGAAAGCTCCAGCTTGGCGCGGCGCTTTGCCGCAAGCCTCAGCACCAGCTCCTCGCGTCCGTCCATCACCTGTCGCCCCCTTCCGCGCGAAGCTGCGCCACGCCGCGGGGGTCAAGCCGCTGCGCCTGCGCCGCGACCCACGAGCCCAGCGCGCCGCGCCCGTGGCTGTCGCGGCCCTCCTGAAACAGCACCGTGGCCTCGGACGTCGCGACGATGAGCTCGTCCTCGCTGTACGGCGGCACGGCCAGGCGGCAGAACACGCCGTCCGGCAGCTCGCGCTGGCTCACCAGCGTCGCGGCCGCGTGCGGGTACGCGGCCAGAAGCGCGCGCAGCTGGCGCAGGGCGTCGTCCGCATCGTGGCGGCTGTGCGCCAGCGACATGCGCGCGATGAGCTGCCACGCGTCCGGGCCCTCGTGCCGGCGCGGCACGCCCAAGGTGGCGGCGCGATGCGCAAGCGCGTCCAGCCCGGCGGCGTCCTCGAGCTTGGCGTAGGCCAGAGCGGCCGAGAAGCGCACGTCCGCGGCGTCGTTGGGGTCTGCCTCCAGCGCGCGGCGGCAGATGTCCAGGCACTGCCGGTTGCGGCCGCAGATGAGGGCCTTGTCCGCCATGGTCGCGAGCCAGCGCAGGTACGGGCGCATCGCGAGCTCCGCCTCAAGCAGCGAGCGCTCGCCCTCGTCCTTGGCAAGCGCCGCGTCGCGCGCGGCCGCGCACGAGCGGCGCACGTCCTTCTCGCCCTGCTCGAGGTAGTGGAAGAACGCGTCAAAGCCGGCGATCGTGGCCGCGTGCTGCATGCGCACGGCGTCGTGGCAGTTGGGGTCGAGCGCCAGGGCCTCGTCCAGCAGCGTGTGGCCGCGCTGGATGAGCTCGGCCGCGCGGGCGTCGGACTCCGCAAACGGCAGCTGGTAGTCGATCACCATGGTGGCGCGGGCCACCAGGTGAAACGCCCGGTCCGCGTCCGTCTGGGGCAGCGAGTCGCGGTCTTGCGAGAAGCGCCGCCCAAACGACGCGAACGCCTTAGCGGCGCCCGAGGGGTCGCCGCCGTCGAGCGAGCGCGCGAAGCGCAGGCCCAGGCGCTGGTAGTCCTCGCGGTTTGGATCAAACGACACGGTGCGCCTCCCTCCTGCGCGCGGCCGGCGCGCGTGCGCGGCCGCCGTTGCCGTGGGCCCCTGCGCGGGCCCCTACCTGTGGTTGCGTTAGTCAATCCTAGCGAAGTTTCGCCCCGCGTGCTCACCAGAAGTGGGGCCGTGCCCGCCGCGTGCTACGCCTTCGCGCGGAACTCCGTGGGCGTCATGCCGTAGCGCCGCCGGAACCTGCGGTTGAAGTACGAGAAGTTGTCGAACCCGCACGACTGTGCGATGGCGCCCACCGGGTCGGACGTCTTCTCCAGGTAGTACGAGGCGGCCGTCAGGCGGCACTCCGTCACGTACTGGCCGTACGTCATTCCCATGTCCTTCTTGAACACCCGCATGAAGTGCGCCTTGCTGTAGCCGGCCAGCCGCGCGGCGTCCTCCACGCTCGGCGGCGCGGCGTAGTTTGCGTTTACCTCGCGTAGCACCGTGCGCAGGCGCTCCGCCGTGGGCTCCACGCAATCCGGCGCATCTGCGCTGCGGAAGGCGTACAGCGCGTCTAGCAGCAGAAACAGCCTGCTCTTCACCACCATGGAATACCCGGGCTGCCTCACGGTGCACGCGGCGTCCGCCCCGTCCAGCGCCCAGCGCACGCGCTCGTAGAACTCCGTTCCCTCCGGCACGGGCCGTGCAAAGCGCAGCGTGCCCTCGCGCAGGGGGTCCAGAACGTTGGCACGGCACCAGTCGTTGGGCTCATGACTGTCCAGGATGTCCAGCGAGAAGATGATGTTCTCGTACTCCATGCGCGAGCCCTCGTCCCCGTCGATGGCGTGGATCTCTCCCGGCAGGATCGGCACGATGGAGCCTGCGTGCACCGGGTGCCGCACGAAGTTGGTGCTCACGGTGCCGCTGCCGCGCTTCACGTACACGATCTCCATCTGGTCGTGCCAGTGCGGCCTCACGCGCGCGAAGTCCTGCGGGATGGTGCAGAGGTACGTGTTGTACGCAAAGCCCGGCACCTCGTGCACGCCGGTCTCGCGGTACTGCTCGTATCTGGCAAAGTCCATCGGCCGGACACCCCCGTTCTTCTCGCCCTGCGCACGCGCCGCGTCCGCGGCGTTGGCGCCCCGCAGAGCCGTACGCTCTGGAAACGGTTGCGTGCTGGAAACACGTCAGTCGTTTCATGTCATGATGCTAGTTTAGTACTAACAGAAGGCATCATGATGCAAGAATTGGCCAGCCGTCTGCAACTATAGTGCTTGTTAACGTCAGCAATGACCTGAAAGGAACCCATCATGACTGAGTTTAGCCTCGCCTCCTATGCCAACAAGCCGCTTGCGGAGTGCACGGAGCTCGAGCTTTTTAACGCGCTGCTGAGCCTCACTAAGGACGCGGCGGCCGAGAAGGGCTACAACCAGGGCAAGAAGCGCCTGTACTACATCTCTGCGGAGTTCCTGATTGGCAAGCTCCTGAGCAACAACCTCATAAACCTGGGGCTGTACGACCAGGTGCGCGCGGAGCTCGCCGAGGCCGGTCGCGACCTGGCCAAGCTTGAGGAGTTCGAGAACGAGCCGTCGCTGGGCAACGGCGGCCTGGGCCGCCTGGCCGCGTGCTTCCTGGACTCCTGCGCCACGCTGGGGCTGCCCGCGTCCGGCGTGGGCCTTGCGTACCACTGCGGCCTCTTTAGGCAGAGCTTCGACAAGAACAAGCAGTACGAGTCGCCGGACTATTGGCTCAGGTGGGGCCAGGAGAGCTGGATGCGTCGCACGCCCAAGCACTACACCGTGAACTTTGGCGACCTTTCCGTCACCTCTACCATGTACCAGATAGACGTGACGGGCTACCACAGCCAGTGCGACACGCTCAACCTCTTTGACGTGGACACCGTGGACGAGCGCGTCATCAAGAATCGCATCAACTTCGACAAGTCGCAGGTCGCGAAGAACCTGACGCTCTTCTTGTACCCGGACGATTCCGACGAGGCCGGCCGCATCCTGCGCGTGTACCAGGAGTACTTCATGGTGAGCAACGCGGCGCAGCTCATGCTGGACGAGTGCGTGGAGCGCGGCAGCAACCTGCACGACCTCGCGGACTACGCCGCCGTGCAGATTAACGACACGCACCCCACCATGGTGATCCCGGAGCTCATCAGGCTCTTGGGCGAGCGCGGCATCGGCTTTGACGAGGCCGTCCAGATCGTGCGCGACACCTGCGCCTACACCAACCACACCATCCTGGCCGAGGCGCTGGAGTGCTGGCCGCTGGGCTTCATCGAGCGCGTTGCGCCGCAGCTGGTACCCATCATCCAGCAGCTGGACGCGTTTGTGCGCGGCCAGTACGAGGACGACTTTGTCCAGGTGATCGACAAGTGGCAGAACGTCCACATGGCGAACATCGACATCCACTTCAGCCACTCCGTCAACGGCGTCGCCGCGCTGCACACCAAGATCCTGGAGGACTCCGAGCTCGCTCCGTTCTACAAGATCTATCCCGAGAAGTTCAACAACAAGACCAACGGCATCACGTTCCGCCGCTGGATGGTGGAGTGCAACCCCGGCCTGAACAAGCTGGTCTCCGGCAAGATCGGCGAGGGCTGGAAGACGGACGCGGAGCAGCTTGAGCAGCTGCTGCCGCTGGCGGACGACCCGGCGTTCCTGGCGCAGCTCGACCAGGTGAAGCGCGACAACAAGCAGACGTTTGCCACGTGGCTTGCCGCGCACCAGGGCACCGTGGTCGATCCCGACTCCGTGTTCGACGTGCAGTCCAAGCGTCTGCACGAGTACAAGCGCCAGCAGCTCAGCCTGCTGTGGGCCATCCGCAAGTACCAGCGCCTGCAGATGCTCGAGGCAGACGAACTGCCCAAGCACAAGGTCACGGTCATCTTCGGCGCGAAGGCCGCCCCGGCGTACACCATCGCCAAGGACATCATTCATGCAATTATCTGCCTGGGCAAGGTCATCGAGGCGGACCCGGTGGCCAGCAAGTACCTGCAGGTGGTCATGATCGAGAACTACAACGTCACCGCGGCGCAGCACCTGATTCCGGCGGCCGACATCTCCGAGCAGATCAGCCTCGCCTCCAAGGAGGCCTCCGGCACCAGCAACATGAAGTTCATGCTGAACGGCGCCGTCACGCTGGGCACCATGGACGGCGCAAACGTCGAGATCGCGGACCTCGTGGGCGAGGACAACATATACACGTTTGGCGAGTCCTCCGACGAGGTCATCGCCCGCTACAAGCGCGGCGACTACAACCCCAGGAGCTACTACGAGAAGGACGAGGAGCTCGCGGCCGCGGTGGACTTCCTCACGTCGGACGCCATGCTCGCCCAGGGCGACGCCACCAACCTGAACCGCCTGCACGACGAGCTCCTGAACAAGGACTGGTTCATGACGTTCCCGGACTTCGCGGACTACTGCGCCACGAAGGCCCAGGTCCTGAAGGACTACGAGGACCGCGAGGTCTGGCAGCGCAAGGCCCTGGTGAACATCTCGAAGGCCGGGTACTTCTCGTCCGACCGCACCATCGCGCAGTACGAGAAGGACATCTGGCACCTGCGCTAAGAGCCTGACCTCCCTATTGCCGGCGTCGCCTCCCCCTTTCGGCGGCACCGGTTCCCCATATGCATGGCCGAGGGCCGCGCCTCCATCCCGGGCGCGGCCCTCGGCGTTTGGGGGGAGGGGAGGGCGGCCCGGGCTGCGCCGCCCGCGCCGTCCGCGCCCGCGCCCGGTGCCCTACGACTGCCGCTTGACCGCCAGGATGGTGCGCATGGCCTGGCAGAACCCGTCCGTCGAGTCCAAGGCAGAGACGAACGCGTTGCCGCGGCCGGCGAGCGCGGCCTGGCTCTTGGGGTTGCCCACGCCGTTGCGCATCAGCAGAAACGTGCCGGCGTGCGGCGCCATCGCGCAGTCGGCGGGAGAGTCGCCGCAGCATATGACCTCGGCTGGGTCCCACCCCATGAGCTCGATGTAGCGCGCGGTCGCGCTGCCCTTGTCCAGCCCGCGCGGCGTGATGTGGTACGTATGCACGTCCTCCAGCGTCCCGTCCGACCGGCGCGGCAGGACGGTGTCGCCGGTGACGCGGCTCACGAAGCCGTTGTCCGCCAGGTACAGCGGAAGCCCCGTCTCGTCCAGCATGGCCTGGGCCTCGTCCTCCAGCACGGCGCCGCGCAGCCCCACCGTCACCTCGCGGTACTCGAAGCCGATGTTGTTGTCGTGATACGTCTCGAGGCAGTCGTACCAGCGGTCGAGCATCCGCCCAACCACGCCCGTCTTTACGATCAGGTCGTGCGGGGTATCGCCGCAGCCGGGGTCGTACGGCATGTCCGCCGTGAAGTAGCGCCAGTCGCTCGTGGCGCCCTCGCGCAGGCACAGGATGCCGCCCATCTCGCCGATCCAGCCGCCCAGCCCCAGCATGTGCGCGTCCTCGCGCACCATCGCGCGGTTGCGCCCGGTGCACGGGATGACGCTCACGCCGGCGCGCCGCAGGTCAACCAGGGTCTGGGCGAGCTCCACGGAAGGGGTCCCGTCCGTCGCCGCCAACGCCTGCCCGTGGCTCACCATGGTGTTGTCCGTGTCGGTGATTACGTATTTTATGCGCGAGAAACGCTGGGCCATGTCCTCGGGAACGCGTGCTGGGTCAGTGGGGAACGTGGGTAGCGACAGTCCGGGCATGATGCTCCTCTCGGCCGGCGCCACCGCGCCGGCACGTAAGACTTCCTAAAGGGAGCGGCGCCTCGCCCATGGGCAAGACGCCGCGCACAAGCTACTTGTTGTCGGCCACGCCGCTGCCGGAAGCGCCTGCTCTTCTCGCCAGCGTGCGCTCCACCGCGCGGCGGAAGATCTCGCCGTCGGTCTCGCACGGCACAAAGCGGTCGCCCTCGTGCTGACGGGTCTCGTCGCCCTTGGCCAGAAGGCACACCACGGCCCCGCGCTCGGACGCAAACGCCAGCTCCACGGCGCGCTCGATGGCGGCCGGCCGGTCCAGGATCACCTCGTGCGCCTGGCCGGCGGGGGTGGCGTCGCTCATCTGCTGGCAGATGTCTGCAACGGAGTCGTG